>PFPU01000183.1 GCA_002793215.1 Flavobacteriales bacterium CG_4_10_14_0_2_um_filter_35_18
CGATTGATGATTTCGATAATTTTGATTATATTTTTGCAATGGATTTAGAGAATTATAAAAACATTCTAGCGATTGCACCAAATGATATAGCCAAGCAAAAAGTAAAACTTTTATTGAATGTTTTATTTCCAAACGAAAATTTAGACGTGCCCGATCCTTATTCAGGCGGTGTTTTTCAATTTGAACAAGTTTACAATATTTTAAATAAAGCCACTACCAAATTAGCCACACAATTAAATGAAAACCGAAAAGGGTAAACTCTATTTAATTCCCACTACTTTAGGCGATAATGAGCCTTTAGAAGTGCTGCCGTTGTCTGTTAAAAAGGTGATTGAGCAAGTTGATTATTATATTGTTGAAAACGAAAAATCGGCACGGCATTTTATAAAAAAAATAACACCTTTAAAACTTCAGCCAAGCCTTACAATCAAATTAATTGATAAATTTACTTCCGAAATTGATACCCAACATTATTTAGATATTTGTTTAACAGGTGTTAATGTTGGACTTTTATCAGAAGCTGGCAATCCTGCCATTGCCGATCCAGGCGCAAATATGGTGAAATTAGCCCATCAAAAAGGAATTCAGGTCGTGCCATTAGTTGGCCCTTCTTCAATTTTGCTAGCCATGATGAGCAGTGGATTTAACGGGCAAAATTTTGCCTTTAATGGCTATTTACCTATCGCGTTAGACGAGCGTAAAAATAAAATCAAAGCACTCGAAAAATGGTCAAAAGACCAAAACCAATCGCAAATAGTTATAGAAACCCCTTATCGCAACGACAAATTATTCAGCCACCTCTTGCAGGTTTTATCGGGGGATACCTTTTTGTGCGTTGCAGCAGATATAACCTTACCTACAGAGTATATTAGAACTTATTGCGTGAATGATTGGAAAAAACAAAATCCTCATCTGCAAAAAAGACCCGCTATTTTTATCATTCACAAATATTAAAATTACCTTTTAACGCCTTGTTTATCAATCCATTTTTGATATTTCTCCGCATTTATAAGATGGTGTTTAAGGTCTTCGGCAAACTCATGAGAACCAAAATTCACCGTGCTGGCACACATAAATAAATAGTTGTGTTTTGCCGGATTTAAAACGGCATCGATACTCGAAACATCGGGCATTGCAATGGGTCCGGGAGGTAGTCCGGTATTTGAATAGGTGTTAAATGCCGATTTTATCAATAAGTCTTTCTTAAAAACTCGTTTTATTATGGTGTCATTTTTAAAAGATTGCTTGAGTGCAAAAATGATGGTTGGGTCGGCTTGAAGTGGCCAGCCTTTTTTTAAGCGGTTAAGATATAAACCCGCAACAATAGGACGTTCTTTAATGGTAGCCGTTTCTTTTTGAACAATTGATGCCAAGGTATAAACTTGTGTGGGATTTAATTGCAAAGCGTTTGCTTTTGCCATCCTATTGTCGGTTTGCCAAAATTTTTGATATTCCTCAAACATTTTATCTCTAAACTTCTCGGCGGAACTATTCCAATAAATATCATAACTATTCGGAATAAAAATACTTAAAACATTAACTTGGTTAAGTTGGTGTGCCTCTAAAAAAAGGCTGTCGCGTAAAGCTTTTAATACGGTAACCGAATCGGGTTCAATTTTAGAAGCAATGGTTCCCGCCAACAATTCTAAACTATTTTCGTTGTTAAAGATAAAGGTTAGCGCCTCTTGATGCCCACCTTTTAGTTTAGTTATTATGGCATTGTTGCTCATCCCTTTTTCAATTGAATACCTACCCGAGCGTATTTTATTTGAATAAGCTCTTAATTTTGCAGTGCGATTGAAGGAACTTACATCTTTTAGAAAAGGTTTTATTGAATCAGAGATACTTTCAAAGCTGCTGTTGTGAGGAATGAGTAAATAGCCCGATTCTTTAACGTTGTCGCTAAAAATTAAATGGTAGCCCATCAAAAAATAGACTACAAACAAAAGGGCGATGAGTATTTTACCTTTTTTTAGTTCTGATTTTGAAAGCTTATTTTGAAGGCTATAATTTAGTTTCATTTGTTGATGCGTTGTAAAAGGATTTCATTTTTAAAGTTATTTTTATAGAAATTCCAGTCTTTTTTTAAGCCGATTTCTACAAATCCTAGTTGTTTAAATAGCGTTCTACTTTTTGTGTTATCTTCTAAAATATTGCAGTAAATTTGATGCATTTGCAAGAGGTTAAAACAATAGTTTATAAGTAGTTCAATTGATTCTTTTGCAAAACCTTGACCTTGATTTTCGGCAGTGATAACAATCCCCATTCCCACGCGTTTGTGTTGCGGATCAAAATCAAATAAATCAATTAAACCAATGGGTAAATTAGTATCAATTTTGGCAATAACAAGGCGCAATTGTTTGGCTTGATAAATGTCTAAGTGAGCTTGTTCTAAATATTGTTTAAGCACAAATTTAGAATAAGGGGTTTGTGTGCCACTCACTTCCCAAAGGTCTTCATCATTTTCTATTTCAAAAAGAAAATCTAAATCCTTTGGTTCAATGGCGCGTAAATAAACGCTTGTTCCTTTTAATATTTTCATTAAATTTCAATAAATCCTTTAAAAACTTGAACGGCAGGTCCTTCTAAAACCACTTCTGTATAAATGCCGTCTTTTTCTCTAAAACTAACTTTTAAAAGTCCGCCTTTAGTTTGTAAATTAATAGCCGAATCAGCCGTTTTTTTTGTTTTATGACTCGCAATGGCAACGGCCGTAACTCCCGTGCCACAACTGAGCGTTTCATCTTCAACACCGCGTTCGTAAGTTCTAACTTTAAAAGTATTTTTGTTTAATTGTTCAACAAAATTAATATTGGCTCCTTCTTCGTAATAGGGCGCGCCATATCTAAGGTCATGGCCTTCTTTTTTAACGTCAATTAGGTCAATTTCCGTATGATAGGCAATGTGGTGTGGCGAACCTGTGTTTAAAAAAACAGTTTCATCTTTAAGGATTATATCGCTAACATTTTGCATTTGCAAGCTTACGGTTTCATCGGAAATTTGCGCCCAATGTTCACCATCAATAGCCGTAAAATGAGCCTTATCTTTTATCAAATTTAAAAATTTGGCAAAGGCAACAATACACCGTCCACCATTGCCACACATAGTGCTTTCATTGCCATCGGCATTAAAATAAACCATTTTAAAATCAAAGCCTTTTATGTTTTCAAGACAAATTAAGCCATCGGCTCCAATGCCAAAACGCCTGTCACATAAACGATTAATAAGGTTAATTTGCGATGAGTCAAAAAACTTTAATCGGTTGTCAATGATGATAAAGTCATTTCCTACACCTTGATATTTGTAAAAAGTCAGCTTCATAAATGAATTGATTTTAGCTTGCAAATGTAATGATATTTTGCAAAGTATTTTTTTGTTAAAAACCAGTTAAAACAGCGTTAAGGCAATGTTAAACAGAATTTAACAATCAATTTAATGATTAATTTTGAGCGTTGATTTAAAAATTAAATTTAAGATGAAAAAAATTAGCACGTTATTTTTAATTTCTGCTTTTAGCGGAATCCTAACTTTAGGAGGGTACAAATTGTTTTTTGAAAAAAATAAGCAGGTTCAAGACCCGATGCTTACTTCTTCACAAAGTAATCTAACTTCAAGATTGGTAAATTATGCCATACCTGCCGAAAACACTGATTTTACAGTTGCTGCCGATGCTACTTTAGCAGCTGTTGTTCACGTTAAGAATGTATCCGTTCAAGAAGTTCAAGATCCTTTTTCCTCATTTTTTTATGGCGGTAGCGGCACGCGAGAATTGAAACAAGTAGGCACAGGCTCGGGCGTTATTATTTCGAAAGATGGCTACATCATTACCAACAACCATGTGATTGACCATGCCAAAACACTAGAAATCACTCTAAATGACCAACGCAAATTTACCGCGACCCTTATTGGAGCTGACCCAAATACTGATATAGCACTTGTAAAAATTGAGGCAACCAATTTGCCTTATATCCCATTTGGAAACTCCAATAACATTAAGGTAGGCGAGTGGGTTTTGGCCGTTGGCAATCCGTTCAATTTATCTTCAACAGTTACGGCCGGAATTATTAGCGCCAAAGGAAGAAATATCAATATCAACAAAAATAATCGCGCAATTGAATCATTTATTCAAACCGATGCCGTTGTAAATCCAGGAAATAGTGGCGGTGCATTGGTAAATACACGCGGAGAGCTTATTGGAATAAACTCGGCAATTGAATCGATTACAGGTTCTTATATGGGCTATTCGTTTGCAGTTCCATCAAATATTGCTAAAAAAGTTATTGAGGATATGATGCTTTTTGGCAATGTGCAACGCGCTTATTTAGGTGTTAATGTTGATGATTTAGATGCTGATAAGGCTAAAATTTATGAGATTCCAAATACCGAAGGTGTAATTATTGTCAATGTCTTGGATGAAAGTGCGGCACTAAAAGCAGGCTTAAAAAAGGATGATGTCATCATTAAAATGGATGAAGTTGAAATTAAAAAATATGCCGATTTATCAGGATTTTTGGGTTCAAAACGTCCGGGCGATAAAATTTCTGTAACTTTTATCAGGGCGGGTGTTAAAAAAACAATTCCGGTAACGCTTAAAAATCGTTTCGGAAAAGAAAGTATTTCAAAAGATGATTATGTAAATTATTATATCGGCGAAACAAAAGTGCTTACGGCAAGTGAAAAATCTAAATTCAATATAGATTTTGGCGTTAAAATTAGCAAGCTAACAAATAAAGAATTAATAGATAAGGGCTTGAGAAATAATGACATCATTTTAGCAGTTAATGAAGTTAAAATTTTTAGTGCCAGTGAGTTGAGTTTGCTTTTAAAAAATAATGAAAATAAAGATTACGTAACCTTGCAAATACTCAACCAACAAGGAAGAATAGGTTATGTTTCGATAAGGTTAGATTGATTTGGTTAATTATTATAATTGAGAAGACCGCTAATTTTAGCGGTCTTTTTTTTAAATATTACCCTAAATTTAGTACTTTTGTTAGCAACTCAACTAACAACACAACTCATCATGCCACTACAACAAAATTACGAACAAGAGCTTGCTATTCAAACTGATAGAAGGCGAGCGACCATTGAATTTATTAAAATAATAGGCGATTTATGGTACGACAAAACCATCGAATTAGTCTTATTTCGAAACCAACTAATTGACCGAAATGTAAGCGAAATTTTAAACCTTTTAGAATATGCCGCTGCTTTTGTAGAAAAACCAATTTCTATTTATGATTGTTTAGAAATTGCTAAAGCCATTTCTAATCTCGAATTGCCTGCTTCAAAATTAGATATTGGCAAGTTAGCTTATGAATGCCTTTTAGAAGGAAATTTATGTAAAGACAAATTGAATTTTGTAAAATCAAAGCTCGGCAAAGCCGAAAAAGATTCTGGCAATGCGCCTAAAGATATTGTATTATATGGCTTTGGCAGAATTGGACGTTTGCTTGCAAGAGAGCTTATGAGCAAAATGGGAAAAGGTCGTCAAATGCGCTTGCGAGCCATCGTTACCAGAGATGATAATTCCCCCATTTTTTTAGAAAAACGTGCCGCACTCTTGCGAAATGATTCCGTTCACGGTGATTTTTTAGGCTCCGTTATTCCCGACTTTGAACGCCAAGCTTTAATTATTAATGGCACAACCGTTTATATGATTTCGGCAAATAATCCCGAATCTATTGATTATACCAAATACGGCATCCACAACGCCTTAGTCATTGATAATACTGGAGCTTTTAGAGATGATGTTACTTTGGGAAGGCATTTAAAAGCAAAGGGAATAGACAAAGTTTTATTAACTGCGCCTGGAAAAAATGTACCGAATATTGTTTATGGCGTTAACCAAACCGATTACGATCCAAATACCACCCATATTTATTCTGCAGCTTCCTGCACAACCAACGCCATCACGCCCGTTTTAAGCGTTATTGAAGATAATTTTGGAATTAATAATGGACATTTAGAAACCATTCACGCCTATACAAACGACCAAAATCTAGTCGATAATTTTCATAAAAAGTACCGTAGAGGTCGCGCTGCTGCATTAAATATGGTCATTACCGAAACAGGTGCGGGCAGTGCCGTTGCAAAAGCGTTACCCACACTTGAGGGAAAACTCACCTCAAATGCCATTCGTGTTCCCGTTCCCAACGGCTCTTTAGCGATTTTAAATCTCCATTTAAAAACCAAAACCACTAAGGAAGCGCTAAATGCCATTATGAAAAAGTATGCTTTAGAAGGAAATTTGGTAGAACAAATTAAATACTCTTTGAGCAATGAATTGGTGTCATCTGATATAATTGGAACTTCAGCACCAGCGATATTTGATAGCCATGCCACCATTGTTACGCCCGAGGGTCATGACGTGGTGCTCTATGTTTGGTATGATAATGAATACGGTTACAGTCACCAGGTGATGCGCTTATCGCGATACATTTCGCAAGTATCTAAATTTACGTATTATTAGCCAAAAGTGATCATATCAAGCCCGAAGCAAAATTTTGCTTCGGGCTTTTTTTGTTTTAAAATCACCAATACCACAAGTTATTAATTTTAAAAAAAGCAGTACTTTTAGCCTTGAAATTTTGAATATGTTAGAAACAATTGAACAAAAAATCCGCGCGTTAAGGGCTGAACTCAGGCAGCACAATTACAATTATTATGTTTTAGATCAAGCTACTATTTCCGATTATGAATTCGATTTAAAACTAAAGACCTTAGAAAAACTTGAAACCGAAAACCCGCAATTTTTTGATGTGAATTCTCCAACACAAAGGGTTGGTGGTTTTGTAACCAAAAATTTTAACACCGTTGTTCATAAAAGCCGTATGTATTCGCTAGCAAATTCCTATTCATTTGACGATTTAAAAGAGTGGGAGAATAGAATTGCTAAAGTTATAGAAGCTAAAGTGCTTTACACGTGTGAATTAAAATACGATGGCGCTTCAATTAATTTGGTTTACCAAAACGGACAATTAGTGCGTGCCGAGACTCGTGGCGATGGTGTTCAAGGCGATGAAATCACTGCAAATGTGCGCACCATAAAATCAATCCCATTGGTTATAAATCAAAATTTTACAGATGAATTTGAAATTAGAGGTGAAATTATTATTCCGCTTGACGGATTTAATAAAATGAATGAAGAACGCCTTGAATCAGGCGAAGATGCTTATAGCAATCCGCGAAATACCGCGAGTGGAAGCTTGAAATTGCAGGATAGTGCCGAAGTTGCAAAGCGCCCTTTAGATTGTTTGTTTTATCAAGTAATAGGCAGTAAGTTGCCAGTTGACACGCATTTTAAAGCTTTAGAACTAGCCAAAAAAGCGGGTTTTAAAATTCCAAATACCCTTAAAATTTGTAAAAATATAGATGAGGTTTTTGAGTTTATTAATGTTTGGGATAAAAAGCGCCATGAACTTCCTTACGAAACTGATGGCGTGGTTATTAAAGTAAATTCCTTGCAGCAACAAGAAGAACTCGGATTTACGGCTAAAATTCCCCGTTGGGCAATTGCTTATAAGTTTCAAGCCGAACAAGTTTTGACGGTATTAAAGGAAATTTCTTATCAAGTTGGACGCACCGGCGCAATAACACCCGTAGCAAACTTAGAACCCGTTCAGTTGGCCGGAACCATTGTAAAAAGGGCGAGTTTGCACAATGCCGATCAAATAGCAAAATTTGATATTCGCGTTGGCGATACGGTTTTTGTTGAAAAAGGAGGCGAAATAATCCCAAAAATTGTAGGTGTTGACTTAAAAAAACGCCCTAAAAATTCTTTGCCAACCGCTTACATCACCCATTGCCCCGATTGCCACACAAAATTAATTCGAACCGAAGGCGATGCCAAGCATTTCTGTCCGAATGAATACGGTTGTCCACCTCAAATTACGGGTCGCATTCAGCATTTTATCAGCCGAAAGGCGATGAATATTGACGGAATGGGCGCAGAAACTGTGGAGTTGCTCTTTAAAAACGGGCTGATTTTAAATTATGCCGACTTATATGATTTAAAAGCTTCGCAAATTATCCCGCTTGAGCGGATGGCTGAGAAATCGGCTGAAAATATCATTAAAGGCATCGAAGCTTCAAAACAAATGCCTTTTGAAAAAGTTTTATTTGCTTTGGGAATTCGTTTTGTAGGAGAAACCGTTGCTAAAAAACTGGCTAAGCATTATAAAAATATCGACAATTTGATGTGCGCAAGCTATGAAAATTTGACAAATGTTGATGAAATTGGCGAGGTAATTGCCAAAAGCATCATTGATTTTTTTAATGATTTAAGCAATATTCAAATTATCAATAAATTTAAATATCTAGGGCTGCAACTCGAATTAACGCAAAAATCAAGAGAACATGAAACCGAAAAACTTATTGGACTGACCTTTGTGGTTTCGGGTGTTTTTGAAAAATTTGACAGAAATGGGTTAAAAAAGTCTATTGAAGATAATGGTGGAAAAATTAGTAGTAGCATTTCTAAAAATACAAATTATATTATAGCTGGCGATAATATGGGACCTAGCAAACAAGAAAAAGCACTAAGTTTAGGTGTTCCCATAATTACAGAAGATGACTATTTAAAAATGATTGAATAGTTTAGTATAAGATAAACACTACTTTATAAAAAGCATTTTTATTTGTTGACGCTTTAAGCAATTCTAAAAGTTTGATGGGTGAAATAATCAGCTAAAAAAAAATCTTTTTAAGTAACCCTATTAGCAGCCACCTCCGGTTTTTTTCTTTTTAGTTTTAGTAAACTGGATGGTCTTTTTTTTGGTTTCTATATTAATTTGAGTTCCGTTTGCAGGTTTCACTTTTGCCATAAAACTAGCATAGTCTCGGTCTGGTTTTTCTAGTTGAAAGTCAGAAACAATCAATTTATTTTGAGAATCATAAGCTAATGATGCGCATAAAATTTTTACATTTTTGTAACCAAGTTGTGTTAAAAATAACCAAGCACCATTGGCTTGATTAGGATCGGAGCCAAATAGAACAATTATTTTATTACGTTTTGTAAAATCTTCTAGTTGTTCTTTAGCATTTTTATCTAACAGATTGGGGGTATAAATGTTTATGGCATTTGCCAATGAGCCACGATCGAATTCGTGTGAAGCCCTTAAATCGACTAAAGCCAAATCTGATTTTAATGAATCTAAAGCCGATTTGTTTATTATAAAATCTTGTTTTTCAATAGGTGTAATTGGCAGGTTTTTGTCTTTATTAAAAACATTTACAGGTTTTTTAAAACTCAAAACGCCTATAATTATCAATAAGATAAAAATTATTGCCGAAATGGATATATTTTGTGTTCTTTCTAATTCTTTTTTCATAACAGTAAAAGTTTAATTAGCAACCACCACCTGTAGTTTTCTTTTTTGTTTTTGTTAGTATAATTTTTTTGGGAGCTATGTTTGGTGTAGCAGCATTTGAGTTTAAAGTATTAACCGCACCGATACCAAAAAACATGGCCGCGGCTTTTCTGGTGTTGTATTTTTGAAATTCTAGCTCAGAGTCTGAAGTTTTGGGCATCTCAGGGTTTAAAATGGTATTAAACCATGCATTTAAGCCTCCTTTTAAAACAAAAATATTGTTATATCCAAAGCGTTTAGCTATTAACCAAGCTTGGTCTGCAAAAAAGTTATCATTAGAATAAAAAATAACTTTATACCCATCTTGATCTAAATAAGTTTCATTATCAGGTTTTAAAATAGTTGATAATGGAATATTAGTTGCATTAGGCAATGAAAAATCACTGTATTCTTTAGCCGATCGGACATCAATTAATAAAATAGAGGGGTCTTTAGATATAAGGCTATTTGCTAAAAAGTCAGTGCTAATATAGCGTTCAGGGCTCATTAGGTTTAACAAAAATGTTTCAGGTTTAATTCCTACATTTTTTTGATATTTTGGAAGCAGAACCAATCCGCCAGATAAAATAATTAAAATGGCTGCAAGAATTCGATACCTTCTGCGAATGATAATCTTTTTATATTTATAGGTTTTAGACATAATCTTAAATTTTAATAGAATATTTTTTTAACTTTTTTTCTAACTAAATCTGAAATTACAAAGGCAATAATAGCCACTAAAGAAAACAAAAAGATAAACCAATAGGGAGAGATGCCTAAGGTATCTACCAAAGTGATTGCGCCATAATTGGAACCATCAAATAATGGTTGGATAAAAGAGAAAAATTCAGAGAAAATAAATACACCGATCAAAATGCCAACGCCATAAGCCATTGCATCAATTTTACCAATGGCAACTGCGCATAAGCTGGTTCCGGGGCAAAAGCCGCCTAAAATAAAACCTAAACCCATCACAATACCACCTACAATGGCTGCCCATAAATAGGTTGGATGTATGTATAATTTAGAAATATCAATAAAGCCCAAATAATCTAAGTAATAAATGCCGATTACAGCTACAACAGCAGCCGTGAAAAACACTTTTAATACAACAAAATCATAGCCATAAAATACACCAGCAAGTTTTCTTGATGATGAAAATCCTGAGGCTTCTAGCACATATCCAAATATGATACCTATTAGTAAAGCAATAACAAAATCCCATTCTGGAGGAATTATACCGTTCGGAATTAAAGGTCCCATAATTTATTTTTTTAATTATTAAATCCAATTTTTTCTAAAGAAATAAGCAAATGCATAAGCGCTTCCAAATATGGCGAGCATTGTAACAAAACCACCAGTTGATAAAACAGCCATTCCACTTAATGCGGCGCCACTTGTGCAACCCCTTGCTAGTTGAGCGCCAAAACCAAAAAACAAGCCTCCTAATAGGGCTACGAATAATCGTTTTTTTGATGTTATATTGGGGGCATGCTGAATATATAATTTTAATCTACCACCTAGTGCTCCTGATAAAAATCCGCCTATTAAAACGCCAAGCGTTTCAAATACTAACCAAGTATTTAAAGGAGATTTTCCATTAATGATAAATTGTTCGTAATAGGCGTTTTTTGAAGCATGTGTGGGAGCTACATCATCAACAAATGTAACAACAGTGCTTTTAAATGCGCCACTTGCTCCTAATCCACGGCCGGTAATATAAAATGTGAAAATTAAAAGCAGTCCTAGCATAAAGCCGCCAAAATAGGGGTTCCAATACACGTGTTTATTTTTAACTTTATTTTCCATGTTCTGAGTTTTTTAATATAAATATCTTGTCAATTGTCCGGCATTTATCATCACAATTCTAAAAATGAGGCCTCCCATTAAAACTAAAAGGCTCGGAATAATAATTGGCACTTTAAAGCCTATTAATTCGGTTAATTCTAATACAGCTGGAATTAGTAAGCCTAAAATAATGACAAACACAAAAAACATAACTGTATAATCACCACTTACCAATATTTGCATAGCCTCAAGCTGAACTTGCGATCCGGCATACATTCCCATTAACATATGGGTTATTAAAAATAGTTCAATAAATATAAGAGCTAAATCAATTTTGCTCATTATTTTTCTCTCAAAATGACTCTTAGAAAACAGCAATATTGATGCAGCGCCAGTAGATAATCCGGATGTTAAAAATAAGGGACCCAAAATGGCGTTGTTCCAAAGGGGTCTTGCATTAAAAGCAGAAAGTAAAATACCAGTATATACACCTAATATTATTGATAAAGGAATTAAAGCGATAGCCATTAATTTTCTGTTCTTAATTAAAAAAGATTGAAAGTTTTTTAGCCAACTAAATTTTAAATTTAAACTTGGAAATATTTCGGTTGAATAACTTAATACCCATAAAATAGACAAGGGGGTTATTAAGAGTAATACCCATGCGCCCCAAGACATAGGTGATGTTATTCTCACTGTGGTATATAACCTCCAAAAATAAAGTTTATGACTTAAATCTATGAACAATGTGCCTAGCCCAATAATTAAAGCTAAGGGGGCGATTATGGTTGCCGTTTTAATGGTTGCTTTCATATCATTTTCTTTTCCCAATAAATAGAAAAGCGCTGCAAAAAATAGGATGCCGGCCGAGAGTCCGCCTAAAAAAAGATAGGTGGATATTTGCCAATGCCAGATTTCTAAAAAAGGGTCTATTTTTGGTAAATGCCTGCCACTGATGAAAATTTCTTCTTGCATAATAATTGATTTATTTTATTAGATAATAAATATTTGGACTTGTACCTGCTTCTGGTGCCAGCACTTTATATTTTCTTTCTTTTAAAAGGTTAGAAACTTGACTATTAGGGTCGTCTAAATCGCCAAAACACATACATTTAGTAGGGCATACTGAAACACAAGCTGGTAGTTCACCTTTCTCAATTCTGTGATGACAAAAAGTACATTTATCAACATATCCATCAGGATGTTGGTATCTAGCATCATAAGGGCAAGATTCTATACAAGCGCCACAACCAATACATTCATCTGCTGTTACAAGCACAATTCCGCCTTCTACAATATGGCTTGCACCAGTTGGGCAACAACGCACACAGGGTGCATTATTGCAATGATTGCAACGTTCTGATTTTAATTCTATATCAACTTTTGGATAGGAACCATCTACGGTTTCTGTAATCCAATCTCTACAGTACCCAATAGGTACGTTATTTTCTGTTTGACAAGCAACTACACAATCACTACATCCAACACATTTCAATGTGTCTATTACCATTGCATACCTCATAGTTCTAATTTTTATGTGGATCTTCGGTTAATATTTTTACAAAATTTCCTCGTAATCCGGTACCACCCATAAGTGGGTCGACTGCTACATTAGAAATCATTTGGGTATCACTAATGCCCTTTCCGTAAGCTCTTGATAATTTTTTATCATTATGACCAAAACCGTGATACATATATACAGAATCCCATCCAATTCTTTCGGTTACTCTCACTTTTATTGAAAAAGTTGATAAGATTCCATCTTGATTTTCAAGCCATACTTCTTGTTCGTTTTTTATGCCAATTATATTGGCAATCTTAGGATTAACCCAAAGTTTATTTTCTGATTTTAAAGCATTTAAATAGGGGTTGTTAATGGTACGGCTAAAGGTATGCATTGGCGAACGTCCATAGTTTAATCTAAAATAACCTTGAGGTGGTTCGGGATGTAATTTATAAATAGGCATAGGGTCAAAACCTTTAGAGGCTAAATCATCAGAATAAAATTCTATTTTGCCACTAGGAGTATCGAATTTGTATTCATCTCCATCTGCAATATAAAGTGGTGTTTGCCTATCAAATTTTTTGACACCCACTTGTATCATTTCTTCTAGTGAAGTACCTAATTTTTCTAATTGCCATTTTATAACCTCTTCATAATCATTATAATTATAATAATCTTGTAGGTTTAAACGCATACCCAGTTCTTTGCTAATCCACCAAGCTGGTTTGCTGTTGTATTTTGGTTGAACTATAGGTTGTCGCAAAGCAATGGATGGTTCTCTAAAAGTTGCTGACCTAATACCATCATATCGTTCTAAATAGGTACATTCGGGTAATATAACATCAGCATACCCCGTAATTTCCATCGGCATGGTATCTATTACAGCAATAAATTCTAATGAATCAATAGCCTTGATAATTTCTTCTCTTTGAGGAACGGTATTTATTAAATTTGTACCTGCTACAATCCAGGCTTTTATAGGAAATTCATTCTCTTTATTTGGAATACTTGCTTTTATTAATTCAGAAGTTATTCCCATTTCGGCATAGGGATATTTTCTACCTAATGCTTCCCAGCCCCATTTTGGTTTTGGATAATCGGGATGTGGAAATTTTGGTAGTGAAACGCTTTCATTCAAATAAAATCCACCTCGTTTGCCCCAAGACCCCAAAAGACCATTAAGTATGGCAATGGCACGTTCTCTTTGAGAATCATCACCATACCAAACCACATGGCGTCCCGGATGAACAATAACCGCTGGTGCGGCATTTGCCATTATTCTAGCTGTTTTTCTTATCTCTTCGGGTTTAATAGTTGTAATGCCATAGGCCCATTCAGGGGTAAATTCTTTAACGTGTTCTTTTAATTTATCAAAACCAAATGTGTATTTTTCAATATAATCTTTATTGTATAAATTTTCATTAATAATAACATTCATCCAAGCTAATAATAAGGCGATATCCGTTCCGGGTTTAATAGCTAACCAATGTTTTGATTTGCTGGCGGCTGTTGATAAACGTGGATCTACAGTAATTATAGTAGCCCCATTATCAATGGCGTCAGACATTTCCTGAACTTGAGAATTATGCATATTTTCGCCAATATGAGAACCTATTAAAACTAAACATTTGGTATCTCTAATATCGGTTGGTTCAGGTGACCCAATCCAAGCACCAAAAGTTAGCGCAAAACCTGTTTCTCTTGGTCCACGACATTGTGCATAAGCTGGTTCGGCAATGGTATCAGAGCCATAAGCTTTAAACAAATGTTCTAAGTGGCTTCCCGGTGAGCCATGTTTAAATAACGCAAAACTTTCTGCACCATATTTTTCTTTTACGGTTTTCATTTTAGAAGCGATTAAATCTAATGCTTCTTGCCAAGTAGCCTCTCTATAAGTTTGTTCGCCATTTACCGTTGTTCTTATTAAGGGTGTTTTTAAACGGTCTTCATCGTTAAGCATTCCTACTCCGCCAGTACCCCTAGGGCAAAGACGACCATTGCAATGTGGGTCGATATCGTTTCCTATTAATTTAATAATTTCACCATTATCATTACTATAAGCCCATTCGGCACATTTCCAAAAGCAAACTTCACAATATGTAGCTGTTCTTTTTAAGCGTTTAGCCGTTTTTTTTTGAACGAAATCGCCCATAAATGTATTAGCACCAAATACCTTTAACACCGAAGTTGAAGCAGCTACACCACCTAACCCTAAGGCAGAAATTTTAATAAATGTTCTTCTTGATGTAGTCATAATTTTTTGATAAATTTTTCTTATGTAAAGATAAGCCTGTCTTTATCCTATGATTATGATAAATATCATTTATAGAAAATGCAGGTTAATTATTTATTAATATGTTTAACAATGTATTAGAATATGATATGTAACATAAGTTGCATTAACTTTTTTAATTTAAAGCCCATTTTCAAATGTTATATATTTGTAAATTCGAAGGAAAAAGTTTTTAATGAAAAAAAATTTATTAATTGTTTTAGCTTTTTTATTCACAATATTTATTGTGAGTTTCTACGTTTTTAAGGTAATTTTCTTTTCGGATGAAACTTCTAAATATCAAAATAATTATAAAAATTTAAGTGATATAAGTAAAGAATCTTGTTTGCAATGTCATACAAATACAACTGGTTTTTCAGTTTATCATAACCCTGAATCAATTGGTTGTATAAGTTGCCATTTAGGCAATGGAAAATCATTCAACAAAGTTGAAGCTCACACCAATATGGTAGTGATTCCCGGAAATTTAATTGATGCCGAAAAAACTTGTGGCAAATGTCATGCAAGCGAATTATCCAAAATAAAAAATTCAATAATGACCACCAATAGTGGAATCATTGCAGTTGATAAATATATTTTTGGCGAAGCGGTTTCACCTAATAATCAATACCATATAAATGCCCTAAAAAATTCACCATCTGATAAACATATTAGAGATTTATGCGCCAATTGTCATCTGGGTTCAAAAAAAGATACTTTAGGACCAATAACCGAATTGAGTAGAGGCGGTGGCTGCAATGCCTGTCATTTAAATTATAGCATTGAAGCTCAAAAAGCACTAAGTGTTTATTTAAATTCCTCCAAAACCAAACTGCCAAAAATACATCCTTCAACAAGTGTTCTTATTAATGATACTCATTGTTTTGGTTGTCATAGTCGTTCTAGTCGCATTTCTACTAATTATCAAGGTTGGAGTGAAACCCTGCTCGATTCTAAAGTGGCCATTCAAAACAAAAAATACCGAATTATAGATGATACGCGTGTGTATCGTTATATTAAAGAAGATGTGCATCATGCTAAAGGGATGCTTTGCATAGATTGCCATTCGTCGCAGGAAGTGATGGGAGATGGCAACAAATATCTTCATGAAGAAGATGCCGTAAAGATACAATGCTCCGATTGCCATTTTAAAAATCAACCCAAAACAATTGCTTATGATTCTTTAGATGCCGAAAGCATAAATGTGTTTTTACATAGAAATTATAAACATTTTAAAAAACCAATCATTGCTGTAAAAAATGGTGGACATCCCTTAGTAAATACCTATATTGATACTTTAGGCAATGCTTTTTTGATTGGTAAAAAAGATGGAGCGCTACATAAAATACCCCCTCAATCTTCAATTTGTGCTCGTGATAATGTTCATAAAGCAGTAAGTTGTTCAAGTTGTCATTCATCATGGACTTCAAGATGTATTGGTTGTCACACACAATTTGATAAAAATGAAACAAAAGCATTTGATTTATTGGATAAAAAATTTGTAAAAGGTCAATGGAAAGAATATGCCGGTGAGTTTGATGCTTCTCTACCAGCATTGGGGGTCAAGTATTTTAGATCTAAAAAACAGATAATGCCTGCAATACCTGGGATGATATTATCTATTGACCTCGGCAGTTTTAATGTAAATAGAGATTCATCTATTTTATTTCATAGAATTTATGCACCAAATTCGCCACATACAACTGTTAAAAAAGCGCGTGATTGTAAATCCTGTCATTCAAACCCTTTAGCATTGGGGTATGGAAATGGCAATTTGCGGTATGAAATAAAAAAGGGCTTGGGTAATTGGAAATTTAACGCCGAATATGTTCCAAATAAATACGACCAAATTCCTGAAGACGCTTGGATTTCTTTTTTAGAGCATACAAATTCAACAAAAATTTATTCAACGCGAACTGATTTCAGACCTTTTACACTAGAAGAACAAAAAAAACTATTACTGGTGGGTACTTGTTTAGAATGTCATCTAGAAACTTCTAAAATTATGCAACAAAGTTTGTCAAAAGGGTTAAAACCACTGTTAAAAAAAACGAGTAATAAATGCATTTTACCAACTTGGCATTAAGGCTAATCTATATAAAAACAATGAATTGAACTAATAAAATAATTAAAACTATAATATCCAAAAAATTGTGAATCAGGTAGCGCTATATATTTTTCAGAATCTAAAAAACGAATTGATTATGAAAAATATGAATACTAATAAACAAGAAAAAGCACTAAGTTTGGGCGTTCCTATAATTACAGAAGAAGACTATTTAAAACTGATTTAAAATGAACTCAAAACCTAACGTTACACTTGCTACTGCTTTCTTTTTTATGGTATCAATTTTAGATCTTATTGGCATTTTTGCCGATAATGAATGGCTTAAAACAACTTTTAAACCGCTCATATTATTGTCGTTAATAGCCCTTTATCTTTTTGTAAGCCTCAAAAAAAACAAGTGGTATTTGTTAGCTTTAATTTTTTCTTTTGGAGGCGATGTGTTTCTTTTGTTTGATGCACAAAGCTATTTTATGCTGGGATTGGGTTCGTTTTTGCTGGCACACCTATTTTATATCACACTTGTTTCAAAGCAGCTTAAAAAGCCAAATAACAAAGAATGGCTACTGAGTTTTGTAATTTTTTTTGGATTTTTAATCGGTTTATTAATGGTTTTAAAAGGACATTTAGGGGCGTTTAAAATTCCGGTTGTGGTTTACGGGCTGGTAATTTCAAGTTTTGGCGCTTTGTGTTTTATCAATAATTTACAACAAAAAGATAAGGCATCTGCTGTTTTATTAATTGGGGCATTGTTGTTTATGTTGTCCGATAGTTTATTGGCGGTTAATAAGTTTTATAGATCAATTGAAATCTTAAACCTATTGGTGATGCTTACCTATATCGCCGCCCAGTATCTAATTTTTAGAGCGGTTGTTTTAGCCGAAAAAACCTAACAGGTTTTTAAAACCTGTTAGGTTTAGTTAGTATTTTTAATTTTAATTAATTGTGCAGCAACACTTATAGCAATTTCTTCGGGCGTTTCGCTTTTTATAAATAAGCCTAATGGAGCGTAAACTTTTGCTAAAAGGTCATCGGTAAAACCTTCACTTTTTAAAACTTCGAATAGCACATTTAGTTTAGATTTACTGCCCATCACACCAAGGAATTTAAAATTTTTATTTAACAGTGGTGCTAATGCAATTTTATCATCTTTATATCCGTGAGTCATAATGGTAACATAAACAGCAGCTCCTTCTTCTATATAATCGGCTATTTTTTTATAATCTATAATGTGTTTTTCAACGCTTAGTGGTAGCGCCTCAAAAGTGTTTAACCCCAGTCTATTATCAAATAAAATGACTTCAAAACCTATTTGCTGACACAAAATAGCCGTTGCTGCGCCAACATGGCCACCACCAATAACGTAAAGTTTTGGTTTTTTTTGAATGCGCTCACTGTAAATCCATTGCTTATCAGCCAATTTTTTAAAAAAGAAAAGCTGATTTTGAAAGGTCTCTTTTTCGTAGTACAAACCTTTTTCAGTTAAAGAGAGCGTTCCCCTTTTATTGGACATTAATTTTTCAATTGTAGGCAAATGACTTCCGTTTAACGGAATAAAGGCCAGCGTTTGTTCGCCAGAGCAAATCATTCCGGAGCCTTCTAATTTTACGCCTCGGTGAATTTGTCGTTTTAAAAAGACTTGCTCTTTATTTTGGGACAATTGATTTTTAGCTTCTTCAACCATAGCAAATTCCATAACACCCCCACCGATAGAGCCTTTTAAGTCGCCATTTGGCATGACCAACATTTTAAAACCTTGGCGTCCTGGCGAACTTCCCAAACTCTCAACTACTAACAATAACATCAAATTTTGATGTTTATAAAGTTGTTCTTTTAAAGTGTTCCAAAAATTCATGAGCCAAATATAGTTTCACTTAGAGCGTAATAAATTGCCATTAAGGCAGAAAAAGTAGCACTGGCAACAAAACGCCCATGCAGTTTAGTTTTAGTTTGGATGATAAAATTAGCAAAAAAAGAAATAGGAATGTTTACCGCAAACGATAAAAACGCAATGTTTAACAAATTCCATTGGATGTTTTCAATTTCGCCCGAAAATAATTTGATAAAAAATAGGTGGCGCGCAATCCAAAGGGGATTAAAATAGGCAATTGCCAAGCCTGTTTTGCTTAAAACATAGGCTAATCCCTTTAAATTTTTAGTTTTGGTTTCTATCCAATTAAAATAATTTGGTATTTCAAAGGCGTAAAATGTTGCGCCAATAAAAACCATTCCCAGCAAACGTGTCAAACTAAAATCATGCAGCATAAATGCCGCAATACTGTCGCCAATACTGTAAATAAGCGCGCCTTTTATAAGGTTGTTTTTCGAGTAAACTAAGGTCAACTGTTATTTTTAAATGCGTTATACAAATTTTTCAAAACCTTTTGGGGAGTCAGGGGCGCGTCAAATTTTAAGCAATAATTTTTATTAAAGGCTTTTATGGCATTTTGAATGGCAAAATAAGTGCCGATACCATACATCAAAGGCGGCTCACCAACGGCTTTCGATTTTAATAAGGCCATTTCATTTCCCTCAGATTCTAAGGCTTTAACCACAACTATTTTTGGCATTGCATAAACATCGGGCACTTTATAGGTTGAGAGCGCATTTGATAATAAGCGTCCATTTTTATCATAAACAAGTTCTTCTGAAGTCATCCAGCCAATGCCTTGGGCTAAAGCGCCTTCTACTTGTCCCATATCAATATCAAGATTCATACTTTTTCCAAAATCGTGTATAATTTTAACACTGTCAATTGCATAATTACCTCTCAAACAATCTACCGTAACCGTGCTTATGGCAGTTCCATAAACGTGATAAGCAAACGGCTGTCCCTTTTCCGCCGTTTTGTCAAAATTGATGATTGGTGTGACATAATAGGCTTGTTCAGTAAGGCTAATGCGCTTTAAAAAAGCAGTTTGGATTAGCGTTTCCCAAGCTATAGACTCCTTATTTTGTAGGTTATAAACGGCTTGATCTTTAAAGTAAATAGCTTTATCAGTCGTATTTAATTCCGCTTTAGCGATAACCGATAGTCGATTTTTTAGGGTGATACAGGCTATTTGCAAGGCTTTTCCGTTAAGGTCGGCAGTAGAGCTGGCAGCACTTGGCGAGGTATTTGCCACGCGCGTGGTATTGGTGGTTTCAACGAGAACTTTATTTAAAGACAAACCAAAAGTTTGCGCAACAATTTGCTTGAGTTTGGTATTGACACCTTGCCCCATTTCAATAGCGCCGGTGCTGAAACCAATGCTGCCATCTTGATATATGTGAACCAGCGCACTGGCTTGGTTCATGGGCGTATTGGTAAACGAAATACCAAAGCAAATTGGCATTACCGAAATTCCTTTTTTTAGGGCATCATTATGGGAATTGAATTGGGCAACTAATTTAACTTCCTTTTCAAAATCAAAATCTTTTACGGCAGTTTGCCAGGTGTTTTTAGCCTCAACTTGTGTGGCAATTTGCCCATAGGAAAACGCATCATTTTCTTGTAATAAATTAGCTTCCTGAATTTTATAGGCTGGAATATTGAGCATTTCTGCCGCTTTGGCAATTGCCGATTCAATAACAAACATACCTTGTGGCCCACCAAACCCCCTAAAAGCTGTATTTGGTGGCAGATTGGTTTTGCAGGAAAGTACCTTAGTATAGACATTTTTTATAAAATAGGCATTGGTAGCATGAAATAAAGTTCGCTCGGCAATGGCAGGCGATAAATCGGCGGCAGCACCCGCATTTTGTAAAAAGGTAGCTTCGAAAGCCTGAATTTTTAAATCTTTGGTCAAGCCGATTTTAAAGGTGCTTTCATAAGGATGGCGTTTGCCGGTCATACGCATATCGTCATGGCGGTTTAAGACTAATTTCACGGGTTTATGCAAGTGGTTTGTAGCCAATGCAACCAGCGCCGCCCAAGCCGAAGCTTGATCTTCTTTGCCGCCAAAGCCACCGCCAAGCCTGATAACATCCACTTCAATTTGATGCATACCTATTCCTAAAACTTTTGCAATGGCTTTTTGAACTTGCGTTGGTCCTTGGGTTGAAGCGGTTACTTTTATTTTACTGTTTTCGCCACATTCGGCGTAAGCGCCTTGTGTTTCTAAATATAAATGCTCTTGACCGTTGCTAAAAGTATCCGCTTCAAAAATATAATCGCAGGTTTTAAAAGCATTAACCGTATTGCCCATTTTAAAAGAGCGTGGTGCACACACAAATTCATTTTTTTTAAAAGCCTCGGTAGCAGTTGTTATTACCGGCAAGGCTTCGGTTTTTAGGCTTATGAGTTGCCTTGCTTTTTTTGCAATGGCATCACTTTTAGCCACAATAAAAGCAATGGGTTGCCCCCAATAATGAATGTCATTTTCAGCCAATAATGGTTCATCTTGAATGATGCCACCAATTTGATTTTGGCCAGGAATGTCTTGGTAGGTAAAAATTTTGACAACGCCGTCAATAGTTTCCGCTTTAGCGTAGTCTAATTCTAAAATTTTGGCATGGGCAAGTGGCGCATCAAATACCAAACCAAAAAGGCATCCTTGTTGCGTATTTAAGTCGTCAATATAAAGCGATTCGCCTCTTAAATGACTGTATGAATCTGTATTTTTCATTTAACTGACGAGTTCTAAAATTTTAAAAGTCTTGGAAAATAATTTTAAAAAATGGGCATAAAAAAGCTGTCGCGCCAATAAACGTTTATAAGATTCATCACCACGAACATCGCTAATGGGCTGAATTTCATCTTGTAAAATTTGGGATGCTTCTTTTAAAATGGCAACGGATAATATTTTATTGCCTAAAAAGTTACAGGTATTTTTAGCGTAAAACGGAATTGGAGCTACACCACCAAAAGAAAGATGTGCAAATTGAATTTTATGTTGCACCACGCTGATTTGTAGCGCTGAATTAACACTGGCAATATCTAAATGTGTGCGCTTGCTCACCTTTTCAAAATTAAATTTGCAAGCTAATTTGGGAAGCTTAAAGGCTATATTTAAAAGGTGTTCTTGAGCATGTAAGTCCAATTTTTTATAGCCTTTATAAAAGTCTTTTAGCATGAGTGTCCGCAAATAATTGTCGTCATTTTTAAGGGTAATTTCTGCATTTAAAGCTAAAAGAAATATAGTCATATCGCCAATGGGAGAAGCATTTACAATATTTCCGGCAAGGCTCGCCATATTTCGTATGGGTTCAGAAGATACCAATTTTAAATGGGCGTGAATTTCAGGGAAATAGGTTTTAAAAGTGGGGTTGTAAAATAAGTCGGATACCGTGGTGTTAGCACCCAAGGTACAGCGATTTTCGTCGAAAGTTAGTTCCATTTTTTGTTGCACTTGACTGATGAGGTGCACATCGGCATCGGCTAAATTATCGGCATAACGGACATACAAATCGGTGCCACCTGCCACTTTTATGCTATTTTTTAAGGCTATATTTGGTGTTTTAATTTGCTTTAAACGGTCAAGAATTGTCAAAAAATATTCAGGTAAAAATAAATGATTTATCAACCAATTCAAGCGGTTGTTTAAAGGGATTTGAGTTAATTCTTCAAAAATTTGATAGGCTGCTTTTTCAATGCTTTTATAGCCGGTACATCGGCAAATATTGCCACTTATGGCGGTAATGGCATCTTGTTTCGACACCAAATGTTCTTGTAGGCTCAAGCCAACCAATGCCATCACAAAACCAGGTGTGCAAAAACCACATTGTGTGGCGTTATTGTTTTTTAACGCCGTTTGAATGGTGTTTAATTTGTTATTTAAATTGACGCCTTCGACAGTAACAATGTGTTTGCCGTGGGCGTTTCCCAAGGGCGAAATGCATGAAGTAATGCTTTTATAAATTAAGTGATTTTTTGAGTTTATTGTGCCTACTAAAACTGTACATGCCCCACAATCACCTTCGCGGCAACCAATTTTAGTCCCTTTGAGTTGCTGCTCACTTCGTATAAAATCAACGAGGGTGATGCCGGCATTAGCAGTTGTTTTTATCAGTTTGTTGTTTAAAACAAATTCAATCATTAGTTGTTAATTTAATAAGAAAATCAGCGCATTTGGCAAACGCCTTGCCCAATCGGCTTCGGCATGGCGGGCTTGAGCTTCCCTGACGTAAAAGTAATCTTTATTTGATAAATATCCTTTAGCATTTAAGGCATTTACCATAGCAATTACGCCAGGTTCAAGTTGTGATTCAAGTCCCACTGTTCCAATATCGAGATAGATTTTTAAGTCTTTTTTTGGTGCCTTTTCGGAGGTAATTTTAGGCACATAATCAAAATTTTGATACTGAAAAGCAGGCGACATGCAAAGTGCGCCTAAAAAAATATCGGAATGTTCCCAAACCAGCATCATTGAAATTAAACCGCCCATAGATGAACCACCTACAAAGGTGTGAAGTCTATCGGGTTTTGTACGGTAAGTGGCATCAATAAAGGGTTTTAACTTATTGATGATAAAATTCATATAAGCTTCGCCTTTTGTGCCGGGGGAATAATCTAAACTGCGGTCGGCGGTATTGTTGATTCCCACAATGATTACTGGTGGAATTTTACCTATTTTTATCAAACTGTCGCACGTTTCATCTGCCTGCCAATCAACGCCAAAAGAACTCGTTTTAGGGTCAATTAGATTCTGTCCGTCGTGCATGTATAAAACAGGGTATTTTTTATCAGTATTTTTATCGTAATCAGTTGGCAACCAAACAATCACATCGCGAGCTAGGAGTCCTTCGCCCTGCATTTGTTTATGATATACAACTTGACCTGTAATTTGACCAACGATGGTGTTTTGCGCTTGTCCCCATTGGTAAATGGTGTCTTTTTTTATTTTAACTGAAGCCGTGTTGATAGAAAAATTTGCAAAGGGATGTCCTTGTTTATCTAAACCTTCTTTTTGCCAAGAACCAAGAGTGAATTTATATTCTATTGAGGCGTTTGGCTTAGGCCTAAAGGACTTTTCCCAAAGGTGATTTCCCACAAAAGACATAGCTTTTTTGTCGGCGCTCCAAGAGCCAAGTGCATCAATATCGCCCGAAATATAAACTATACTTGTTGTGTCGTTTAAACTAGGTGTAAAGACCTGAATTTTAACAAGTTTTGAAGTGGATTGACAGGTGATTAAGAGACCAATCGCCAATATAAAGGAAACAGTTTTAAAGGTGTTCATTTTTTAATACTTAAATGTTTTTCAAATGTACAAACTTCATTTTAAACGATGGGTTTTAGGCTTGCCAATTATTAATTAGTACATTTGTTTTAGGTAAATATTTATAAGTGGTATATATTAAAAAAATAGATGAAAACAACCTATAAAATAGCAAGGCGTTTTAGAGAAGTTATTCTTAATGGAACTTGGGTTGCTAATACAAATTTTAAAGACCAACTGTCAAACTTAAATTGGGAGCTAGCTACTACCAAAATTAACACTTTTAACACCATTGCTGTTTTAGCACAACACGTTCACTATTATATAAAAGGGATAATAAGTGTTTTTAAAGGGGGACCCCTAAATATTAAAGACAAATATAGTTTTGATTTTCAGCCCGTTCAATCTCAAGAGGAATGGGAAAGTTTTTTAGATAAATTTTGGATTGATGCTGAGGAATTTGCTTCCTTAGTTGAAAAAATGCCCAAAGAAAAGCTAAATCAAGTATTTGTTGATGAAAAATATGGAACGTTTCAACGAAATATTGATGGTGTGATTGAACATTGCTATTATCATTTAGGGCAAATAGTATTGTTAAAAAAATTATTAAAAAATGATAACCCAAAAACTGCTTAACTTTGACCTAAATCTGTCCTAATAATTTAGGGGTTCTATAAAAACAATTAACGCAATTACTTTTAAATTTATGAAAATCAAAAAAATTTTAATCATCACAGGAATCGTGTTTTGCCAAGGCATTTTCGCCCAAAACACGCCCATTCAAAGGAATTTTGAAAAATTCAGTCCGCTTTTAGAATTAGATAACCTTAGAACACCATTCAGAACGCAAGCAGGCGAACCTGCCGAAAATTATTGGCAAAACCGCGCCGATTATAAAATATCAGCTACACTTGATATTAACAATCACACTATAAAAGGACAAGTATCAATTACCTACACCAATAACAGTCCTGATAAATTAGGCTATGTTTGGTTGCAACTCGACCAAAATAAATTCAATCTAAACTCGCGTGGAGCCGCTATTTTAGGTGCGGTTGGTGGTAGATTTACGGGCGATTTAGAAGGGGGTTTTCAAATCGCATCTGTCAAGGTTAATGGCGCAGACACAAAATTTATCATTACCGATACGCGGATGCAAATTAGATTAAATAATTCGGTTGAAGCGAGTGGTGGTAAACTTAACATTGTAATTAATTATGATTTTAAGATTCCTGAATACGGTGCTGATAGAATGGGACGTCAAAAACAATCACAAGGTTGGGTGTATGAAATTGCACAATGGTATCCAAGAATGGCGGTTTATGACGACGTAAAAGGCTGGAACAATGAGCCTTACTTAGGTTCTGGAGAGTTTTATTTAGAGTATGGCGACATCGATTATTTTATTACGGTCCCTTTTGACCAAATTGTTGTGGGTTCGGGAGCGCTCGTCAATATTGATGAGGTTTTTCCAAAAAAAATAGCTACACGCTACCGCCAAGCACAAAATTCTGATAAAACGGTTATGATTATCAATCCTGATGAAGTTGGAAACACCAAAATTACAAGACCAACACAAAGTGGCAATCTCACTTGGCATTTTAAAATCAACCAAACCCGTGATGCAGCTTGGGCTGCCTCAAAAGCCTTTATTTTAGATGGTGCAAAAATGAATCTGCCAAACGGCAAAACTGCAATGGCTTTATCGGCCTACACCAAAGAAAGCGCCAATGATAATGCATGGAATCATTCAACTGAGTATGTAAAACAATCTATTGAACACAATTCAAATATGTGGTTTGCTTACACGTATCCTGTTGCTACCAATGTGGCTGGAATTGTGGGCGGAATGGAATATCCCGGCATTGTTTTTTGTGGCTGGAAAGCTAAAAATGGTAGCTTATGGGGTGTAACTGACCACGAATTTGGACACAATTGGTTTCCGATGGTTGTTGGTAGTAACGAGCGTTTGCACCCCTGGATGGATGAAGGTTTTAACACCTTTATCAATCATTATAGTAGCTTGGCTTATGGAAAATATCCTTCAAGACTAAATAACGTTAAGGGTTTTATAAATAATTTAACTGATAACGAAAGAGAATTAATAAACACGCCCCCAGACATTTTACAAACCGATAATTTGGGTTTTGAAGCTTATAGAAAACCGGCTTTAGGCTTGTTTATGTTGCGAGAATCGATTTTAGGACCAGAACGCTTTGACTTTGCTTTTAAAAATTATATAGCCAAATGGGCCTTTAAACATCCTCGCCCAATTGATTTTTTTAACGCTATGGAAAATGCTTCGGGCGAAGACTTAGATTGGTTATGGAAAGCTTGGTTTTATGGAACTGGCAATATTGACCAAGCGGTAAATGATGTAAGCTATTTTAATAATGATGTTAAACAAGGTGCCCTAATTTCACTTGAAAATAAAGGTGAAGTGGTCATGCCCATCAATTTATCCTTAACAGATGAACAAGGAAACGTTACAACAATTCAAATCCCCGTTGAATTTTGGATGCGTGGCAATAATGCAAATTATAAGACAAATACCACTGCTAAAATTGTCAAAGTAAACCTAGACCCAAACAACTTATACCCCGATATTGACGAAAGTAATAATGTTTGGGAAAGCAAAAAATAGGTATCAGGTATTTAGACTAAATATTATAAAAAAATCAGGATTGAAAATTTTTTCAATCCTGATTTTTTATTTGATTAGCTAAATTTTAGCCTTTAATATTTAGCGGCTTGTCCGGCTTTTGGTGTGCTCAACTTAATAAATTCTCTAATGTCATCATTGGCAGTTTTTAAATCGGCATGGCGCAAATACATCATGTGACCACTGCGATAGCCTTTAAAATGAAGGCGATCAATAAGTTTTCCGCTTGGGTCTAAATGCCAAAGTGTGTATTTTGCTTCAAAGTAAGGCGTTGCGCCATCGTAAAAACCAGATTGAATCATTACATGCAAATAAGGATTTTCAGCCATAGCCAGGCGCAAATTTTCTCCAACATGGTTTTCTTCCCATTCGCCCCAAGGACGCACAGGTCCAAACATATTGTATTTTATATCGGTTTTGTAATTGAGTTCTTCGCGTAAATAGTAATTAATAGCCGGCGTAAATTCGTGTAACCAAGTGGTGAGTTCGGCATTATAATCTGGCTCTGAACCCGCATCTTTACTGTCAATTCCTTTATATCGGGAATCTAATCGGCCAACGGTATAACCTTCATCGCGCAACAGCTCTTTCCAAAAATAATCGTAAGGAACTTCTAAGTTATTCTGAATAATTACCTTGGCGGAAATGCCTGCGTAATAGGCCATTTTATCGGCAATCGTTTGTTTTTCGGCAAGGCTGATAAAGCCACCTTTTATAAGCGCCGGAGTCAGGGTATTCATGGCAAAATTTTCAGATTCTGCTAAAACATCCGGCAAATCTTTTTGCTGTAAGGCAGGCGGTAATTTTTTGTAATACCATGCCGTAGCCGTAAAAAAGGGCAAGCGGTTAGCCACTTCAACAGGCCCTTCGCGTTTGATACCTAAATCCATTGGCGAAACCATAATAACGCCGTTTAAATACATCCACTGTTGGTTTTGAAGTGCCAAAGCCAATCCGGCAACGCGCGTGGTGCCATAACTTTCACCAATTAAATATTTTGGAGAAAGCCAACGGTTTGAACGTGTTACAAAGGTATTAATCCACTCTGCCAAATATTTAACATCGCTATTTACGCCAAAAAATTGTTTGGTATCGACTTTCTTTGTCGTATCACTTTCAATAATTCGCGAATAGGCAGTATTTACGGGGTTTACATAAATGATATCGGCGACATCTAAAATGGAGTTTTCGTTTGGCACAATGCCATAAGGCTGAATAGGAAAACCTTCATCATCAATTTTTAAAATTTGTGGTCCGGTATAGGCAATATGCATCCAAACTGAAGCAGAACCTGGTCCGCCATTAAAGGAAATAATTAAAGGGCGATTGGACTTGTCTTTTATATCGCTACGTTCATAATAAGTATAAAAAAGTGAGGCAATAACTTTACCTTCTTTATCCCAAACGGGTTGTGTGCCGGCAGTTGCAGTGTAGGAAATCAATTTATTTTTAATGGTTACTTGATGGCTGGTAACCACTTTTGAACTTGCTTCTAACTTTCGATCTTGAGGAAAAAAAGTAAGCGGAAAGAGTAAGAAAATTACTGAAAACAATTTTAGATAGTTCATTTTTAAAGTACTTTTTGGTTAGTAACTGTTTGAATTTTAAACCAAATATAAACAATAAAATGATTTGATAATTTTTAAAAAAGTTGTTAAATCAAACCAAATTAAATCTACCTTTTAAAAAAAATTATTAAAACTATAAACACAGTATATTTGTAGGCTAACTAATTTAAGCCGTCACGCAACATGACCAACGAAAAAACAGCCATTAAAACCATCTATTTTAGTCTGTTAAGCAATGCGGGTTTGGCAATTATTAAATGGATTTCGGGCTATTTTGGAAATTCGTATGCGCTTATTGCCGATGCCATTGAATCTACAACAGATATTCTTGCCTCGCTTTTAGTGTTGTTAGGTTTAAAATATTCAATAAAACCTGATGATGAAAACCACCCTTATGGTCACGGAAGGGTTGAGCCATTAATAACCTTTTTAGTTGTTGGATTTTTAATAACATCAGCATCAATAATTGCTTATCAAAGTATTCACAACATCAATACGCCACATGAATTGCCAAAAGCGTGGACGCTAATAATACTCGGGGCAATTATTATTTGGAAAGAGTTATCCTTTAGAATGGTTATTAAAAAAAGTAAAGAAACCAATAGTTCATCGCTTAAAGCAGATGCTTGGCATCATCGCAGTGATGCCATCACCTCGGTTGCAGCTTTTATCGGAATTTCAATTGCCATATTTCTTGGCAAAGGATATGAAAATGCCGACGACTGGGCGGCACTTTTTGCCTCCGGATTTATACTTTATAACAGTTACCTTATTTTTAGGCCGGCACTAGGTGAAATTATGGATGAAAATTTATATGAAGAACTGATTGCCAATATCAGAAAAATAGCGCTTAAAGTGGATGGCATTATTGCGACAGAAAAATGCTTTATACGCAAATCTGGATTAAAATATCATGTTGATTTACACGCCGTTGTCAATGGAGCGATTTCGGTAAAGGAAGGTCATGATTTAGCTCATAAACTCAAAGATACGTTGCGGAATGAAATTTCCGTTTTAGGTCATGTTCTCATTCATATTGAACCCGATAAATAAAACTATTACAAAAATTTTCTGCCGGTTACCATTAAACTTTATGATTTAAAATAAATGGCAAAGAACAAAAAATCTAAAACACTTCCAATTAAAGAAGCTTTATCAATTGAACCCATTTCAAATCCAAAAAAAATGGATTCCTTTTATTGTTGGGATGGCGATACGTTAGTGCTCAATATTCTCGGCACACCGAGTGCTAAAAAAGATCAAATAGGCAAAGCGCTTGGTAACCAGCTCAAAGTAAGTGTAAAAGAATCCCCCAGAAATGGCCGTGCAACCGATTATATGGTAAAATTTTTAGCGACAGAATTCGGCATTTCAACAAAAGCCATTGAAGTTGTTACAGGTAGATTCAATATCAATAAGCAATTGCGCATTGCCAATCCTCAAAAGTTGCCAGCTCAAATCTTGCCTAAAACGGAGCCGGTAAAGCTAGAGCAACCATCTAAAAAGCAAAAGAGGAAGTAAATGAGCCTTCAAAAAAATAACACTCGTGTTAACTCCTAAAAGTAAAATTTGTCATCAACCCCCAAATGATGACTGTAAAGATTATCAAGTTGATAATTTTTAATAATTCCCAAAGATTTAATTTTTAAAGTGAGTAGTACGTTTTCTCTAAAATAATTTTCGATATTTTTTCGGATTAGCCTCGTTCATAACATTGTAAATGCATTCAAAAATAGTTTCGGCATTGGGTTTTGAAAAATAATCACCATCTGTGCCATAAGCTGCTCGGTGCGGTTGAGCGGTTAAGGTTATAGGTTTGCTATCCAAAAATTGGTAAGCATTTTGCACTTCTAAAATTTCGTGTAAAAGATAAGCCGAAGCACCTCCCGGAACATCTTCATCAATAATAACCAGTCGGTTTGTTTTTTGAATACTTTTAACCACTGCTTTATTTAAGTCGAATGGCAACAAGGTTTGCACGTCAATAAGTTCAATATCAATGCCAACTTGAGTCAGATCTATAATCACGTCTTCAATGATTTTTAAGGTAGAGCCATAAGAAACAACGGTAACATCATTGCCTTCTTTAATGGTTTCAACAAGACCAATTGGGGTTCTAAACAAACCTAAATTTGTAGGTAATTTTTCTTTTAGGCGGTAGCCATTCAAATTTTCGACAATTAAGGCGGGTTCATCGCATTCTAAAAGCGTATTATAAAATCCGGCAGCTTTGGTCATATTTCGTGGTACTAAAATATTAATTCCTCTTAATAGATTGATAATAGCTCCCATAGGTGAGCCAGAATGCCAAATTCCTTCTAGTCGGTGACCACGTGTTCTAATGATTAAAGGTGCTTTTTGTTTGCCCACCGTTCGGTAGTGTAGTGAAGCCAAATCATCACTCAACAATTGCAAACCGTAAAGCAAATAATCTAAATATTGAATTTCGGCAATTGGGCGTAAACCGCGCAAAGCCATTCCAATACCTTGTCCTATAATAGAAGCTTCTCTAATTCCGGTATCCGAAACGCGTAATTTACCATATTTTTCTTGCAATCCAACAAGACCTTGATTAACATCTCCAATGTTTCCAGCATCTTCACCAAAAATAAAAATATTGTTATTTTTTGAGAACAATTCATCAAAATTATCTTTTAAAATAATTCGGCCATCAACAAGGGTTTGATGGTTGTCATATATGGGCATAACTTCTTTTACAAGTGTCGCCCTTTTATCGGAGTTGCTATAAAGATGTGAGCTAAATTTAGGCTGTTCTGTTTTTAAATAATTGATTACAAACTGTTGAAGTTGTGTTTTTTCTGTAAAATCTTCATCTCTAAGATAAACAATTGATTTTTTAGCAGCAACCAAAATATCTTTTCTTGCCGTATCGGCTATTGAAGCTAAATCATTTTTTAATTTGAGGATAAAAGCCCTATTTTTACTTTTTTCAGCAGTTTTTAAAAGCAATTGAATCAGGTAATCGCGATCTTTATTAATGGGATTTAACAGCGCATTCCAAGCTTCTCTTTTGGCATTATTGACTTCTTTTTTGGCTTCTTTTTCAATTTCAATTAAGACTGCTTCTGAATCGACAAAGCGCAAGCTAGTGCCATGTTCGTCTTCCAATTCAAAATCAATAATCCATTGGCGCATCAAGCGAATACAATCATTTTCTTTTTCCCAATTCATCCGCTCTTTCGATTTGTAGCGTTCTTGAGAGCCCGAAGTTGAATGACCTTGTGGCTGCGTCAAATCTTGAACGTGAATGATTACGGGAACATGATCCTCTCGTGCAATTTTTGAAGCCCTTTGATAAACGTCGACTAGGCGTGTATAATCCCAACCTTTTACCACAAATATTTCAAAACCTTTAGCATTTTCATCACGTTTAAATCCGCTTAAAACCTCCGAAATACTCTCTTTTGTGGTTTGATATTTAGCGGGTACCGAAATGCCATAACCATCATCCCAAACACTTATAACCATTGGTACTTGTAAAACGCCGGCTGCATTGATGGTTTCAAAAAATATGCCTTCAGAAGTGCTCGCATTTCCAATAGTTCCCCACGAAATTTCATTCCCATTATTAGAGAATTTTTCATTTTTTAAATTTGGCAAGCGTCTGTACATTTTTGATGCTTGCGCAATGCCCAGTAAACGTGGCATTTGCCCTGCCGTGGGCGAAATATCACTGGTAGAATTAAATTGTTTGGTCAAATTTTTAAAATCGCCATTTTCGTCTAAACTATGGGTAGCAAAATGCCCGCCCATTTGTCGGCCACCCGACATTGGGTCGGCATTTATATCGGGGTTGGCATATAAACCGGAAAAAAATTGCTGTGGGGTCAATTCGCCTAGCGCCATCATAAAGGTTTGATCGCGGTAATATCCAGACCTAAAATCGCCCAATTTAAAAGCTTTTGCCATCGCCAATTGTGGCACTTCTTTACCATCGCCAAAAATGCCAAATTTCGCCTTTCCAGTGAGTACTTCTCTACGTCCCAAGAGGCTGCATTCCCTACTAATGACGGCTATTTTGTAATCGTTTAAAACCTCATCTTTAAATTGATTAAATGAGAGTTCTTTTTGACTTAAAGTAGCAGTTCTAAGCGCCATTGTTTTGATTTTTTAGTTTTTTAGTAGAGCAAAGTTAAGGATTTTAAATGAGACGTTTTGTTAAAATTAAAAAAGGTGAAAAGCACTTAACTTCACCGATTTAGTTACTTAATAAATAATTAAAAGTTAAATATTAACAGAGTTTAATTCCCCTCTTGAAATCGAAGATTCAACAACTTTATAAAAAATACAAACTGAAGTTATAGGGCTTAGGGGTTTGTTTTAGTTTAAAATGCAAATATTTTATGTTGTTAATACGATTTTAAAGTATTCACGATGATTAAAAACTACCACAAAAATTGAATTTATTAGATCTAATATTGGTATTTATGTAAGTAACTCCATAATCTGATTGCATAAAATTAAAATTTTAGAAATAGTTTTTATTTCAAACAAAATTACGTTAATTTGAATACGAAAAAAACAAACAAACTTATGGAAGTTTTAGGCATTGACATTGGAGGTTCAGGTATTAAAGGGGCTATTGTTAATATTAAAACGGGCGAAATTATATCCGAACGTCACCGTATCAAAACACCCGAGCCTGCTACGCCACTTGCGGTTGCCGAAACCATAAAATCGATGACCGATTTCTTTAACTGGAAAGGTGTTGTGGGGTGCGGGTTTCCGACGATAATTTCTAAAGGCACTTGCAAAGCACACGGCAATTTACATGCCGATTGGGTTGGTGTTAATGCCGAAGATTTATTTGCTAAAACCACAGGTTTAGATTTTACCATTATTAATGATGCCGATGCTGCCGGTTTGGCCGAGATTAATTTTGGCGCTGGCAAGGATGTTAAAGGTTTGGTTATTATGGTTACCATTGGAACGGGAATAGGCTCTGGTGCTTTTTTTAACGGACAATTGCTTCCAAATTTTGAACTTGGAAGATTGTTTTATTTAGACGGCAATATTATTGAAAAATTTGCCTCTGACGCCACAAGAAAACGCGAAGATTTAAGTTTTAAAAAATGGGGAAAACGTTTTAATAAATTTTTAAAACACATCAACACTATTTTGTCTCCTGATTTGATTATTTTAGGAGGTGGCGTGGTAGAAAAATTTGATAAATTTAAGGCTAAAATTAAAGTTAAAACACCAATATTAGTCGCTAAGTCTCAAAATAATGCGGGAATTATTGGCGCTGCTTTGGCAACTACCACAAGATAAAAAGACGCTCTTAATTTGCGCATCAGGGCTAAACTACAAAACCCAAATTGATTCTAAAATTTTTTTTAAAACCTTATAGATCTAAGTGTTTAATTTAGACCTAGAAGGTTTTTTTAGCCTTGTAAGTTTGAAAGGATCATCACTAAATAATTATCTTATTTAATACCGTATTTATCAAACAAATAAATCATAGCAGTCATAGCGGCAGCACCGAGTTCGACTTCTCTTTTATTTACAATATCCAATTTATCTATGGATGTGTGATGATAATCGAAATAGCGTTGTGAATCGGGTTGTAAACCAAAAATCACATTGTGTTCATTTTGAAGCGGACCCACATCAGAGCCGCCACCACCTTTGGCAAAAACATGAACTAAATAGGGTTCAAATAAAGGTTTCCATTTTAGCACTTGTTGGTAATTTGCCTCATTGCAATTAAATCCGAAACCGCGGGGAGTAAAGCCACCGGCATCTGATTCTAATGCCGCAATATGCTTTTCATTGCGTTCTAGCGCCACACGTGCATATTCTTTTCCGCCGCGCGACCCATTTTCTTCATTCATATAAAGCACCACGCGAATGCTGCGTTTTGGCTTGTAATTCAGCTCTTTAAAAATGCGTAAAACTTCCATAGACTGCACAATCCCTGCGCCATCATCTTGTGCGCCTTCGGCTAAATCCCAAGAATCTAAATGACCACCTACAACAATATATTCATTGGGAACAGATGAACCAGTAAGTTCTCCAATTACGTTAAACGAAAGGGCATCGGGAAAAGTTTGACACGATTGTTTAAAATAAAAGCGCGTATCAGGATTTGTCTTTAAAAGGGCACTAAGTTGATTTGCAGCAATGGTGCTAATGGCGGCAGTAGGCACTTTTTGAGCTTCGGTCAAATCGCCATAACTCATCACGCCTGTATGCGGAATGTCATCTAAACGCAAATTAATTGAACGGATAATAGCGCCCACAGCACCGTATTTTCCGGCAACTCTAGCGCCATCAAATCGCTGGTTAACAGCGCCACCATAAGCCTGAAAGGTTCGTATTAAGTCGGGATCCATGGGGCGGTTGTAAAACACAATTTTTCCGCGTACTTGTTCACCAAGGGCTTCTACTTCATCCACACTTTGCACCTCGATAACCTGAGCGGTAACGCCCCCTTTTTTAGTAGCAATAGAGCCACCTAACGCGCAAATGGGTACGCTAATTCTGCCTTTTTTATCTAAAATAAAAGCTTCTTCTTTTTCGCCACGTTCCCAATGGGGCACCATAACGGGTTGAAGCCAAACTTTGTTTAAACCTAGTTTTTCTAATTCCTTTTTACCCCAGTCAACTGCTTTTTGGGCATTAGCTGAACCTGATAATCGGCCCCCAATATTTTGAGTTAAATAGCTTAGCCACTCATAACTTTTACCATTGGTAAGTGATTGATGAAAAATTTCTTTAATTTTTATAGAATCGTGAAAAGATTCTTGCGAAAATCCCGTTAAGGAGATCATTAAAGTTAGTAAATAGATTCTTTTTTTTATCATTTTATTTTGGTTTTGATTAGTTTTTATTGGTGTTATTTACTTGCATAAAGCGCCACATCGTTTTCGCTAATTTCGGTTTCTCCTAATATAATTAGGCGTTCAACTACATTTCGCAATTCTCTGATATTTCCCGTCCAATTGTAGGATTGCAACTTTTTTATCGCTAAAGCGGAAAAAGATTTAGCTACCATACCTTGTTCGGAAGTAATGATGTTAGAAAAATGGGCAATGAGCAGGGGAATATCGTCGCGCCGTTCGTTAAGTGAAGGCACATGAATTAGAATCACACCAATTCGGTGGTATAAATCCTCCCTAAAACGCCCTGCTTCAATTTCTTTTTTGAGGTCTTTATTGGTAGCGGCTACCAATCTAACATCTACAATGATATCGTGGTCACTGCCAACGCGGTTTATTTTGTTTTCTTGAAGCACGCGTAAAACTTTGGCTTGTGCCGACAGACTCATATCGCCGATTTCATCTAAAAAAATGGTTCCGCCATTAGCGGCTTCAAACTTGCCGGCGCGGTCTTTAATTGCACCTGTAAAAGAGCCTTTTACATGTCCAAATAATTCACTTTCAATTAATTCAGAAGGAATTGCGGCACAGTTAACCTCAACAAGTGGGCCTTTAAATCGGTTGCTTTTTTCGTGTATCCAATGCGCCACCAATTCTTTTCCGGTTCCGTTATCGCCGGTAATTAAAACGCGCGCATCGGTAGGAGCAACCTTGTCAATAATCGCTTTTACTTGATTAATTTGTTCGCTTTCACCAATCATCTCGAATGCCTTGCTAACTTTCTTTTTTAATAGTTTATTTTCGACTACTAATTTTTTGCGTTCTAAAGCGTTTTTAATAGCTGTTAATAAGCGATTTAAATCGGGCGGCTTAGAAATATAATCGAAAGCTCCTAATTTCATGGTTGCGATGGCTTGGTCTAAATCGCCATGTCCAGAAATCATAATAAAGGGAATTTCGGGTTTTATTTTTTGAGCTTTTTCTAAAACTTCAACGCCATCCATTTTTGGCATTTTTATATCACATAAAACTAAATCGTAATCATTGTCTTTTATTAGGGAAATGCCTACTAATCCATCTTCGGCTTCGGCAATTTCATAATGGCTGTTTTCTTCAACAATTATTTTAGTTAGCACCCTTCTAATGGTGGCTTCATCTTCAATTATCAGTATTTTGCTCATAATATTTCTTATTCTTAAACTTTTAAAAGGAAGGGGAACTAAATTTTTCTATAATAGCTCATAGAAGCCTTTCCCTTTTGAAAGATAGACGATGGGAATTAATATTTTAACCATTTATAGAGTTCTTTATAGCTTGGTTTTTTTCCATACATTAAAATGCCAACGCGATAAATTTTTGCTGCAAACCACACCACTCCTAAAAAGGTTATAATGAGCAGCAACATGGAGATGCTAATTTGCCACCAAGGTACGCCAAACGGAATGCGCATAAGCATCACAATTGGCGAGGTTAATGGAAAAATGGAGAAAGCCACCGCAATGGGTCCGTGTGGATTTTCAATCACTGAAAAGCCGACATAAATGGCTATCATAAGTGGAATCATTACGGGAAACATAAATTGTTGGGTGTCGGTTTCGTTATCAACCGCAGCGCCAATGGCTGCATAGATGGAGCTATAAATTAAATAACCGCCTAAAAAATAGAAGATAAATGACAAAATTAAAGTGACAAAAGGAAAGTCTTTTAATTCGTGCAACACCAAGGTAAGATTTCCTGAGACAGATTCTTGCATGTGCGCTGTCATTTCGGGCGTTAATTGTGGTGTATTGCTAGATAAGGCACTGAAATCAGCTCCTAAGGCACTTGAAATTACAAACATTAAAACACCTGCCGAAACCATCCAAATAACAAATTGTAAAATCCCCGCAAGGGCATTTCCAACTATTTTGCCGAGCATTAAATGAAAAGGTTGAACCGATGAAATAATGACTTCAATAATGCGATTAGTCTTTTCCTCTATCACGCTGCGCATCACAGAAGTGCCATAAATAATGATAAACATAAAGATAAGATAGCCAAAAGCACCTCCAGCAACCATTTTTAAAACGCTGCCAACTTTTGATGCTTTTTCGCCTGTATATTTTTCGGCGCTAATTTCTACTTTGGTATTTGCCGCTTTTATTTTGTCAATATCAAAACCCATTTTTTCGATTTTAATATCGCGTATTTTTTGTTGAAACTTGCTTTCTAAATCACCTATTAATGAAAGGCTAGGAGAGCCTTCGCCATAAAGTGTAATGCTTTTTGCCAACAGGTCTAAACTGTCTTGTTTTGGAATAAAAATCAAACCATAAAAGTTAGATTCAACGGCTTGTTCTCTGGCAATTTCTAAAGATAAGGGCGATAAATTGACGTATTTTGTGGTTTTAGAATCTTTTAAAACATCGGTAAAGATTCCAGATTGATCAATAAAAGCTACGGTGCGAACTTCCTCGCTGTTTTTGATGTTTAAATAGGCAATTAAAGCAACCATTGCTACCATAATAAGAGGACTTAATATGGTCATAACAATAAAGGATTTGTTTCGAACTTTAGCTAAAAATTCGCGTTTTATAATGAGTTTGAGTTTATACATGGCTGTTGTTATTTATGGCTTGAATAAAGATATCGTTGGCAGTTGGCACTAGCTCTACAAAATGATTAATTTGAGATTTAGTGCTTAAATAGTTTAACAAACCATTAGAGGTTTCGCCACTAGACAACTTGATGTTGAGTTTTAAATCATTGTTTAACGATTTGAAAACGGCTGGTGTAATTTTAAATTTTTGTGAGAGTTCGGCTTCTAAAACTTTTAAATCTTCGGCAACCAAGCCCACTTCATAGGTGTTGGTTTTAAATTGCTTTTTAATTTCTATTAAATTGCCGTCTAGTATTTTATTTGATTTATTTATTAAAGCAATGTGGTCGCAAACTTCTTCAACACTTTCCATGCGGTGGGTAGAAAAAATTATGGTTGCGCCATTGTCGCGTAAAGCTAAAATTTCATCGCGAATTAAATTGGCATTAATTGGGTCAAATCCGCTAAAAGGCTCATCAAAAATTAATAATTTAGGTTCATGTAATACGGTAACAATAAACTGGACTTTTTGAGCCATTCCCTTTGAAAGATCTTGAACTTTTTTATCCCACCAACTGCCAATTTCAAATTTTTCGAACCAAATTTTTAATTTTGCTTTGGCATTAGCTTCCGACATTCCTTTTAATTGCGCTAAATAAATAGACTGTTCGCCAACTTTCATGTTTTTATACAAACCGCGTTCTTCGGGTAAATAGCCAATTGATGAGATGTGTTTGGGTTGTAATTTCTCACCGTCTAAAAAAATCTGCCCTTCATCTGGCCCCGTAATTTGATTAATAATTCTAATTAAGGTTGTTTTGCCAGCACCATTTGGGCCTAAAAGTCCAAAAATGCTACCCCTTGCAACCTCTAGTGAAACCTTGTTTAAAGCCCTAAAAGTGCCATAATTTTTAACAACATTCTCAACTTTTAATAATGAATTCATAGCATTTACAATTGCTTTAGTACTTCTAAATTAATTTTTAGACAGTGTTAATTTTAATATCTGCCAACAAATATAGCAATATGAGTTAAAAAATTTAAACAGTTAACAAAACATTAATTTTTTATTTTATTATGCATGCATAATAAAATTTTTATATCTTTGAAAAATGAATCGGGAACAATCAATAGATCACTGTTTAAGAGCTTCGTGGCAAGCGGTAGCAAAAATGTATAACGAACAAGCGGCGAAGCATAACAGTTCAATGGCAATGGCATTTGTTTTATTAAATATTGATCACGAAAACGGAACCCCATCAACCACATTAGGTCCCATAATGGGTATGGAATCTACGAGTTTGTCGCGCATTTTAAAATCGATGGAAACAAAACAACTCATTTATAGAGAGCGAAATCCCGATGATGCTCGCAGTGTGCTTTTAAAATTAACGCCTTTAGGGGAAGAAAAACGAGAAATTTCAAAACAATCGGTTATTCAATTTAACAAGGTCATTTCTGAACATTTAACAAAAGAAAAAATTGATAATTTTATTGAAGTAACCCGAACCATCACAAAATTAGTAAACGAAAAATCCATCTTTATCTAAATTGAAAGTAATTTAGAAAACAGTTGTCTAAACTATAAATTTTAAAAAATGAAAAAAAGAACCATTAACAAAGTTGCAGTAATCGGCTCAGGAATTATGGGTTCGGGCATTGCTTGTCATTTTGCTAACATCGGCGTTGAGGTGCTGTTGTTAGACATCGCGCCTCGCGAATTAACCGATCAAGAAAAGGCTAAAGGCTTAACGCTAAACGATGCCGTTGTAAAAAATAGGCTGGTAAATATGCATTTTGGAAATGCGTTAAAATCAAAACCTTCCCCTATTTATCACGAATCTTTTGCCAGAAGAATTAAAACCGGTAACACCACCGACGATATGGCTAAGATTGCCGATGCTAATTGGATAATTGAAGTGGTTGTTGAACGTTTAGACATTAAAAAACTGGTGTTTGAGCAAATTGAAAAATACCGAACTCCCGGAACACTTATCACTTCTAATACCTCTGGAATTCCCATAAAATTTATGAATGAAGGGCGCAGCGCAGATTTTCAACAACACTTTGCGGTAACCCATTTCTTTAACCCACCACGCTATTTAAAACTATTTGAAGTCGTTCCCGGACCTGCTTGCTCACCAGAAGTTACCAGCTTTTTGATGAATTATGGCGAAAAATTCCTCGGCAAAACTGCCGTGTTGGCTAAAGATACACCTGCTTTTATCGGAAATCGCATAGGTGTTTTTGGCATCATGAATTTATTTCATGTGGTAAACGAACTTGGCCTAAGCGTTGAAGAAGTTGACAAATTAACTGGTCCAATTATAGGACGACCTAAATCGGCTACCTTTAGAACCGTTGATGTGGTTGGACTCGACACTTTGGTTCACACCTCAAATGGCGTTCACGATAATGCGCCAAATGATGAAATGCACAACACTTTTAAAATCCCTGACTTTATCAACAAAATGATGGAAAATCAGTGGCTTGGCAGCAAAACAAACCAAGGTTTTTATAAGAGTACAACCAATAAGGAAGGCAAACGCGAAATTCTTGTTTTAGATTTAAAAACGATGGAATATCGCGCTGCAAACCCTGTAAATTTTGCAACATTGGGAATGACTAAAACCATCGATAAAGTTATTGACCGTTATAAAGTTTTGGTTACCGGAAAAGATAAAGCGGGCGATTTTTATCGAAAAACCCTTGCCGCTATGTTTCAATATGCTTCCAATCGTGTTCCCGAAATTTGTGATGACCTTCACGCCATTGATGCTGCTATGAAAGCTGGTTTTGGTTGGGATTTTGGGCCTTTTGAAATTTGGGATTCTATAGGGGTAGAAAAAGGTATTGAATTGATGAAAGTCGAAGCTTACAAACCAAATGCTTGGGTAAATGAAATGCTAACTAGCGGACAAACATCATTTTATACGGTTAAAGAAGGTGCTAAATATTATTATAACATCAATAAAAAACAACAAGAAAAAATTCCAGGACAAGATGCCTTTATCATTTTAGATAACATAAGAGAAGCTAAAACCATTTGGAGCAATGCCGATGCATCCATTCAACATTTGGGTGATGGTGTTTTAAATGTTGAATTCCGCTCAAAAATGAACACGATAGGCGCGGGTGTTATTGAAGCCATTAATAAAGGAATAGATTTAGCCGAAAAAGAATATTCTAGTGTTATTATTGGCAATCAAGCACCTAACTTTACTGTTGGAGCCAATTTGGCAATGGTATTTATGTTGGCGGTAGAGCAAGAATACGACGAGTTAAATTACGCCATTAAAGCCTTTCAAGATACCGTTATGCGCCTCCGCTATTCATCTATTCCCACCATTGTTGCACCTCAAGGGATGACGCTTGGTGGCGGATGTGAAATGACACTTCACGCCGATATGGTTGTGGCTGCAGCCGAATCATATATAGGATTGGTAGAGTTTGGTGTAGGCCTACTTCCGGGTGGAGCCGGAACTAAAGAAATGGCTTTAAGAGCCGCCGCTACTTTTAAAGAAGGAGACGTGCAATTAAACAGTTTACGTCAACATTTTTTGCCTATTGCAATGGCTAAAGTAAGTACTTCAGCTTATGAAGCCTTTGATGTAAACATCCTTCAAAAAGGAAAAGATATAGTAGTGGTTAACCGCGATCGCCAGTTGGCAACGGCCAAACGCTATGCCATTCAAATGGTTGAAAATGGTTATACAAGACCTATCAAACAACAAGTTAAAGTTTTAGGAAAACAAGCTTTAGGCATGTTTTTAGTAGGAACTGACGCAATGGAAAAAGGATTCTATATATCAGAACACGATAAAAAAATAGGCAACAAAATTGCGTATGTTATGTCGGGTGGCGATTTATCAGAACCTACTTACGTATCGGAGCAATACCTTTTAGATATAGAACGCGAAGCATTTTTATCGCTTTTAACCGAACGAAAAACTTTGGAACGTATAGAATATACTTTAAAAACAGGGAAACCTTTGCGAAACTAAGTGCTAAGTAAAATACCACTATGAAACGATTTGAAGAACAAAATTTTCCAAAAAAACACAAAATCATCATACTTAATACTTAATACTTAATACGTAATACCAGATACCAGTTACTTGATTCTTAACTAATACACATTTTATGAAAACAGCATATATTATACAGGGCTTTAGAACAGCCGTAGGAAAAGCACCAAAAGGCGTTTTCCGATTTAAAAGATCTGACGAATTAGCCGCCGAAACCATTAAGCACTTATTAAAAGCCGTTCCCCAACTTGAGGTGTCGCGCATAGATGATGTTATGGTAGGTTGCGCGATGCCCGAAGGCGCTCAAGGTTTAAATATGGGGCGCTTAATTTCGCTTATGGGGCTCAATACCATTGATGTTCCCGGTGTTACCGTTAACCGATTTTGCTCCTCAGGACTTGAAACCATAGCTATGGCAACTGCAAAAATTGCCAGCGGTATGGCCGATTGCATTATTGCCGGAGGTGCTGAAAGTATGAGTTCAGTGCCAATGGGTGGCTATAAACCTGAGTTAAATTACGATAGCGTTAAGGCTGGCCACGAAGATTATTACTGGGGTATGGGCACTACCGCCGAAGCTGTTGCCAATAAATACAGCATCTCTCGCGAAGACCAAGATTTATTTTCTTTCAACTCACATCAAAAAGCCTTGAAAGCCATTAAAGATGGAATATTTAAACAAGATATCGTTCCGATAACGGTAAATCAAACTTATATAGATGCATCAGGCAAACGCAATGAAAAAAGCTATATAGTCGATACCGAAGAAGGTCCAAGAGCAGATACTTCGTTAGAAGTTTTAGCTAAATTGCGCCCTGTTTTTGCTCAAGGCGGAAGTGTAACTGCCGGAAATTCCTCGCAAATGAGTGATGGTGCGGCCTTTGTTTTGGTGATGAGTGAAGCAATGGTAAAGGAACTAAACTTAGAACCTATTGCACGTTTGGTGAGTTATGTTCCCGTTGGTGTTGAGCCTAGTTTAATGGGCATTGGCCCTATGGTTGCCATTCCAAAAGCCCTAAAACGCGCCGGACTCGACTTAAAAGATATCAATTTAATAGAACTTAATGAGGCATTTGCATCGCAATCACTTGCAGTAATGAGAGGTTTAAAACTAAACCCTGATATTGTAAACGTCAATGGAGGCGCTATCGCAATGGGTCATCCACTTGGATGCACTGGCGCAAAATTATCAGTTCAAATTTTTAATGAACTCCGTCGCAGAAAACAAAAATATGGCATAGTAACCATGTGTGTTGGAACCGGTCAAGGCGCTGCAGGTATTTATGAATTACTATCTTAACAATAAAAACCTATTTATATCTCAATTTAAACTTAGAAAAAATGAGTACAGAACAAACAAACAAAGAATTAATTAGAGGCGGACAATTTCTTGTAAAAGCAGTTGATTGCGAGGATATTTTTACGCCCGAAGATTTTTCAGAAGAACAACTGATGATGAAAGATGCCGTAAGAGAATTTGTTGACAGAGAAATTTGGCCAAACAAACCACGTTTTGAAAAGAAAGATTATGCCTTTACCGAAGAAATTATGCGCAAAGCAGGTGAACTCGGCTTTTTAGGCGTATCCGTTCCCGAAGAATACGGTGGAATGGGGATGGGTTTTGTAGATACCATGTTGGTTTGCGATTATATTTCGGGCGCAACAGGTTCATTTAGCACTGCCTTTGGGGCTCACACCGGAATAGGAACAATGCCTATTACTCTTTACGGAACCGAAGCACAAAAACAAAAATACGTTCCAAAATTAGCAACCGGCGAATGGTTTGGCGCGTATTGTTTAACCGAACCAAGCGCAGGAAGTGATGCCAACTCGGGTAAAACAAAAGCCGTTTTATCTAGTGATGGTAAATATTACAGCATTACAGGTCAAAAAATGTGGATTTCCAATTCTGGATTTTGCAGTTTGATGATTGTTTTTGCGCGTATTGAAAATGATAAAAACATCACCGGTTTTATCGTTGAACGCGATAAAAATAACCCTAATGGCATCACCATGGGCGAAGAAGAACACAAACTAGGAATTAGATCTTCCTCAACAAGACAAGTATTTTTTAACGAAACTAAAGTGCCAGTAGAAAATATGTTATCAGAAAGGGGAAACGGATTTAAAATTGCGATGAACGCGCTAAACGTAGGTCGCATTAAATTAGCGGCTGCCTGTTTAGATGCTCAACGTCGAGTGATTACAGAATCGGTCAAATATGCCAATCAACGCGAACAATTCAATACGCCCATTTCAAGTTTTGGCGCTATTCAACAAAAAATCGCCGAAATCACCACAAACTGCTGGGTAGGTGAATCGGCCAGTTATCGCGCTGCAAAAAATATTGAAGACCGCATTGCGCTTCGCAAAAATAATGGAAAAGACTCTCATCAAGAAGCCGAATTAAAAGGCGTTGAAGAATATGCCATTGAATGTTCTATCCTTAAAGTAGCCGTTTCAGAATACACACAAAAATGTACCGACGAAGCGATTCAAATTTTTGGTGGAATGGGATTTTCGGAAGATACCCCTATAGAATCGGCTTGGCGCGATGCGCGTATTGCTAGAATTTATGAAGGTACAAACGAAATTAACCGCATGATTAGCATTGGTATGATGATTAAAAAAGCGATGAAAGGCCATGTAGCTTTATTGGCTCCAGCTATGGCTGTTGCTAAAGAATTGACTAGTATGCCATCATTTGACCAACCAGATTATTCCGTTTTATTTGCCGAAGAAAAACAGATTATCGCCAATCTTAAAAAACTATTTTTAATGGTGGCAGGCCCTGTTTTGCAGAAATATGGTGAAAAAATTGACGAACACCAACAATTAATGTTGGCATCATCTGATATTTTGATTCAGATTTATATGGCTGAATCTGCAATTTTGCGTGCCGAAAAATTGGCTAAAAAATTAGGAGCAGATAAGGTTGAGGCACAAATTGCCATGGCGCGCTTAAACCTATTCTATGCCATAGATATTATTGAAACGGCTGGTAAACATTCAATAATTTCTTTTGCCGAAGGTGACGAACAACGCATGATGTTAGTTGGTTTAAAACGCTATACAAAATACGTTAATTATCCAAATATCATAGGTTTGCGCAATATTATTGCTCAAAAAGTTATTGCTGAAAGCAGTTATTGTTTTTAGGTAGGTTTAGGTTTAGTAAGCTGCTGCAATAACAAAATCCCGAGTCAATTGACTCGGGATTTTTTATGCTTATAGTTGAGAGAATGTAAAAATTAAAGTGTTTTTGGTGACTGAAATAACATAGGGGCAGGGTGGTTTGATTGTTTAATTTGCCTTTTATAAAATTTTATTTCTTATTTATTTCAAAACAATTAAATACGTCAATTCATTTTTAAAGGTTCAAAATCGGCAGTGTACATTGCTTTAATAAGTGGTTTATATTTGTTATAAGTTTTTATATGATAAGGGTGTTTTAAATAATTATCTAAACCCTGCTTGTCTTTAAAAGTTAGCACAATGCTATACCCAAAATTGGTAATGGTATTTCGTTCGTTGGATTCAATTTTTCCTATGGCTACATCTAAAACATCGGAAATGTCTTTAAAATGCAGAATGTCATTAATCATTTCAGTTTGGGGGGTATTAACATCATACTCTAAAAGTAATACGTGATAATAACCAGCTGGTTTTGTGTTGTTACACGAAACAAAAGCGAATAAAGTTGCGATAAAAAAAATTTTTTTCAAGGTTTTCATAATGTTAATAGTTTATAAGTGAGACAATGTAAAATAAGCTAAAACCTATTAAAAATAGGATTCCGAGCCAGCTCAATATTTTTAAACCAATTTTAGGATGCCATTGTGGCGGAGTGTGTTTGCTAGTGATTAATAAATAATTGGCTATGGCATAAAATGGAGCGGTTAAAAAGGAAATGATGGTGGCAACTTTTACCATAAAGGTCATGCTGGTAATGAGAAAACCGAGTATTAATAGGGTGCCAATAGATAAAAAGATAAGCCAAATTAAGTAGGTATTTTTAGGTGCTTTTTCAAAAAGCAATTCCGTTGTTCGCGCCATGGCCCTAGGTGAGGCATCTAATGTTGTTAAACTGGTGCTAAACATGGTTGTAAATGCTGCAATGGCGATGATAAGGTAAGCACCCTGCCCTAAATTTTTGGTATATAAAGTTATGAGTTGTTCCGAAAATTTGCTAGCACCGTCGCTAAAAGTTTCACCCGAACCATACATTACAAATGTGCCCAATGCAATAAAGCAAGCGCCTAAGGTAATGGTACCGATATAGCCAATATTAAAATCTAAAATGGCTTTTTTAGGATTAATTTTTTGAGTTTTACTTTTTTCTAGTGTCCAAAGGGAATGCCAAGCCGAAATGTCTAGTGGCGCAGGCATCCATCCCATAAAGGCAATTAAAAAAGCAATGGTTATTTTATTGTCGGGAAATACAGGTGTAAAATCGAACCGGTAACTAGTGTTCTGATAGGCGATAATCATGGCACTTATAGTGCTGATTGATAAAATGATAACAATGATTTTCATTAAATTATCGAGTAATCGGTATTTGCCAATCATTAAAATCAAGAAACAAACAAAGGTAATTAAAACACTCCAAATTAATGTATTATCACTAACGCCAAATAATTTGGTCGCTATTCCGGCAGTTACTATGGTTACCGCTGCCTGAATGGTAAACATGGTGGCAAAAGTTAATAGGTAATAAAACCACAACATACCTTTACCTAAGCGTTTATAACCGTCGATTAAACTTTCGCCCGTGGCGGCGGCATAGCGCGGACCGTATTGAAAAAAGGGATATTTAAAAAGGTGAACCAACAATAAAGCCCAAAGTAAACCCATTCCGTAATCGGCTCCAGCCCTTGTAGATTGCACTAAATGTGAAACACCAATGGCCGCACCGGCAAATAATAATCCGGGTCCTAGGGTCTTAAGGGTATCTGATAATTTTTCCATTTTAAAAAAATTAGTTGTTAATGATGATTTCGGCTAATAATTTTTTGGCACGAAGGAGTTTGATTTTTACATTATTAATGGGTTCATTGAGTTCTTGGGCAATTTCTTTATAACTTAATTCCATAAAAAATCGCAAATTTATAACTTGTTGATAATGTGGTTTTAGCTGTTTAATATAAGCTAATAATTGAGCTAAATTTTGTTCTTGGATTAATTTATCTACCGGCGATAGTTGTTCGTCAGATATTTGGTCAACTTCTTTTTGGTGTTTGTGGATAGAAATTAAATCGGGATTTTGTTTTCTAAAATGGTCGATATTGATATTCCTCGAAATGGTAAATAGCCAGGTTTCAAAACTAAATGCCGGATTGTAAGTATGGAGTTTGTCAAAAGCCTTTGCAAAGGTTTTGATGGTAATGTCTTCGGCTTCATCTTCATCTTCGGTTTTGCTCACCTGAAAGTTATAAATAGCTTTCCAATAATTATTTAATAAGGAGCTATAAGCAATTTGGTTGCCTTGTTTTGCTTGTTCAATTAACGCCAAAATTGCTTGATCTTCTACCAATGTGTGGGTTTTGAAAACTTATTGCCTATAAAAATACGCAATTGAATCAAAAGTAAAATAATTTCAAGAAAGAAACCCAAAAATACCAAATCTTTTTCTTGTAATTTTTTTGCCGAAGCATAAAGAATGAGATAGTAAATTAAAAATCTAATTCCGATTAATGGTAATATAACGAGCGGTTTAAAGGCAAATATTAAGACTAAAATCGATAAAATCCAAAACAAAAGTTGGGAGGTATAAAAAAGTCCCAATAAAAATTTATGAAAGGGTTTGTAAAAAGTAGCCGTAGAAACGTGACGTTTTTTTTGATTAATCCATTCTTTAAAGGTGGTTTTAGGTAGTGAAGTGGTAAACGAATCTTGCGAAATGCAAACAGCGGTATTAGCTTTTGTAGCCATTTGATTGACAAACAAATCATCATCGCCTGATTTAATTTTCATATGTTTTATAAAGCCATTTGCCTCAAAAAACAAGTTTTTTTTATAAGCCATATTTCTGCCAACACCCATATAAGGAACGCCGGCTTTGGCATATCCAAAATATTGAATAGCAGTTATAAGCGTTTCATAACGAATCAATTTATTCAAAAAAGTTTTGCTTTTTTTATAGCCACCATAACCAATCACAATTTGTTTATCATGGTTAAATTGGCTTGCCATGGCGCTAATCCAGTGTGTTGAATTTGGTTTGCAATCGGCATCGGTAAACAGTAAATATTCGCAAGATGCGGCTTTTATGCCAAGGGTTAGGGCGTATTTTTTGTTGCCCCAAAATTGTTCATTTTCTTTAACATCAACGAGCTTAATATGTGGATAAAGCATTAAAAAACTTTCGATTACCTCAAGTGTTTCATCCGAAGAATTATCGTTTATGACCACTAATTCAAAATTTGGATAATCTTGTTTAAAAAGAAGTGGAATTAAACGTTTTAAATTTTTTCCTTCGTTTTTAGCACAAATAATTACCGAAATGGGTTTGGTAAATTCTGGCGATGGTTTTGGTTTTGCCCAACAAAATAGGCTAAAAACGCCAAGGTAATAGCATAATTGTATCGCAATGACGCCATAAAAACTTAGGAGTAATATGTTTTGTAAAGTGCTGATAGTTATTTGTTTTCGCAGTTTTCGGGCAATTTGCCACAATAGCTGCAAGTTTCGCCGGTTTTGTTTAAATGAGGATTTTGGCTAGCACAAGTGCCAGCAAATTTGCCATCTTTTTTTGCCCAAAGTTTTATGGCAATTGCTGCAAATGCTAGGGCGAGCATTCCAATTGTAATTAAGATGAGTTTCATATAGTTTATTTATTGCAAATACTGAACCCCAAAATTACGAATAAAAGCCCAACTTTTTAAAGTTGGGCCTAATATTTAGTTAATCTTCGTTGTTTTTTATAAGCTCATTTTGAATATTGATTGGCACAGGTTCAAAATTTACAAATTTTGTATTAAACGAGGCTCTTCCTTGGGTTATAGAACGTAAGGTAGTTGAAAATTTATAGAGTTCAGCTAAGGGTGTTCTGGTAGTTATTTGCTGATATTTACCCAAACTTTCGAGTCCTAAAATGATTGAGCGTCTTGATTGCAAATCGGTCATGACATTTCCCATCAGTTCTTCAGGAACTTTTACAATGACTTCGTTTATGGGCTCCATTAACTTTGGATTGGCATTTAAAAAGGCAGCTTTAAAGGCGTGTGCACCAGCAATTTTAAATGAAATATCATTTGAATCTACCGGATGCATTTTGCCGTCAAATACCATGACTCTGATATCTCGGGCATAAGATCCCGTTAAGGGTCCTGTTTCCATAACTTCTAAAATGCCCTTCAAGATTGAAGGTAAATAACGCGCGTCAATAACGCCACCAACAATACAGTTATAAAAAACTAATTTACCGCCCCAAACCAAGTCAATAACTTCCTTGCCACGAATGTTAAAGCCTTCGGGCTCGGGCATACCTTCAAACCACGGTTCTATTTTTAGGTGTACTTCGCCAAATTGTCCTGCGCCACCTGATTGTTTTTTATGTTTATAACTAGCTGTAGCCGAGCGCTGAATAGTTTCTCGGTAAGCTACACGAGGCTGCTCAAAATGGGCGGTGATGCCAAAATTATTCTTTAGGGTCCAATCAATAATGGCTAAATGAAGTTCACCTTGGCAGGATAATATTTGTTGTTTGAGCTCTTTTGAATAGTTAAAATTAACGGTCGGATCTTGACTTTCTATTTTTCTAAGCACCTCATTCAATTTTTCATCATCTTTTTTATCTTGGGCGGAGGTGGCTTTTTGAATCCGCGCTTCGGGATAACTTATTGGTTTAATGGTAATTTTATGTTCTATTGGGTGAAGCGTGTCATTTGTTTCGGTAACTTTTAACTTTAAAGTTGCGCCAATATCACCGGCATGAAGTGATTCAACCAGTTCTCTTTTTTTGCCATCCATAATGAATAATTGGTTTAAAACTTCAACGTCTCCTTTTCTTGAATTTTCGAGTTTATCATTTTGATTTAGCGTGCCCGACATCACCTTAAAAAAGCTGATTTTACCCAAATTTGGTTCATGCACGGTTTTGAAAACAAATAGAATGGTTTGGTCTTTTGGATTATAAAAAACCTCTTTATTTTCAACACTCAATTGTGGTTTTAAATCGGCGGCGGCTGGAATGACATTATCAATAAATCCCATTAGGCGACCGCTACCCATATCTTTTAAGGCCGAAACACAAAATACCGGAAACAATTCGTTGTTTAACATGCCAATTTTGATGCCTTTACGCATTTCATCTTCTGTTAAAGTGCCATTTTCAAAATAGAGTTCCATTAAATTTTCGTCATTTTCGGCCGCTTTTTCAATCAATTCATTGTGGAGTTTTTCAGCGAGTTCCTTTTGGTTGGCGGGGATTTCGAGCTTTTCGGGTTTACCGCCATCGGGTTTAAATTTATAGAGTCTCATTTTAAGCACATCAACAATACATTGTGCGCCGTTTATAACGATGGGGTATTGAATTTTGATGGCATTTTTGCCGACTAAGTTTTTTAAACTGTTAAAACTTTCGTCAAAATTTGCTTTTGGGTGGTCAATTTGGTTGATTACAAACACGGTTGGTTTGTTAAAGCGATCAATATAATTCCAAATAATTTCAGTGCCAACTTCAACGCCATATTGGGCATTTATGAGCATAATAATGCTATCGGCAACGTGCATGGTTGACGCGATTTCTCCTATAAAATCATCTAATCCCGGAGTGTCTATAATATTGATTTTATAATTGCGCCATTCGGTGTGCAGTGGTGTTGCATAAATTGAAGATTGGCGCTCTTGTTCAATGCTTTGGTAGTCGGACACGGTATTTTTTTCTTCAACACTACCGCGTCTATTCAGAAGTCCAGCTTCAAAGAGCATTGTTTCGGCCAATGTTGTTTTCCCGCTATTATGAGCGCCAACAAAGGCAATGTTTTTAATGAATTTTTCATCATATACCTTCATAATTTGAAAATTTAATGTTAAGAACGCTTAAAGTTACTAAAAATGAAAATATAATAAATGAATTTTTAAATAAAATAATTGAAATCTTTTTTTAGGGACTTTTACAATTCAAAAAAATCATAACGTTTCCTCAGGCACTTGCAGTGAGGGTGTTAGCTATGGTGAATTTAGAATCTTAAAAATCTTAAAATTATTGAATGGCCATAACTTTTATTTCCACACGCTGGTTTAAAATATTTGCTTGATTGGTATTTGAAGTGTCTATCGGGCGATTTTTACCATAACCTTGATAGCTAATTTGACTTTTTGCAATGCCTCTATCAAATAAAAAATAGGCAACATTTTTAGCGCGGTTAGTAGAAAGTTCTTGTGCGTAATTATCTGGTGGCAAAGTGTTTGTGTGACCGCCAACCTCAATTTTTACTTCAGGATTTTGTTTTAAAAACTTAAACAATTCCATTAAGGTGCGTTTGGCTTCTCTGGTAAGGGCATACGAATCGGGTTCAAAATACAAATTGGGTAAAGCAAAACGCTGTCCTATTTTTAATTGATTTGATTTGATGGTTTTTGAATCAAAATCTGCACTTTTTTCTACTTTTAAAACCTTGGTAACATCTTCTTTATTAATAGGCTCTTGGCGGATATTTGTTTGAATTTTATCATTAATAGTGGTTTGATTGGCTATTATTTGAGAATTGTTTTGGTTTTTAGTATCAGTAACTTGGTAGCCAATGCGCATACCATTCTGATAAAAGTTTGGTGCGGCATAAGCAATGCTTGTATTAACATTTTTAAGTACAGCTTTATTTATTACAAATTTTCCGTTGGCGCAATCTACCTCAAAATCGGGATCTGCAATTTCAAGATTGTTGATATTTTTATAAAAGGCTTTGGCATTTTGACGCTCTAAATTAAAGGTCAAATTATCAATGTTTGGTGTGTTAATGGTAACTTGTGAGCTGTCGGCATTGTAGCTAAAATCAGCGTATTTTAAAATGGCTCTTTTATTGGCAACGCTCTGAATGGCTTGATATTTATACTGATTAGTAACAATTGCCAATGAGTCTTTTAGCCTATTTTGATATTCTAAGGTAGTTTCAAACATCCCTTTCGCCGACCAGCTTTCAATACTTTTGGTAAAGTAATTATTTACCTCCTTACACGGACTCGACATATCAAGACTACCTAAAGCGGCTATGGCATCAATATCAGCACCAAAACGTTTATTGGGTTTATAATTGGTCATTAAATCGGTGATTCTAACAAAATAAAATTTATCGTAGGCTTGAACAAAGGCGCTAATATCAACCGAAGCCGAAATTTCGTTTACAATGCCCACGTTAATCCAATCTTTGCCATCTTTAGAGATTTCTACTTGTGTGGGTTCAAAAGTGCCACCTACTTCAAAAATGTATAAATCAGATCCGGCAACATCAATTAGTGCATTATCGGTAAATTGCACGGTTACACTTGCGCCATAACCCAGGGCATACATGTTAGAATCCGGTTGACCGATAATATAGTCTTCTTTTGTAAAAAAACGAGAAGCAGCAGGTTCTCCAGGAGTAGCGCCAACCAATTTATCGGCAAAAGCCAATGGGCCTAACGGAATGGTTACTTTGTGATCGCGCCAGTCAAAATAATAATTTTTTTGGGCTTGGGTAAAAGCAGAAATCAAACAAATAAACAGGGCGATGATTTGTTTTATAGGGCGATTGTTTGGGTTTATTTGCAAGGCTCTTTTTTTAGTTGAATGTAAAAGTAAAAAATAAAATTAAGAAAAAACATTGACTTCAATTTCTAAATCAATTTTAAAAGTTTCCATGACCGTTTTTTGGATGGTTTTTGCCAAAAACAGAATGGCAGTGCCACTGGCATTTCCATAGTTTACAAGCACCAATGCTTGTTGTTGGTGAACGCCGGCATCACCAATGCGCTTTCCTTTAAATCCGCATTGTTCAATAAGCCACCCTGCGGGAATTTTAAATTGATTTTCCGAAATTCTATAAAATGGGCAATTTTGATTTGCTTTTTGCATCGCCTTAAATTGGTTAAAATCAATGATGGGGTTCTTAAAAAAACTGCCACTGTTGCCAATTTCTTTCGGGTCGGGTAATTTTGAACGTCTAATTTTTATAATGGCTTGGCCTATTTGAGATAAATTGGGTTTTAAAATACCCTGAAGTTCTGTTTTTAGCGCGCCATAATCGCTATTTATTTGATGTTGTGATGTAGTCAATTTAAAAGTAACCTTTAAAATGACATACTTATTTTTTGCCTCAG
>PFPU01000160.1 GCA_002793215.1 Flavobacteriales bacterium CG_4_10_14_0_2_um_filter_35_18
TATAGGTCTAAGTGTTGAATAGAGACCTACAAGGTTAAAAAAAACCTTGCAGGTCGGTAAGGTCTTTCCTGCAAGGTTTTCAAAACCTTCTAGGTTTGATGGGGTGTTAAAGGGTTTTAATCCTTGCTATTCGGCGGATTTTAGAATTAGTTTTGATAAAGTTTAACCTACAATATTCACAATTTTTCCCGGCACAATAATTATATTTTTAGGGATGCGTCCTTGTAAATTTTGTTGGGTTTTTTCGTGTGCCATAACGGCTTTTTCAATGGCTTCTTTTGTTAAATCAAGTGGTAATTCTAAGGTAAATTTCATCTTTCCGTTAAACGAAATGGGATAAACCTTGCTGCTTTCAACCAAATATTTTGGATCGAAAAGCGGGAAATTGGCAGTTGAAATTGATTCGTAATGGCCTAATTTTTGCCACAATTCTTCGGCAATATGAGGTGCATAAGGTTCTATTAAAATGGCCAAGGGTTCTAAAATAGTGCGTTTGTTACATTTTAAAACCGTGAGTTCGTTAACGGCAATCATAAAGGTTGAAACCGAGGTGTTAAATGAAAAGTTTTCAATATCTTCTTCAACTTTTTTTATGGTTTTATGCAAGGTTTTATATTCTTCATTGGTAGCTTGATTATCCGAAACATAAAATGCGCCATCAGCACCTAAATGGTACAATTTCCACAATTTTTTTAGGAAGCTATGAACGCCCGTTATGCCAGCAGTATTCCAGGGTTTGGCTTGTTCTAGCGGTCCTAAAAACATCTCAAATAGCCGCAAACTATCCGCGCCATATTCTTCACAAATCTGGTCGGGATTGACCACATTGTATTTTGATTTCGACATTTTTTCAACTTCACGGCCTACTTTAAAAGTGCCGTCGGTTTCTTTTATAAAAATGGCATCTTTGTATTCGGGACGCCAATTTTTAAAAGCTTCAAGGTCTAATTCATCCGAAGCGTTTACAAACGAAACATCAGCGTGAATGGCTTGAACTTTGAAATGAGCTAACAATCCCTTAGAAATAAATTTATTTTCTCCTTCAACTCTATAAACAAAGGCGCTCGTTCCGATAATCATGCCTTGGTTAATCAATTTTTTAGCGTATTCGTCTGTGGGAACCAGCCCTATATCAAACATAAATTTTTGCCAAAAACGCGAATACAACAAATGGCCGGTGGCATGCTCACTACCGCCGATGTATAAATCGACTTCACGCCAATAGTTTACGGCATCTTTTGAAAAGAGCGCTTCGCTGTTATGCGAATCCATATAGCGGTTAAAATATTGTGAACTTCCCGCCCAGCCGGGCATGGTATTTAATTCGAGAGGAAAAACGGTTTTATTATTGATAAGCTTATTGTTGACCACCGTTGATTTTTCAATATCCCAAGCCCAATTGGTGGCATTTCCCAAAGGAGGTTTGCCGTCATTCGTAGGCAAATAGTTTTCTACTTCGGGCAAAACAATAGGCAAATATTTTGGGTCAATCATTTGAGGCAAACCATTTTGGTAATATACCGGAAAAGGTTCTCCCCAATAGCGTTGGCGACTAAAAACGGCATCGCGCAAGCGGTAGTTTACTTTTCCGTTGCCAAATCCGCGTTGTTCAATTTCAAAAATTATACGTTTCATGGCCTTTTTATAGGGCAAATCGTTTAAAAAATCGGAGTTTGAGATCACGGTGTTATCTTTATCCGTAAAGGCTTCGGAATCAATATTGACATCCTTAAAGATATTTGGAATTTCTAAATTAAAATGTTTGGCAAAGTCATAATCACGTTGATCGCCACAAGGCACTGCCATAACCGCACCTGTGCCATAGCCCGCCAAAACATAATCGCCAACCCAAATCGGGATTTTTTTGTCCGTAAACGGATGCGCCACATAAGCGCCGGTAAAAACACCTGAAACCGATTTAACATCAGCCATACGCTCTAATTCACTGCGTTTTGAAGTGGCCTTTACATAAGCCTCAACTTCAGCTTTTTGTTCGGGTGTTGTAATTTTTGAAACCAACTCGTGCTCAGGCGCTAAAGTCATAAAACTGACGCCAAAAATGGTGTCGGGACGGGTGGTGAAAACTTCAATAAAAAGTTTTGAATTTTGAGTCTTGAGTTTTGAGTTTTCCAATCCATTATTCAAAATGGAAAATTTAACCATTGCGCCTTCACTGCGACCAATCCAATAGGTTTGAGAGTCTTTTAGCGGTTGTGGCCAGTCTATTTTTGCCAATCCGTCAAGCAAACGCTGGGCATAAGCGGTAATGCGCATACTCCATTGCATCATTTTTTTGCGAACCACAGGATGCCCGCCACGTTCTGAAACACCATTTACAATTTCGTCGTTTGCCAATACCGTTCCCAAAGTAGGACACCAATTGACTTCGGTTTCTGATAAAAAGGTCAGGCGGTATTTTAAGAGTATTTTTTGTTGTTTTACAGTTGAAAATTCACGCCATTCTGCAGCTGAAAATACCTCAATAGAATCGTCGCAAGCGGCTTTAACATGGGCATTTCCTTCGGATTCAAAAACTGAAATTAGCGTTTCAATGGCTTCGGCCTTATCAGAGGTTTTATGGTACCATGAGTTGAATAATTGGATAAAAATCCACTGAGTCCATTTGTAATATTTGGGATCAGAGGTACGCACTTCGCGACTCCAATCAAATGAAAATCCGATTTGATCGAGTTGTTTGCGATAGGTTTTAATGTTTGCTTCGGTAGTAATGGCGGGATGTTGCCCCGTTTGAATGGCATATTGTTCGGCAGGCAACCCAAAAGAATCGTAACCTTGTGGGTGGAGCACATTAAAACCTTTGTGGCGTTTGTAACGCGCATAAATATCGGAGGCGATATAACCCAGCGGATGTCCTACGTGCAAACCGGCACCACTAGGGTATGGAAACATATCTAACACATAAAATTTGGGTTTATCCGAATGGTTTAGTGCTTTAAAAGTTTGGTGTTTTGCCCAATAGTCTTGCCATTTGGCTTCGATGTCATTAAAATGGTAACTCATTCAATTCAATTTTTTTGAAGCGACAAATTTAGAGGTTTATTGTAAGACTGTGAAATCTTTAAAGGAGCTTTCTTGCTTTTTGTTCTTGTGGCAATAAACAGTAATAAATAAAATCATTTATAGGTGTTTTTATGCCTAATTCAAGACCTTGTTTGACAATATAGCCATTAAAATTTTCGAGCTCACTTGGTTTGCCTTCCATCAAATCGCGTTGCATAGAGGCGGTGGAATGGTAGTCTAAATTTTCAATTGCGCTGATACAATTTTTGACGTTTTGTTGGGTGAGAGCTATTTTTTTTGCTTGTGCTATTTGCAAAACCTCATCGGCAGTTTCAAGCATCATATTCATTAAATAAGCGTGCGCTCTAACAGCCCCAATTGGCATCCGCGTAAGCGCCCCAATGCCACTATAAGTAGTTATAAACAAGAATTTTATCCAAATATCGGTTAGGATATTTTCAGATAGTTTGTTTTTGATACCAGCCTTATCAAAGGCATTTTTTAAGGCCTTAAGGGGTTCAGTTATTTGGTTGTTTAGGTTTCCAAAAATAATTTCAGGCTCAAAATCAAAATGATTAATGATGCCGGGGCTTTCAACCTTGCTCACAATGCGACACAAGCCGGCTAACACATTTTTTCTTGGCAAAACTGTCAGTAACTTATCGGCATTATCAGCGCCATTTTGCAAGGGAAGTACTAGCGTGTTTTTACCGACAATGGGTTTGATTTGCTTTGCCAACGCTATAAGCTGCCATGATTTAATGCCCAGGATGATTAAATCGGGTGTGTTGTTTAAAGTTTTAACATCATTGATGACTTTTGGAAAGACTTTAAAATCGCCTTTAATACTTTTTACTTGTAAACCATTTTGTTTTATGGCTTCAAACTGTGCGTCACGCAACAAGAATGTAAGGTCAAATCCGGCTTGGGCTAAACGTCCGCCAAAATAACCACCAACGCCACCCGCACCAACAACAACTATTTTCATTTGAATACTTTTATTTTTAGGTTCAAAGATACTTAATTCAATTTTTAAAATGACAAGGGGTTTTTATTTAACATCCTATTATTATCATCAGATTTAGAATTTATTTATCAAATAGCAGTACCTTTAGGCTTTTAAATTTTAGAAAAAATATGAAAAAATCAATAAGTGTTTTGCTAATTATAATAAGCCTAATTTCGTGTAAATCAAAAGAAAAAGCTGATTTAATAGTTTACAATGCAACTATTTATACTGTAAATAACGACTTTGCTAAAGCAGATGCTTTTGCCGTTAAAGATGGTAAATTTATAGCCGTTGGCACAATGGACGATCTTAAAAAAAATTACACCGCTACCAATGAACTCAATGCCCAAGGACAAACCATTGTGCCCGGACTCATTGATGCCCATTGCCACTTTTTCGGTTTGGGTTTGCAACAACAAAAAGTTGATTTAGCGGGCACAAAAAGCTATGAAGAAGTGCTGCAACGCTTAAAAGATTTCCAGCAACAAAAACAGGTTAATTTTATAACCGGTCGCGGTTGGGATCAAAATGATTGGCCTGTAAAGGAATTTCCTACAAAAGAAAAATTAGATGTCCTATTTCCCAATACCCCTGTGGCAATTACCCGAATAGATGGTCACGCGTTATTGGTCAATCAAACAAGCTTGAATTTAGCGGGCATCGACAATAACACAAAAATTAGCGGTGGCGAAATCATTAAAAAAAATGGAAAAATTACGGGTGTTTTAATTGATAATGCCATGGACTTAGTTTATGATCAAATTCCGAATCCTTCAAAAAAAGAACAAATTCAGGCCCTGCTTGACGCAGAAAAAATTTGCACCAATTTGGGACTCACTACCGTTGATGATGCGGGATTGTCAAAAGATAATCTCGAATTAATTGACAGTTTACAACAAGCGGGCGCATTAAAAATTAGAATTTATGGAATGGTATCGGCTACGTCACAAAATTTAGACTATTACCTACGCAAAGGGACACTTAAAACGGCGCGTCTAAACATACACTCATTTAAAGTTTATGCCGATGGAGCTTTGGGTTCAAGAGGTGCGGCTTTACGTCAGCCTTATTCCGACCAGCATCAGCATTATGGTGCTTTGGTTACGCCCATTGATGAACTAAAAGCCATCGCTAAAAAAATAGCCGCATCCGAATTTCAAATGAATACCCATGCTATTGGCGATTCGGCAAATCATTTTATTTTAGAAATGTATCACCAGGTTTTAAACGGCAAAGCTGATAGGCGTTGGCGCGTTGAACATGCTCAGGTTATTTCGCCGGAGGACTTTAAATATTTTAAAGAAATGATGCCTTCTATTCAATCAACACACGCTACCAGCGATATGTATTGGGCTGGCGACCGATTGGGCAAACTTCGTTTAAAGGGCGCTTATGCCTATAAAGACTTGTTGAATCAATATACTAAAGTTGCTTTAGGAACCGATTTTCCAGTTGAAAAGGTAAGCCCGATGCTCACTTTTTATGCCGCTGTGGCGCGACAAGATCTCGATAATTTTCCTAAAGATGGTTTTCAAATGGAAAATGCCTTAACGCGTGAAGAAACCTTGAAGGGGATGACCATTTGGGCGGCTTATAGCAATTTTGAAGAAACGGAAAAAGGAAGTATTGAAGTGGGTAAACTAGCCGATTTCATTATCTTAGATCAAGATATAATGACTGTTGAAATACATGAAGTACCAAAGATTAAGGTGGTAGCTAACTATATTAATGGTGATAAAATAAGCTTAAACTAAATAAAAAAAACCGAGTCAAGCTCGGTTTTTTTATGAAAAATCCTTTTAATTAGAATTTGATAGGAATAGAAACGCGGGTCTTATCCCAAGCCAAAACCATTGCTTTATTGATGCCATTGTCAAAGGCAATTGAAAAAGCTTCAATTTCTTCAACATCGGTGGTTGGTTTAACCGTAAATCTCAAAGCATCAGCCGCTTGATCGTATGCGTAAGCACCCCAAACATTTAGATTTTTATTTAAAATTACGGTCCATTCGGTTTCACCAGGAATGGTGTGCAACACATAAGTTCCAGCTTTTACCTTGTTACCTCCAAAATTTGTGTCTTTATAAAAAGTAATTTCGGTGGCTTCATTAGCACCGGTGCGCCAAATTTGACCATAAGGAACTAAAGTGCCAAAAATAGCACGTCCCTTTTTTTGTGGTCGACCATAGACTACTTTTATGGCTACTGGAGCATCTTTTTCAAGTCGCAGTAGGGTAATATCCGTCGGACTTGGATCTAATTTAGCAAATTTAACTCCCTCTTGGGCACAGCTGGTTGCTGTTACTGCAAATAATATAAATGCAAGTACAAAGCCCGAAAATGTGATGTTTTTCATAAGATTTTTTTAGTTTACGGTGGTAAATCTAAGCAATCGCTGTTTTATTACAAACACAAAGTAAAACTTTAACATTTTAAGTAAAGACGGTATAATAGCAGTTTAATACTTACTTATAAATACTATTTTAAATATTATGATTACAAATGTTAACAATAAATACATTTTTATAGTATGTTTTATAAGTTTAATCGTTTATTTGCATTATAAAATTAAACTTATTATATATGTGCGGAATTGTTTGCGCCTTTGAATTGAAACAAGAGGCCGAAGTCTTAAGACCTCAGCTTTTAGAAATGTCTAAAAAAATTCGCCATCGCGGGCCAGATTGGAGTGGCATTTATTGTGGTGTTAACGCTATTTTAGCTCACGAACGACTTGCCATTGTTGATCCAGCCTCCGGTAAACAGCCTTTAATAAGTGAAGATAAACAACTGATATTGTCAGCAAATGGCGAAATATATAACCATGTTGCCTTGCGAAAAAACTTAAAATTGCCTTTTGCTTTCCAAACAAAATCAGATTGCGAAATTATCTTGGCACTTTACCGAGAAAAAGGCGTTGATTTTATTGA
>PFPU01000127.1 GCA_002793215.1 Flavobacteriales bacterium CG_4_10_14_0_2_um_filter_35_18
AATAAATGGGCATAAGAATGTGCCATCATTTCATTGGCTTTTTTACTAGCGGCATACATCGCTAACGGATGGTCAGTGTGACTGTGAACCGAAAAGGGAATTTCTTCGCTCAAACCATAAACCGAGCTAGATGAGGCAAAAACCAAATGTTTAACCGGATAGGCCCGACAAGATTCTAAAATGTTTAAAAATCCTGTTATGTTGCTATCTACATAAGCGTGGGGGTTTATTAATGAATAGCGCACTCCTGCTTGTGCTGCTAGATTAACAACAAAATCAAACTGTTCTTTTTTAAACAGCGCTTTGAGGTTTTCTAAATCCTGTAAGTCAAGTTTAATAAAGGTAATTGCGCCATCAATAGGCTGATTATAAACAATTTTTGAGGTGTCGATATTTAGCGATTGCAAACGTGCTAATTTTAAATTTGGGTCGTAATAATCGTTTATTATATCTAACCCAAAAACCTTATAGCCATTTTTGACTAACAGTTTAGAAAGGTGAAAGCCTATAAAGCCTGCGGCTCCGGTAATTAAAATTTTTGGCGTCATTTTTTTTAATGAAATTTTCAAATTAGTGTTTTTTAGAACTAAATGATTTTAATTGTTCAAAATATTTTAACACTAATTTTTTAATAGATTTTTTAATTTTTTTAAAACCTGTGGTTTTTTCATCTTCGTGATAGCCATTTCCATAGGTGCCATAACCGTATCCATAGCCGTAGCCGTATCCATAGCCATAACCGTATCCATAACCATAGCCATAACCTCCTTTTACGCTAAAATCATTAAGCACAAAACTCACATTTAAAACTTTGCCAATTTTATATTTCTCATCTATCATTTTGGGCATGCCTTTTTGTGTGTAGTTATGTCTAATTACATAAATATTAGTATCAGCGTATTTGAATAACTCTAAGGCATCAGATACGATAGCCACAGGAGGTGTGTCAATAACAATATAGTCGTAATGATTTTTTAAATTGCTTATAAATTCATCCATACTTTTTTTGAGTAATAACTCATAAGGATTTGGAGGAATTGGTCCCGCCGTAATGATGTCTAAATTTGGTATTTTTGTTTTACGCGTAACTTCTTGGATTGTTTTTTGACCAACTAGATAGTTTACAGCGCCAAACTCATTATCCATTTCAAAATATTTGTACAGTTTTGGTTTGCGTAAATCAAGTCCAATGATAATTGTTTTCTTATCGCTCAAAGCAAAAACCGTAGCCATATTCATGGCAATAAATGTTTTGCCTTCACCACTTACAGAGGAGGTTACGGTAATTACTTTACCTTTTTTAACCAAGCTGTCATCCTGTTTAAACATAAATTGAAGATTAGAGCGCAAAGCTCTAAACCCTTCGGCTATTGATGATTTTGGACGTTCAAAAACGGCGTAATTATTATTTGAAACATGTGTTCCGATAACACCTAGAATTGGTATTGAAAAAGCCCGTTCTATTTCTTCAACGCTAACTATTTTATTATTTAAAAGCTCTTTAACAACCACAATAACAATGGGAATCAACAAACCAACCAGCAAAGCAAGGGCATAATTGAATCCGGTTTTTGGGATGTCGGATACCTGCCCAACATCTTTCGCTTTATCTAAAACGGTAATATCCGAAACCGTTGCAGCAATGGCAATACTGGCTTCGTACTTTTTTTGCATTAAAAAAGTATAGTTGCTTTCGGTTAAGGTAAATTTTCGTTCAAAATTCACTAATTGTTGTTGCTTTTTTGGAAGTTTAGAGAGTTTAAAATCAAATTCTGATTGACGGTTATTATTTTTCGCCAAGCTAATTTTTATAAGGCTTCTTAAGGTACTAATATTTTCCAAAAATATTAATCGTGCATTTTTAATTTTCTCTTCAACTTTCATCAACGACGGATGGTCTGCAGTTACATTTTCCATCCAATAAGCTTTTTCAATTGAAAGTTGTGTTAACTCGTCAATGTTACTGCGAATTTTGGCATCCTCAATTTCAATGATTGCCGGTGCAGGTATTTTGGTATAAGTATTATGCGTATTGATATAGTTCTCTAAAATATCGAGGTATTCTAATCGGTTTTTAATTTTGATTCGTTCGCGCTCTAAATCAACGGTTTCTGCAAAAATTATTTGCCCTTCGGCCGAAAGGTCATAAATTTTATTTGCTTTTTTATAGGAGCCTAAATTGTCTTCAATAGCTTTTAAGGTATCTGAAGTAATTTCAAACTGTTTATCTATAAAATCTTTGGTATTCCTAGCAAAGTCTGTTTTATCAATTAATTCGGCTTTGGCTAATTCTTCAACAGAAACATTTAAAAAATCTACAACTTTAATCTTATTAGAACCCATCATTGAGATAGAAATTAAAGAAGTGCCATCTAGGGCTTGTGTTCCAACATCCTGATATGACCCAACTACTTGATCTAAATTATTTAATCTAATATAATAGATGTTGCCTACCTCATCCGAATTACGGTCTAAATTCAAATTTAAAGTCATATTCAAAAACGGTAAGCTAACCTTATCCCCCATTTTATAAACCATTGAATATTGCAATTTAGGAGACAGATAATCTCTGGCTCTTTCATTTTCATAGTTTAAAAGTGTAACAGGTTTATCTTCAGGAAAATCAACGGTGAGTCGGTAATTGTTGTCGGTATAAATTTTTATTCTGATAAGGGTATTTTGTATTTGATACTTATTTGAATCTAGCTCAACTTTAAAGGGCGTTTTTCCATACATATCTTCCATTCTAAAGCGTCCTTCTTGAAGATATTCAATATAAAGTTTTAATCTTTTTACTACTTTTTCATTGTGACTTCTTGAGGTAAGCGTTCGCTTTATGGTTTCAACCTTATCGCTCACACCACCCCAATTAAAGGCGATAGTTGTTCCTGCCGAAAATAAGGGATTTGATTTTTCTTTTACCGAAATGGTGGAGGTTAAACCATAGATTGGTTGCGTAGAAATATTTTTATAATAGGCAAATCCAAAAGTAATTAGGAGAAAAATGATGAAAAGTTTCCAATGGGCAATAATTTTATAAAAGTAAGTCTTTAGATCTATTGCGCCGGCATCAATTTGAGTTTTATTTTTGTTGTTCTTGTCCATTTAGCTAAAAAGTTTTAACAATTAATATGGTAGAAGTTACAACTGAGAAAATTGAAATAAAGGTTGTAAACACACTAAGCCCTGTAGTTCCAATACCCCAAGCCTTTCTTTTTAAAGGTGTTACATAAATAATATCATTCGGCTCTATGTAAAATAAATCTGAATTAAAAACATCAATGGCCGTTAAGTCAATATTGTATTTTTTTAAACCATCGGCGGTATTTCTGATAATTTCAACTTTGGTTTTGTCGCCAGTTTCGTTAATTTCCCCAGCATTTGCAATGGCTTCAATAATATTGACCCGTTCTTGCTGCAAGTTAACAGTCCCTGGAGCGCCAACCTCTCCCGTAACGATAAATTTGATTCCAGCTTGCTTAACTTCTACAAATAAGCCATCGGTATTTTTGATAAAAAGTTTTAAACCATTTTCAATTTTTTCACGCACTTCGGTTACCGTATATCCCAAAACGTTGAGTTCTCCCAAATAGGGCAATCTGATATTGCCATGTCGGTCGAGTGTATAACCATTTATTGAGCCTGCATTTGAAGTAACATTTGGTTGAAATAAAGAAACCATTTGCGGGTCTATTGATTTGATATCAATTAGCAAAACATCGCCTACTTGAATTTTATATGGCTCATTATTAAGTTTATAAATATCCGATTTAACAGCGGGTTCGCCTTGAAAATAAACAGTTCTTTTATTTGAAACACAAGATGATAAAATAAAGAGCAATAAAAAAGCCGAAAAAATTTTATACATAACTGTTTTTTTAACTTAATCAGCAAATATATAGGTTATTCGCTTATTTTACCAGTTTTTCATTTATTTTCGTAAAATTAAAATGCACCATGTTTTATCAAGTAATTTCCTATTTAAAATTTCTTTTAAAATCTACCGATAAACATGGTATTCATTCACCATTTGTCTTTGATTTTACTGCAAATTGCCTTGATATAAAACTCAACAAAACCGAAGGAATTTACCTTGGCTACCAATCCTACAAAAGCTCATTATTAGCCGACAAAACTTTTATAAATATTACCGACTTTGGGGCTGGTTCAAAATATTTTAAAAGCAATCAGCGTCAAATTTCTGAAATCGCCAAATATGCCGGAATTTCAAATAAAAAAGCCAAATTATTAACCAAAATTCTCAATTATTTTAAACCTACAAATATT
>PFPU01000170.1 GCA_002793215.1 Flavobacteriales bacterium CG_4_10_14_0_2_um_filter_35_18
TCCGCTAATAAACCAAAACCCTTTGCCATTAACAAAGCCGCAAGCGTGCTCTTGCCGTTGCCCGAATCACCCATAAAAAGCACACTATTTTTTCCATCGCTTAAAGCGGAGGCGTGAAAAACACCCATCCATTCTGATTCTGCTTTGCCATAAAGTTGCGTTATCAAACACATTGAAAATTTACCTTGAAAGTATTCCACTTCATTTTTTGCCCATGTTCCAACCACTAAATTATCGACTTTTAAAATGAGTTGTTCATTCTGTAAAGACACCTCAAATTCGGTATTAAAAGGCGTTTCTGCCACGCTTAAATGATCAAATTTAGGATGGATTAAAAAGGCTAGCGCTTCACTTTCAAAAGACGCTTTAACTACAAAATGACCTATTTTATAATACTTTATAAATGCATAATCTTGATGCTTATCGGCAATCTGCAAAGCGGATTTAATGACTGGTTTGGTCACGTTTAGCTCGGCAATTAACTTAAAAGTAGCCTTGAGTAATGCTTCACTTTGATGTTTTGATAGTTTTAAATTTTTTTGACTCCAGTCAATTAGTGCTTTATCATCCAATCCTTTACCGATGCGTTCAATAAGCTTTGCCATTTGAGGCGCTACCAAAACATACGCATTAGCGGCTTTAAACCAAACAACACTTTGTTGCGCTAAATTTCTAATTAAGAGGTCGTTTGACTTAATGAGCATCCGTTAGTTATTGCTTTGTAAAAGTACAAAATAATTTTTCCAAAAGGTATTCTCTTAAAATAGCGTCATCGGCACATAAAAATGCCAAACCATTTTGCGTTTCGTTCTAAAAAACGGCCATCACATTTTTTTATAAACAACAAAAAAATGCTAAAAAGCGTAACTAATTTTTGAAAATTAATAGCCAACTGCTTGGTGATGATACGCTTATTTACATCCTTCAACAACCAGCACAAACTCTCCTTTGGGCGCAGTGGTTTCAAAATGGGTTAACACTTCTTTGAGCGTTCCGCGCAGGGTTTCTTCATAGAGTTTGGTCAATTCGCGCGAGGCAGAAATTTTGCGTTCCGCGCCAAAATATTCAACAAATTGCGAAAGGGTTTTAACCAATTTATGAGGTGATTCATAAAAAATCATGGTTCTAGGTTCTTGCGCCAAAACGATGAGTCGGCTTTGGCGTCCTTTTTTGGGTGGTAAAAATCCTTCAAAAACAAATTTATCATTTGGCAGACCGCTATTAACAAGGGCTGGCACAAAAGCAGTCGCGCCTGGCAGGCATTCAATTTTAATTTTATTTTCAACACATGCACGCGTCAATAAAAAGCCGGGATCTGAAATAGCCGGCGTGCCGGCATCGGTAATTAACGCCATAACCGTTCCGGCTTGAAGGCGTTTAATTAAGCTGTCAACCACTTTGTGTTCATTGTGCATGTGATGACTTTGCATAGGGGTTTTAATGTTAAAATGCTTGAGTAGTTTACCCGAAGTTCGGGTATCTTCGGCTAAAATCACCTCCACTTGGTTGAGCACTTTAACGGCACGCAAGGTCATATCGTCTAAATTGCCAATGGGCGTAGGAACAATATAAAGTTTGGTTTCGGACATTTTTTTATTGGATTACAAAGTTAAGCTAATTTTAAATTCTGAATTCAAAATTCAAAATGCCGGTGCTTTTAAAAATTTGAAATAAAAATCGCAGGCTTAACTTCAAAACATTAAATTTGTGCTTTCAAAAATACAATTATTATGTTTAGAACACACACTTGTGGCGAATTAAGCTTAGCAAATAAAAGTCAAATAGTTACCTTGGCGGGATGGGTACAAAAAATACGCGATAAAGGATTTATGGTTTGGATAGATTTGCGCGACCGCTACGGCATCACACAACTTATTTTCGATACCGAACGCACCGATGCCAAAACCCTTGAATTAGTTAAAACCCTTGGTAGGGAATTTGTAATTCAAATAGTGGGTGAAGTTATTGAACGTGAAGCTAAAAACGACACAATGGCAACGGGTTCCGTTGAAGTATTAGTCCAAAAATTAACCATCTTAAACAGCTCTAAAGTTCCGCCCTTTACCATTGAAAATAATACCGATGGCGGTGAAGAATTGCGCATGAAATACCGCTATTTAGACATCCGCCGCAATCCCGTAAAAAACAGTCTTATTTTTCGACACAAAGTCGCTCAAGAAGTCCGATTATACCTTTCGGGAGAAGGTTTTATAGAAATTGAAACCCCTTATCTGATAAAATCAACACCCGAAGGCGCACGCGATTTTGTGGTGCCAAGCCGCATGAATCAAGGGCAATTTTACGCTTTGCCACAATCGCCTCAAACCTTTAAACAATTGTTGATGGTAGCGGGAATGGACAAATATTTTCAGCTCGTAAAATGTTTTAGAGATGAAGATTTGCGCGCCGACCGCCAGCCGGAATTTACCCAAATTGACTGTGAAATGGCGTTTATTGAACAAGAAGACATCCTAAATACCTTTGAAGGATTGACCAAACATCTGCTAAAAGCAATCCGAAATATCGAAGTTCATCAGTTTCCAAGAATGACCTACAACGAAGCTATGAAAACTTATGGAAATGACAAACCCGATATTAGATTCGGCATGAAATTTGGCGAATTAACCGATTTGGCACAAGGCAAAGGCTTTGGTGTTTTTGATGGACAAGAATTGGTGGTTGGCATCGCCGCACCAGGTTGTTCGGAATACAGCCGCAAGCAAACCGATGCCTTAGTTGATTTTGTTAAGCGGTCACAAATTGGTGCAAAAGCCTTGATTTTTGTGAAATACGGCTTAGATGGCAGCCTAAAATCGTCGGTAGATAAGTTTTTTACGGAAGCCGAATTGCTAAAATGGGCCGAGCGTTTAGGTGCTCATAAAGGAGATTTAATGCTAATTATGGCAGGTGCTGCCGATACCACTCGCGGTCAGTTGAGCGCTTTGAGAATGCACCTTGCCGAAACATTGGGCTTGCGAAATCCGGATGTTTTTGCCCCACTTTGGGTGGTTGACTTTCCTTTGTTAGAATGGGATGAAGAAAGCAATCGCTTTCACGCCATGCACCATCCGTTTACCTCGCCAAAACCCGAGGATATTGAATTGTTAAAAACCAATCCCAAAGCCGTGCGCGCCAATGCTTATGATATGGTTTTAAACGGCAACGAAATTGGCGGTGGCTCTATTAGAATTCACGATAAAGAAACTCAAAAAATGATGTTTAATTATCTGGGATTTACGCCCGAACAAGCCGAAAATCAGTTTGGATTTTTGATGAATGCCTTTGAATATGGCGCTCCACCTCATGGCGGATTGGCTTTTGGCTTAGACCGTTTGGTCGCTATTTTAGGCGGACAAGAATCTATTCGCGATTTTATCGCCTTCCCTAAAAACAATTCAGGTAGGGATGTAATGATTGATGCGCCATCAAAAATTGATCAAATTCAATTAGATGAGTTACATTTAGAATTAAAAAAATAAAATGCCAAAAAAACCAGATAGTCGGATTGCAAAATTTTTGATTTGGCGGTATAAACACACCTCCAAAAAACAATTTATAAATATTTTAAGTGCTGTTATCGGACTTTTGGCGGGAATTGCTGCGGTTGTTTTAAAAAACTTAACGCACCTAATTCAGTCGCTTTTAGACGGAAAATATATTGGTTCTTATCACCGGTTATTTTATTTTATTTTTCCATTGATTGGCTTCTTTTTTGTTATCTTAATTATAAAGTACGTCATAAAAAAACAGGTTGGACACGGCATTCCCTCAACTTTATTTGCCATTTCTAAATTAAAATCAATATTGCCTCAGCATCAAATGTGGGCGTCAATTTTAACCGCTCCTTTAACGGTAGGTTTTGGTGGATCGGTTGGTTTAGAAGGCCCAACGGTAGCAACCGGCGCAGGAATTGGCTCAAATATTGCCCAATTTTTTCATTTAAATCAAACGTCACGCAACTTATTGGTAGGTGCTGCAGCCGCAGCAGCAATGTCTTCAATTTTCAAAGCCCCCATTGCGGGAATTGTGTTTGCAGTTGAAATATTTAGCTTAGACCTCACCTTGTTTTCAATGGTTCCCTTGTTAATAGCCTCCATCACGGCGATTCTAACTTCCTTTTTCTTTTTTGGTGAAGATGTGCTTTTGCACTTTCCGGCAGATGCCACTTTTAATGTGCACAATACCATTTTTTATGCCCTTTTTGGTGTTGGTGCTGCCGCAGTTTCAATTTA
>PFPU01000146.1 GCA_002793215.1 Flavobacteriales bacterium CG_4_10_14_0_2_um_filter_35_18
AGTTTTGCCAATCGCATAGAAGGCGCTACTTCGGTAGCGTGCGCAGCCTGTGGCGTTCTTGCTGTTCCCAAAAAAACCATACCAAAAGCTTTGGTAAAACAAAATAATGCCAATCCGCCAATGAGCGCTAAACCTAAAATGCCGAATAACATCAGCAAGGGTAATTCTAAACTCACTTCCTTAAAACTGTTGAAAAGGCCGTTATAAATTAAAAACTCTGAAATAAATCCGTTAAACGGAGGAATTCCGCTAATGGCAATGGCTCCAATTAAAAAGGCAAAGGCGGTAAAAGGCATTTTTTTTATCAATCCGCCAAGGTTATTGATATCGCGCGTATGGGTTTTGATATAAACCGAGCCGGCGCTATAAAATAACAAGGATTTAAACAGTGAATGATTTACAACGTGAAGCAATGCTCCTGCCCAGCCCAAAGCCGAAACTAAAGGTTGGTGATAAACTGTGCCAAGCACGCCAACACCCATGCCAATGCCAATAATGCCAATATTTTCAATGCTGTGATAAGCTAATAATTTTTTTAAATCGTGCTGAACAATGGCCGATATCACGCCAAAAATACCGGTAAAAATTGAAATACTAAGCATAAACAATCCGATGCTTAAATTAAGGTCGGGAAAATTAAATAAGACGCGAATTAAGCCATAGATTCCCATTTTTATCATTACGCCCGACATTAACCCGGAGATGTGTGAAGGTGCGGCGGGATGCGCAATGGGCAACCAAGAATGCAATGGAAAAAAACCGGCTTTAACACCAAATCCGATGAAAAATAGTAGAAAAAACCAGAATGAGTTTGGAATACCGAGCACATAAGCCGAGCTAAAAGTCATCGCCTTAATACCTTCAAAGCTAAAATCTCCTGAATTGCCGTAAACAAACACAAAACCAGCGATAATAAAAAAGTAACCAACATGCATTTGCACGAGGTATTTAATGCCTGCTTTGATCACTTCGGGTTTTTCACTTTCAAAAATTACCAGCATAAAAGCACTGAGCGACATCAATTCCCACACCAATAAAAAGCCCATAGCCTCTTGCACCATCACCACCAATAACATGGTGATATTCAGCATAAAAAAGTTGAAATAATGCAGTAAAAAACTAAACTTAGCTTTATGAGTTTGATAGGGTTCTAAATATTTTCGTGCATAGAGGTAACTAGTAAAACAAGTAAAATTGATGACCAGTATAAACAAGGCCGAAAGCTTATCTATTTTTAAAACGAGGGGATTAAAATAAAAATTTTGGATTAAGATTTCTTGATAATTAACTCCAGATGAAAGTACCATTAGGGCAAAATAAGAAGTGGTAAACCAAAGTGCAAGTTCTAATAAAAAAACAAACCAATAGGCTAATTTATTAGAAAACAGAAAAGTAAACCAGCTCAAAATAAATAATGCCGGAATGATTGCAGCCATAATTTAATTTTAAATTAGTAGGGTAAAATTAAAATATTTAATATATAAATCGCTCATTTATATCATTTTTAAAATGGTTAATACGAGAATAAGAATCATAAAAATCAAAGGATAAACAATGTAATTTTGAATTTTTCCGGTTTGTAAAATAGTTAATTTTTTGACCAATAAAACCAAAGAATTTGCAAATGGCATAATTACCATGCTTTCTAATTTATCTTTAGTACTCGATTTATAAGCGCGTTGTTTTGGAAAAATTTCGTTTGCATTATAGCTGATGGTGTCACTCACATCAATAAACACAGGTTCGGCAATCCGTTTAAAATTAGAAGCATAAGAAGTAGCTGTATATTGGTTGGTAACTGGGTTTGCAAATTGATATCCACAACCCCAAGTTGAACCAAAAGTAACGGCTTTATTTTTTAAAATCCATTTTCGGATGGTATAAAAAGTGATAAATCCAACAATTAGGATAAGTGCTAAACTGCCCACCCAATATAAAGAATTCGCAATAGGGAGACTTTGAAAATCTATTGTTGGAAAGCGTTCTTGAATAATAGAGGTGATAAATTTATAAAAATAAAGTGGTAAAAGTGAAATCGCCACAATCCAAAAAATGGCTAATACTTTGGCAAACCGCATCGAAGTTGGAATTTCGGTAGCATGCGCGGCTTGAAGTGTTCGGGCGGTTCCTAAAAAGACCATTCCAAACGCTTTTGTAAAGGTAAACAAAGCCAATCCACCAATAAGTGCCAAACCTAAAATGCCGAATAACATCAATAATGGCAGGTCTAAGCTCACTTCTTTAATCCCATTAAAAAGTCCGTTGTAAATTAAAAATTCCGATACAAATCCGTTAAACGGTGGCATTCCACTAATCGCAATTGCGCCAATAATAAAGGCAAAAGCCGTAAAAGGCATTTTTTTAATCAATCCGCCAAGGGAATTGATATCGCGCGTATGAGTTTTTGTATAAACCGAGCCGGCACAATAAAATAGCAAGGATTTAAAAAATGAGTGATTTACAATGTGCAACAAAGCGCCTATCCAACCTAAAGCCGCTACAATTGGCTGCTGGTAAACTTCTCCAAGCACGCCAACGCCAATGCCGATGCCTATTACGCCGATATTTTCAATGCTGCTATAAGCCAATAATTTTTTTAAATCATTTTGAACCACGGCAGACATTATGCCAAAAACGCCTGTTAAAATGGCTATAAAAAACATAAATAGGCCGATGCTAAAAGACAATTCGGGCAAGTTAAACAACACGCGAATTAGCCCGTATATTCCCATTTTAATCATAATTCCCGACATCAATCCCGAGATGTGAGAGGGCGCTGCGGGATGTGCAATTGGCAACCACGTGTGCAGTGGAAAAAACCCTGCTTTGGTGCCAAAACCCATAAAAAACAATAGAAAGAGCCAAAATGAATTTGGAATTTCAAAAATATTGTTGGTGTTAATGGCAAAAGTTTTAATTCCTTCAAAGCTAAAATCGCCTGTATTGGCATAAACCAAAACAAACCCAGCCACAATAAAGAGGTAACCAAAATGCATTTGAACTAAATATTTAACGCCTGCTTTTACAATTTCGGGTTTTTCGCTTTCAAAAATTACCAGCATAAAAGAGCTAAGCGACATGAGCTCCCACACCAATAAAAATCCGATGGCATCTTGAAGCATCACAACCATTAACATGGTGAAATTCAACAGAAAAAAATTAAAATAATGAAGTATAAAGCTGAATTTAGGTTTGTGATTTTGATAAGGTTCTAAATATTTTCGCGCATAACTGTAGCTTGTTAAAGAAGTAAAATTGATCAACAAAATAAACATAGCAGTTAGTTTATCAATTTTGATGCTCAGTGGATGAAAATAAAACTTAGAGATTAAAACTTCTTGAAAATCAAGTCCATAAACCAAAACATTTATGGCGTAAAAAGAAGTAATAAACCAAAGGATTGCCTCTAAAATAAAAACATACCAGTAGGCACTTTTTATAGAAAACAAAAACGTAAACCAACTCAAAATAAATAATGCCAGTATGATAGCACTCATAGTTTTATAAATATTTGAAGTCGTAAAATTAAGATAATTGAATGAATATGGTTAAATATTTGCCTATTTTTAATTTAAACTTATAAACCAAAAGTTTAAAAAAAAATCAAGCTATTTGTGTAAAAATTCCTTTTTGCTAATAAGGTTTTCAGCAGTTTCAATGTGTTTTTCATCGGGAACGCAACAATCAACCGGGCAAACGGCTGCGCATTGGGGTTCATCGTGAAAACCTTTACATTCGGTGCATTTATCACTAACTATAAAATAATATTCATCCGAAATTGGCTCATTATCGGTATCGGCATCAACGGTTTTGCCATTTGGCAACACCACCGTTCCTTTAAGTGTTGTGCCATCTTTATAGCGCCAATCGGAAGCTGATTCATAAATTGCATTATTAGGACATTCGGGTTCGCAAGCACCACAGTTTATACATTCGTCGGTTATAATTATTGCCATTGTAATTTTGTTAAATTTGTAATCGCAAATATAGACATTAAAACCTAATTTTTTTTTGGAATGACTTTAGAAAACAGACTTATCGCTTTTGAAAAAATTGGCTTGTTTTTAGCGCAGTTTACAACACCAACTTTTAAAAAAAACGCTGCCGAAGATTTAAATAACACCTATTTTGAAGCGTTTTCTATGCAATTAAAACGCCAGTGTGAATTCAATGCTTGGTTCACTTTAGACCAACTAAATTACGCTTGTAAAAATTGGAGTGAATCATTAACAGCCAGTAATTTAAAACATTGGACTTCGGTTTATACCTTAGATAAAAATACCTCAAAAACCATTGCCATAATTATGGCCGGAAACATCCCCTTAGTGGGCTTTCACGATTTTATTTCGGTGCTTATTTCGGGTCATAAAGTTTTGGTAAAGCAATCGCATCACGATAAACATTTGTTGCCTCTTTTGGCAAAATACCTCGAATTTATTGCGCCCGAATTTAAAGAATGCATCCGCTTTTCGGATGAAAAATTGGATGGTTTTGATGCCGTAATCGCTACCGGAAGTAACAATACAGCGCGTTATTTTGATTATTATTTTGGCAAATATCCTAACATTATTCGAAATAACAGAAACTCGGTTGCCATTTTGACAGGTGCAGAAACCGAAGCCGAACTGAATTTATTAGGGGAAGATATTTTTACTTATTTTGGATTGGGTTGTCGCAATGTGTCAAAATTATTCGTACCGAAAAATTACAATTTTGACTTGTTTTTTAAGGCTATTTATCCATTTAATAACCTGATATCTAACCAAAAATATCAAAATAATTACGATTATAACAAAGCGGTTTATTTGATGAGCCTCTTTAAATTGCTAGAAAACGGATTTTTAATGCTCAAAGAAGACACTAGCTACGCCTCTCCTATTGCAAGCTTATTTTATGAATATTATGATGATTTAGAACAACTTGAAACTAAATTAGCACTCGACTCTGATAAAATTCAATGTATCGTTAAACAAGGCCTCAATAAAAAAGCGGTTGCATTTGGAAAAACACAAAAGCCTCATTTATGGGATTATGCCGACGGCGTTGATACCTTAGCTTTTTTGCAGAATCTATAATAAAATATCCTTTTTTTCTATACTTTAACTTTAAATACTTTAAAAATATGCTTTAGCGAATTTTCCATATTTTTGGATTTCTACTCGTATGGAGAACGGCTATTACAAGGCTGTTTTTATCATAAATTTTAAAATAAATTCCAAATCTAAATCTTTTTAAATACGAAACACTTACATTTTTTAGCTTTTCTTGACAAGATTCTGGTGATTTTTGTATAAAATCGGCCGTGTGTTTAAATTCAATTAAAAAGGCTTCTGTTAATTTCGGGTTTATGTTATCGTAGTAATTAACAATGTTTTGTATATCATTTTTTGCTAATGATCAGTAAGTTAGTTTATACACTTTTTCTTTTAAGCCCTGTCGTTACTTCTTCCCAAGAAAGTCCATTTGGGTTTTTATTAGCCACCTCTTCACGAGATTTCAATATCTTAATATGTTCAGCTGTTAACTCAAACTTTTCTTGCATTAAAATTAATTCTAATTGAAAATCTTCCAAATTTTCAAAATTATTCCGCGATAAACCTTTACCATCCTTAATTGTTATTGTGGTCATTTTTTCAAGATTTTAAACAAATATATAAAATTTTCTGGCTTTTAATTAATTATAAACAATTTTAATCAGCACAATACAAAATCACTTTTTACGGTATATCAATAAAAAAGCGGTTGCATTTAGAAAAACACAACAGCCTCATTTATGCGATTATGCCGACGGCGTTGATACCTTAGCTTTTTTGCAGAATCTTTAATTTTTACGAATAAAAATAAAGTCACCACCCTCATCACCAACATTTTGTATGATTCCAAATTGTGGCGTTGTGGGACTGTTATTACCCACAGGATCTTCGAGCTGGCTAAATAATTGACTCGCTGCTAAAAAAGCTTCTTTGTTGTTTTCTAGTCGGTCTAATAAATATTTCATAAACACACTCACATTAGGAACCGTTTTTAAAGTACCGCTTGTCATAGCTTTACGGCTAGGCAATTCGTATTTCTTTTGAATGCTAAGCGAAGCCTTATTAATATCAATAGCTCTGGTTTTAAAGATACTGCCGCTAAAACAAGCATCCGAAATCAAAAAGGTGTGTTTTGATTTGATGCGCTTAATGTTGTCAACCACAATGGCATTGTTAATCCAATTATCTGTATAATCAGCTTCAGCATCGGCTGGAAGCCAATAACCTAAATTATCTTCGGAATTAAAAGTGCCATGACCTGCATAAAAAATTAATAAATTGTCTTTTGAAGTAACTATTTTGCTCAAGCGGTCAAAAGCGCGAATAATCTTTGAACGTGTTGGGTTGAAAAGCGTTTCAACATGCTCTTTATCAAATTGGTAATATCCAATAAGGACATCTGATAAATTTTGAATGTCTTTTGTAGGCATCCCGTCAAGGCTTACAATTTTTGAATCGTCATAGTCACTTACACCTATTAATAAAGCGTAATAAGTGCCACCGTTTGTTTTAACAACGTCATCATTATTAATGACATTTGGTTTAGGATCTACAATAACCACGGGTGTTACTTCGCGTTTTATTTTAAATTTGGTAATGGCTGAGTTGTATTTTAAGTCGGTTGCCTTAACATTTAAGTCATTATCACCCACGCGAAGCGGAACTTGTGCTTCAAAAGTGCCATCAGCTTTTAAACTAGCGTCAACACCGTTAATGGTAACTTCAAAAATACCGTCGGCATCGGTTGCTTTACCTTTTACAGTCAATTTTTTGGCTTCAACAATTTTAAAGCCTCGTTCAACAGCCGGTTCGGTAATAACAATAACAGGTGCGGTATTATCAATATTGACATCGAGGTATTTTACAGTAAGATTATCAATGGCAATTTTTTGATTGGCAAAAACTACAAAACCCAATCTGTCACCATAAAAAGGTTCAAACTCCTTTGAGGTAATAAAGTTATTGTTGATATAAAAGTTTAATGTTTTGTCATTTTTGCGAACACTTAATATATTTTTGCTTCCATTACCTTTGTTAATAAAGGAACTTTCGGTCCAATCTTGAATGAGCTTGCTATCTCCCTGCTCCATTTTTTTTATCTTAAAATTACCATCAGATGAAATTAAAAAGTTGAATTGGTTGTTTGAATCACTTCTTCCCCAAGCAAGCCCAAAGCCATAGTTTTCGACTCCTGATATTTTTTTAATTTCGGTGGTAATTTCAAAATTCTTTGTTTGGTCAATGGTGTTTTCGAGTGTTGTTGACCAGCCTCCCGTGGTATTTTTATGTTCAAAATTATAAATTCCGTTATCGAAATTTAGAACATAATCTTGTGTATTCCCTATAGCCCAATCATTTTTATTGCTTGAAAAATCATCGCTAAAAGGGCCGCTTTTGGTAACATTTACAATATCGGGTTTAACCGTGCTATCAATATATTTGGCTTTGATATAGTCAATTGCTATTTTTTGATTGTCATAAATGATAAATCCTAAGCGATTGCCAAGAAATGGTTGGTTTGCAATTTGATTGACGTAATTTCCATTAATAAAAAATTTTATTAATGCACCTTCTTTTCTAATGGTCAAGGTATTTTCATTTTTATCGATAAAAGAGCTTGTTGTCCAGTCTATTAAATCCTTTCGATTTGAATTTTCTGAACGGTCAATAGAATAAAGTCCGTTAGCAGTAACGGTAAATCCAAAAGAATCTCCCGAGCCTTTTCTACCCCACAAAATGCCGTAACCATTGTTTTCAATACCGCTAATTTTTAAAAACTTAGCCTCAATTTCATAATCCTTGTTTTCATCAATATATTTTTCAATGGTTGATGACCAACCGCCAGAGGTGTTTTTATGCTCAAAATAGTATTTACCTCCCGAAAAGTTTAATTCGTAATCGTTGGTTTTTCCGGTTGCCCAATCATTGGTGTTATTAGAAAAGTCATCAAAAAATAAGTCATTTGAATTGTCAATTTTTTTATTTAAATAACTAACTTTCAAATTATTAAAAGCAATGTTTTGTTTGTAATAAACTACAAAACCAAGATAATCACCATAAAAAGGTTTCGCATCGGTTTGCATCAGATAGGTGCCGTTGATATAGAATTTATATTGATTGCCTTCTTTGCGAACTATCAGTTTATTATTAGCTCCATTGCCCGTTTTTATAGCGCTGCTCTTTGTCCAATTTTGTAAAATATGGGTTTTTCCGTCTTCAATGTATTCAATGTAGTAGCTACCATCACCAGATATAAAGAATTCAAACTCGTTATCACTATCTTTTCTTCCCCAAATAATTCCGTAACCATTATTTTGAATGCCATCTACTTTAGTGATATCGGCTTCTATTTCAAAGTCTTTTGATTGGTCAATTTTTACACTTTTACTTGATGTCCAGCCATAATCTTCACGTTTATGATAAAAATAATAGCTGCCACTTTTAAAACTTAAGCTTACATTTTCATTGCTCAATTCAGACCAATTATTGGTATTTGAATTAAAATCATCTTGAAATACAAGCTCATTGTTATAATCATTATTATTATTGTTATTATTTACAACAACAGGCGGATTGTCTTTTGACAGATAATAAATTGATAGATAGTTAACTTCAATGGTTTGTTTATTGTAAACCACAAAACCTATTCTATTTCCATAAAAGGATTCAAAAGGTAGGCTTTCAACTTTAACATCATTGATAAAAAAGTTGATGGTATTGGCAACTTTTTCAATTTTAAGAATGTTATAGGGACCATTTTCCTTTTTTATATCGCTTGAAGTTTTCCATGCAACAATATCACTATAAGTGCCATTTTTAGATTTAGCTATTCTATAATATCCTGAGCCAGTTATATTAAAAGAGAAGAAATCGCCTGCCTTATTGACACCCCATTTTAGTCCATAACCATAACTTATTTCACCCGATTTTTTAACTATAAGTGTTTCAATCTTAAAATCTTTAGATTGATCTAGGTCGAATGCTTTGTTAACTTCTAAACTTTCGGTGGTATTTTTATATTCTAAATTATAACTACCGTCTTTAACGTTTATAGCTACTGAAGCATTATTTTTAACGGGCCAAGTGTATTTTTCATCGTCAAAACCATCAAAAAAAGGAATTTTTTCTTGGCGGTCTTGATCTACAATAGGTTCATTTTTGGTAAGGTAATAAACCGAAAGGTAATTAATTTCAATGGCTTGTTTGTGGTAAACCACAAATCCAATTTGATTGCCAAAAAAGGATTCAAAAGGAAGGCTTTCAACTTTAACATCGTTGATAAAAAAGTTGATGGTATTGGCAACTTTTTCAATTTTAAGTATGTTATAGGGGCCATTATCCTTTTTTATGTCGCTCGAAGTTTTCCAGGCAACGAGGTCACTAAATACGCCATTTTTAGATTTTGAAACGCGATAATATCCAGTACCGGTTATATTAAATGAATAAAAATCGCCCGCTGCGCTTTTTCCCCACATTATTCCATAACCATAACTATTTTCACCAGATTTTTTGACAATTAAAGTTTCAATTTTAAAATCTTTAGTTTCGTCTAAATCAAATGATTTGTGGGTTTCCCAACCTTCGGTTGTTTTTTTATAATCAAAATTATAACTACCGTCTTTAACATTTATTTTGGCAGTTGCATCATTTTGTACCAGCCAACCTGCTTTGTTATCGTCAAAACCGTCAAAAAAAGGAATCTTTTCTTGCGAAAACGAGCTATTCGTTATAATAAAGAATAGCGCTAAACCTAAAAAATGTTTAATCATGATTCTGAATTATTTATGGTTAATACTTATAAAAATTGGCACTAAATTAGAAGCTTGATTAGCTGATGTAGCTGTAAAATTAACCTCTGTATCCTTAAAATTAACTTCTTTAGCTTGGTATAAATCTGATTTAAAATAAGTCTTTACTTTTGAAACAAATCCACCCTTTTCATTTTTAATGCTTTGAATGGCCGTGTTAATATCAATTTCTTTTGTGCTAAATAAAATGCATAAAATGTCTTGACCCGGAACATTGTCAAACTCAATAAAATAGTCCTCGTTTGGGATGGCAACTTCACTGTTGTTAAATCCAAAATAAGCGCTGTATTTTTCAAATGGATAGAGTGCATTTATTGATTTATCGCCACCGCCATATCCAATCAAATAAATATAGGCCGGTTTTTCGCTTTTAAAGCGTATTCTAAATTGTGTGCCAGTGGCATAAGCCTCTGAAACTGAATAAGTAGTTTTTTCGGCCGTAACAATATTAAAATTTCGGTCAATATCGGCATTAGCTTTAACGGGCATCAAGGTTCCATTACTTAACTGCAAACTTAAAGAGCCCTGCAAACTTACCGTTTCATTTTGGGGTTTAGGTTCTACTTTTGGATCGACAATTGGTTGTGGTTTAGGCTCTGGATCTTTAATATTTTCAACCATAACATAGGCCGATTTAGCATAAGTTTCAAAATCGGCGTAGCGCACCCAAATAAATCCACTATTGCCCCAATTTGTTCCCCATGAATTCATCAGTTCAAAGGCACCTCCGTTTTTATTATCATCATAACCAATTACCACCATAGCATGACCGCCCTCACTACCTTCTTGAACACCACTCCAAACATCGTGAACATTATAAAAAGAACTTGAAACACGCATTCCAATAACCACTGGATTGTCATTTGCAAGCGCTTTTTTTACACTTAGCGCCAAATTGGCAGGATTATCCCAATCGGCTAGGCGTAAAAAAGTGGCTATTTTATTATCGGCGGCTAACTGAAGTCCGTAATCAGATGGTTGTGTGCCACAATTATCATCCGCATAAGGGAAATCATCGTATTTTAAAATGCCGTATTGCTTCATAAGTTCCATTGCATCTGAAACATAAGAGCCATTTTCGCATTTTATATCATCTTTAGATTTAATGATATTATATACAAATGCCGGTGAAAAGCTATTTTGATTGATGGTTGAAGTCTCTCCTTTCCAACTGTTTTTAATGGCATAAGAAATGGTTCTAGCTCCAAATCCACTTGCCCAACCTACACAAGAAGGTTGTTGACCTTGGCTCAAGGGCGTGGGGCAGTAATCTTTTAAACTATAACTCGAAGGAATACCCGTAAAACTGCGCGTTGTTAAAGGCGCTAATTGATCAACTGCTTCATATTTATCTTTACTGAAAAGCATACCAGTTGTGTAAGTTTGTTGGGCTTGCAAAATTTGGGCGCTAAAAATGCTCAGACCCAAGAGGATTAATTTTTTCATTTTTTTAGTTGATTTTAGTTGAAATAATCGTAAATATTCGGTACTAAAATAAGTAAAAAATTGAAATGAAATTAAAATGGTTTGCTAATTAAAAAAAATACGTCAAATGACATATTTAAAAAAGAATTTTTAAGCGCTTGTTATTTAATGTTATAATCGGTTTCTAGCTTTATGTAATCTAAAAACTCGGCTTTAACCGAATCCTTTTTAAAGGCTCCACCGAACTCTGCCGTAACGGTACTGCTGGCTATATCTCTAATGCCACGCGAGTTAACACATAAGTGTTTTGCATCAATAACGCAGGCAACATCGGGTGTGCCTAAGGCTTGTTGCAGTGCTTGAACAACTTGCATAGTCAAGCGTTCTTGAACTTGCGGACGCTTAGCAAAATAATCGACAATGCGATTCATTTTTGAAAGCCCAATAACATTTCCTTTTGAAATATAGGCTACATGGGCTCGTCCTATTATTGGCAAAAAATGATGTTCACAAGTGGTATAAAGCACAATATTTTTTTCAACGAGCATTTCGCCATACTTATAATTGTTTTCAAAGGTTGATAATTTGGGCTTTGCTGCCGGATTTAATCCCGAAAATAATTCATTTACATACGATTTTGCAAAACGTCGAGGCGTTCCTTTTAAACTATCATCCGTTAAATCTAAACCTAGCGTTTCCAAAATATGTTTAAAGTCGGCTTCTATTGCTTTGATTTTATCTTCATTAGACATTTTAAATGCATCTGCTCTTAAAGGCGTTTGTGCCGATGTACTTATATGATCATCTCCTAAATCGTCGATTTTATTTTGGTTTGTACCATTTTTTCCTTCAAACATAATTTATATTTTAGACTGCAAAGTTATGAATTCTTGAGTATTTCAATGAGCGTTTTCATTGAACAATTTTGTTGTGTGCCAGTTTGCATGTTTTTTAAGGTCAAAAGTTCTTGAGCTATTTCTGTAGTACCGGCTAAAACTACAAAAGCAATTTGGCGTTTATCAGCATACATCATTTGTTTTTTCATTTTAGCAATATCAGGATAAAGCTCTGCACTGATGTTGTTTTGACGTAAGTATTTAATACACTTTACGGCATAAAGCGCTTCATTATCGCCAAAATTTATAAATAAGACTTTTGGTTTGGGCAAAGTAACCGCTTCAAATAATTTCAATTCATCTAAAGCTAAATAAATGCGGTCTAAACCAAACGAAATGCCAATACCGCCCACACCTTCTAACCCAAAAATACTGGTTAAATCATCATAACGCCCACCGCCACCAACAGAACCGACCTTAACGGAGGGAATTTCAACTTCAAAAATGGCTCCTGTGTAATAATTAAGACCTCGAGCTAAGGTTACATCTAAAACTAAATCAGCCGATTGCAGTCCAATTTTTTCAATCATATCAACTACAAATTGCAATTCATCAACCCCTTTTGTGCCCTCTTTAGAGTCAGCCAAAAGCGTGCGCAATTTGTTGAGTTTTTCTTGATTTGAGCCTTTAAAACTGAATAAGGGTTGCGCCTTGTCAATCGCTTCTTGCAAAATCCCTTTCGACAACATTTCTTGCGTAATGCCTTCAATACCAATTTTGTCGAGTTTATCTAAAGCCACTGTAAAATCAATTAATTTATCTTGAGCACCAATTATTTCGGTCAAGCCCGATAAAATTTTACGATTGTTGAGTTTAATAGCAGCACCCGGCAACTTTAATTTGGTAAAAGCATCGTCATATAATTGCACCAAACTAACTTCTTGCCACAATGAAGTGCTGCCCACCACATCGGCATCGCATTGATAAAACTCTCTATAACGACCTTTTTGGGGTCTATCGGCACGCCAAACAGCTTGCATTTGGTAGCGTTTAAAAGGAAAAACAAGTTCGTTTTGGTGTTGCACCACATAACGCGCAAAGGGCACAGTTAGGTCATATCGCAGTGCTTTTTCTGAAATTTGAGCGGTAAGTTTTAAACTGTTTTTTTGCTGTAAATCGCCTTCGGAAGTTTTGCTAAGATAATCTCCCGAATTTAGAATTTTAAAAATTAAACGGTCGCCTTCTTCGCCATATTTACCCATTAAGGTTTCACTATTTTCAAAAGATGGGGTTTCAATCGGTTGAAAGCCATATAATTCAAATGACGACTTTAGGATGTTAAAAATATAATTGCGCTGGGCAACTTCGTTTGGAGAAAAATCTCTTGTCCCTTTTGGAATACTTGGTTTAACCGCCATGATTGGTTTAAAAGTTTAAGTTGCAAATATCTTAAAAATAAGACTATTTAGCTAGTAAAAGTCGCGCATTTTCTAAATCTTTGAGCGTATCAATGCCTATGGGATTATAACTGGTTTCAACCATTTTTATTGGCCTATTGTAATAAATAAAGCGCAAATTTTCTAACTTTTCAACGGCTTCAAGTGGCGCTATTGGCAATTTTGTAAAATCCATTAAAGCTTGTTTTCTAAAGGCATAAATGCCGATATGTTTGTAATAATTTACCGAAATATTGGCGCGATTAAAAGGTATAACCGACCTTGAAAAATATTGAGCAAAGTAATCTTTATTTACAACCACCTTTACATTGTTGGGATCTTGAATCTCCTTTTCATCTGTTAAAAGGGTCATCAATGAGGCTAAGGCAATTTTTTTATTTGTATCCAATTTAAAAACATCTATTAGAGGGGCTAAAGTTTCCATTTTGGTAAAAGGTTCGTCACCTTGAACATTTACCACCACATCAACATCCATATCGGCCACAGCTTCGGCAATGCGATCACTGCCACTTTCGTGGGGTTTAATACTCATCAAGGCTTTTCCACCGTGATTAACGATTTCATTATAAATAATTTGACTATCGGTAACAACAAAAACATCATTAAATAAATTGGTTTGTACCGTTGCTAAATAAGTGGTTAAAATAACCGACTTGCCACACAAATCCTGCATTAATTTACCTGGAAAGCGCGTGGCTTGAAACCGCGCCGGTATCATGGCTATAATTTTCATAAACACTAATTAGGGGGCTAAATTAAGGATAAAAGTTTAAAATATGGGTTAAAATAATAAGGGTACAATTGAAATCAAGACTTGTAGTCAATTTAATACTATAAAAAAAGCCTCACAAAAATGTGAGGCTTTTAGCGGAGAAAGAGGGATTCGAACCCCCGGAGGTGTGACCCTCAGCAGTTTTCAAGACTGTCGCAATCGACCACTCTGCCATTTCTCCTAAATGGTGTGCAAATATAAAACCCTTTTTTGTTTTGCTAAAATTTTTTTAGCTTTTTTTATAACAAATAAATGGCTATCATAAACCGAGATTAAGAGCGCCTTTTTGTGAAATTATTTCTATTATTTGGCCTATTTACTTGACTTCTATTTTGGGTAGCAGGATTTCTTTTTTTAGGTGAAAAATTTGTAGAACGCCCTCTTGGTTTTTCAGCTTGCTCATTTTCGGAAGCTTCTTCAGGTTCATCAATCAAAAAAGGATGGTTTGTAATGACGGGAATGTTTTGCTGTATTAATTTTTGAATATCTCTTAAAAAAACGCGTTCTTCACTGTCGCAAAATGAAATGGCTGTTCCACTAGCACTTGCTCTTCCTGTGCGTCCTATTCTGTGGACATACGTTTCAGGAATATTTGGTAAATCGTAATTGATTACTAATGGCAATTCTTCAATATCGATGCCACGTGCTGCAATATCGGTAGCCACTAGCACATTTAAAGTGCCTTCTTTAAAACTGTTTAACGCTTTTTGACGCGCTGCTTGTGATTTATTTCCGTGGATGGCTTCGGCTTGAATATCGGCTAAGTTAAGTGATTTCACAATTTTATTTGCACCGTGTTTAGTGCGCGAAAATACTAAAACTGAGGCTTGTGGTTCAGTTTGCAAGAGGTAAATCAAAAGCTTTATTTTACCGCGTTTGCTAACAAAATAGATTTTTTGTTCCACTTTTTCGGCGGTAGTTTGCTGAGGCTTAATCACCACTTTATCAGGATGTCCACCCAATATTTGTTGGGATAATTTTACAATAGCTTCGGGCATGGTAGCCGAGAAAAATAAGGACTGTCTTTTAGCAGGTAACTTGGCTATAATTTTTTTAATATCGTGAATAAAACCCATATCTAACATTCTATCGGCTTCATCTAAAACAAAATATTCAACATCCCGTAAGGTAATGAGGCCTTGATTCATTAAATCGAGTAAGCGTCCGGGGGTTGCAACCAAAATGTCAATCCCTTTTCGCAACATTACGGTTTGATTCATTTGTTTTACGCCTCCAAAAATAACAGCGTTTTTGATACCTGTAAAGTGGCTATATGATGTTAAACTGTCACCAATTTGAATGGCAAGTTCGCGCGTTGGGGTTACAATGAGTGCTCTAATTTGTCGTTGCCCCTGGTAGTCATTTCTATTTTGATAAAGAAATTGGATGATAGGAATTGAAAATGCTGCGGTTTTACCGGTTCCTGTTTGTGCGCAACCCAACAAATCATTGCCGTTTAAAAGTATGGGTATAGATTGTTGTTGAATGGGTGTTGGATGTGTATATCCTTCTGCATTTAAGGCTTTTAGGATAGGTTCAATAATTTTTAAATCTTTAAATGTCATTTGTTTTGTTTGTAAAATAGCAAAGGTAGTGCAATTGGGTGAAGTGAAATTATGAGTGTTAATGCCGAATTGAATTCAGAAATTAAAACTAAAAAAGCCTATCAGTGATGATAGGCTTCTACAAGAAAGTTAAATAATTTATATTAAATTACTTTTACATTTACTGCATTTAATCCTTTTTTGCCTTGTTCTAGTTCGAATTCTACAACATCGCCTTCGCGGATGTCATCTACTAAACCTGATACGTGTACAAAATGATCTTTGTTTGTTCCTTCTTCGGTGATAAATCCGAATCCTTTAGATTCGTTGAAGAATTTTACTGTTCCTTTACTCATTATTAATTATTTATTATAAAATTTTAAGTCGCAAAGATAATACTTTAATCTAATAAAACTACTTTTTAATTAAATAATATTTTTAAAATTTAGTTTTAAAATTTAATTCAAACATTTTAAAATTTTAGGCATCTCCAACAAAGCATGTTGATAACCAAGTTCATAAGATTTAAATACGGCTTTATTATCAAAAACGCCAATATTTGAAATAGTTGGTGGTGAAAAAATATAGTTGCATTGATCGAATTTTATTAAATCTTTTGCATCTAAGCCAATATGATAAACGCGTTGAATTAATGCCATCGTGCTTTTAACTTCGTTTTTATCAATATTCGTTAATGGATTTACAAAGCTGCCAATCAATTTATTACACATAAATCGCAGGGGTTCAATAGGGAAATTATTTAAAATTCCCCCGTCGGAATAGAGGTTTTCTCCTATTTCAATTGGCGAAAAAATGGGCGGCAAAGCTGCCGATGCCAGCAAGGGTTTTATGAGTTGTCCTTTATGAAAAAAAGCTACTTGTCCGTTTAAAATATTGGTAGCATTAACATATAAAGGTTTTTGCAAAGCTTCGAAACTATTGTTTTTGAAATATTTATCAAAAAATATGCTATATTTATCGGTATCCATAATGCCGGGCTTATTTAATGAATACATTGAAAACTTAAACAAAGGCGTTTCTTCAAAAAATTGCAACATGGTTTTGGTTTGGTATCCTGCAGCAAATAAAGCACCAACAAGTGCGCCACCACTGGTTCCGGAGATAATTTCGGGATAGATATTGTGTTCTTTCAAGGCTTGTAATAAACCAATATGTGCAATGGCTCTAACGCCACCTCCCGATAAAACAATGCCTAAATTGTAATTCATTTTTTGAGTTTTATGACACTTAAATATAATTTATTTTATTGATTTTAAATAGGCTATAACCGTTTTTCGGATATCTACCCGAACATCAGTGCTATCGGTTTCTAAAGGTTTATAGACTTTTAATACTTGCGGATTGCTTTCTACAAGCATAGGAATGTCAAAACCTTTTATCAAATAGTCTGATAGGGCTATGTGATAAACTTTTTGATTGTTTATGGGCTTGCCGTTTACTATCCAACTTTCATGGACTAATTCGGCGTTAAATCGTTGTAAATAAGCTCCTGTTCCGGCTGCCTTTTGTCCATAATCTAATACTTCTTTTAGTAGCGCACCTTTAATATCGAGTTCGTAAACACTTCCGCCGAAAGGCAAAACTCTAAAAATATCAATGCCTGTAATCGCACCGCGCAATTCGTCGTCAATTCTTATAGAACCACCGTTAACAAAGGCACAATCGACAGAACTTTTTGAAGCTGCAGCCATACTTTGAGCGATAATTTGCCCTAAATTTGTTTGAACAGAACGAACGGGCGTGTCTTTACCGTCAAGCGGAACTTGAGCGTGATAAACTACGGCCTCCGGGTTTTTAATAACGCCTTTTATTTGTGCATCTTGTATGGCCTGCCATTTGTTGACTATTTTAAGGATTTCGGCATCCTGAACAATGGTTGAATCAAGATAAACCAAGGTAGAATTTATAGTTGCTTTCTTAATTTTTGTATTGTATACTATTCTATGAACATAAACCGATTTTGCATTGGCATCAGCTTTAGTTATATGCGATGCTCCTTGGGTTAAAAACATATTGGTATGTTCATGACCTCCCATTATTAAAGGAATTTCGGGAAATTGTTTCAACAACTCACCATCCGTTGCTTTTTTTAGATGCGTCAATCCCAACACCAAATCTGATTGGGATTTTAAACCCTTATAAACGCGTTTGGCCGACAAAAACTTATCTTCATAGCTCACGTAATTTTTTTTAGTATCATCAATTGTCAGACTTAAAAAGCCAA
>PFPU01000096.1 GCA_002793215.1 Flavobacteriales bacterium CG_4_10_14_0_2_um_filter_35_18
TGTGATGCAACAACACAAATTTGAGGTACATAATAGAAACTTTTTTGTGAGAGCTTATACTATTACTGAAACTGCAGGAAATTCTTATGATTCAAGATTTACGGCAATCAATATTAATAGAAGCTGGAAATCAGATACCAATTGGTTTACACAATATGCACAAACATTTATTGGTGCTCGATTAGGCGCAATTCCTGGAGGACCAAGAACCAGTGAACAAGCTCATGTAATTGCACGACAAGTTGCCCAAACAGGTGCTTTATTGCCTGGCACAGCTGGCTTTAATAATGCATTTAATACCATTACATCAGACCCCTCATTGTTATCAGGTTCTAAATTTATAGATGCCACCAAACTATCACAAGTTGAAGGTAATTATAATTTTTCAGAATTAGTTGATGTTGCCGAAATTCAAGTAGGTGGTTCTTGGAGAGAATTCAAATTAAATTCAGCCGGAACAATCTTTACGGATAATAATGGTCCGATTGTTTTTAGTGAATATGGTTTTTACATGCAAGTCATGAAAAAATTAATGGATGATAAATTAAAATTCACAGGTTCTATCCGTTATGATAAATCTAAAAATTATGATGGTAATTATTCACCAAGATTATCTTTAGTTTATTCGGCAGGCGACAAAAATCAACACAACTTTAGAGCTTCTTTTCAAACAGGTTTTAGAAATCCCGACACTCAAAGTCAATATATTGGTTTAGATGTTGGCAACGCTCTTTTAGTGGGTTCTGCTCCAGATAACTTAGACCGTTTTGTATCTAGACCTTTCAATGTTAGCACCACAGGACGCGCTATTGGCAATCCTGCAACACTAACGGTTACAGGTCGCCAAGGATATGAAAATGCCTTTTCATTAGAATCTGTTCAGGCAGGTGCCCCTAAAAAATTTGACTCTCCTTTAGTTCAACCCGAAGAAATTACCGCCTATGAACTCGGTTATCGCGGTTCTATTGGTGCTGTTTCAATTGATTTAAGCGGTTATTATAACGATTTTAGAGGCTTTATTGCTCAAAAAACAGTTTTAGCTCCATTATATGGTAAAGCTGATTTTTCAGATTTTGATCCTGGCACTTTACCTATGCCTCCCGCTTTAATAGCCTTATCTCAAGGTGATTTTGTTCCTTTTAGAACTTACACCAATTCTGATGCAGATATCAACTCTTATGGCGTTAGTTTAGGTTTAGGTGCAAAGGTATTTAACGGCTATGATTTTACTTTGAACTACACTTATTCTAAATTTGATTTTGATCAAGCTTCAGATCCTGGTTTTGAACCTGGTTTCAACACACCAGAAAACAGTATTAAAGCCTCTTTTGGTCATGCCGAAGTGTTAAAAAACTTTGGATTTAATGTGAGTGTTCGTTACTTTGATTCTTATGATTGGCAAGCTTCTTTTGGTAATGGTGTAGTACCATCAGCAACGGTTGTAGATGCGCAAGTTTCTTATAAACTGCCAATAAGTATGAATGCAACCTTTAAACTAGGAGCCACCAATTTAACTCATAATGAATATACTCAAGTTTTTGGTACTGGTAATATTGGTTCAATGTATTTCTTATCATTTACTGTTAACCCTTAATTTATACTAAAAATAAATAATTTAAACGCCCTGAAATTCAGGGCGTTTTTTTTTAGCTCTTGCATTACACACCATCTAATAATTTATCTAAAAACCTTTTTTTATTTCTAAAAAAAAGGACTATTTTTGCCACTTTAAAATTGATTACAAATAGTAAGCTAAATGCTTAAAAAAACCACAGAAGTAATGACTAAAATTACCGGAAAAGTTGCTCAAATTATCGGACCCGTTTTAGATGTTGAATTTTCATCTGGAGCCGAATTACCAAGAATTTATGACTCATTAGAAATTACTAAAACCGACGGAAGTATTTTGGTTCTAGAAGTCGAACAACACATTGGCGAAGATACCGTGCGTTGCATCGCAATGGATTCTACCGACGGTTTACAAAGAGGTCAAGAAGTTCGTTCAACAGGCAATCCTATAAAAATGCCTATTGGCAATGATATTTATGGACGTTTGTTTAATGTAACCGGCGACCCAATTGACGGTTTAAAAGCCTTGCCAAAAGACGGCAAAAATGGCTTACCCATTCACAGAGATGCTCCAAAATTTGAAGATTTATCAACCGCAACTGAAGTGTTGTTTACGGGCATTAAAGTAATTGATTTAATTGAGCCTTATTCTAAAGGTGGTAAAATTGGTTTATTTGGTGGTGCTGGTGTTGGCAAAACAGTTTTAATTCAAGAACTTATTAACAATATTGCCAAAGGTCACGGTGGCTTGTCGGTATTTGCCGGTGTTGGTGAACGTACTCGTGAAGGAAATGACCTGATGCGCGAAATGATAGAAGCTGGAATTATTCAATACGGCGCTGATTTTAACCACTCTATGGAACAAGGTGGCTGGGATTTAAGCAAAATTGACATGGAAAAAATGAAAGAATCAAAAGTAACTTTCGTTTTTGGCCAAATGAACGAACCTCCCGGAGCACGTGCACGTGTGGCTTTATCAGGATTAACAATTGCCGAATATTTTAGAGATGGTGCTGGTGAAGGTCAAGGAAAAGACGTATTGTTCTTTGTCGATAATATTTTCAGATTTACACAAGCAGGTTCCGAAGTATCAGCTTTGCTTGGCCGTATGCCTTCTGCTGTTGGCTATCAACCAACTTTAGCTACCGAAATGGGAACAATGCAAGAGCGTATTACCTCAACAAAAACGGGCTCTATAACCTCTGTTCAAGCTGTTTATGTTCCTGCAGACGATTTAACTGACCCTGCTCCTGCTACAACTTTTGCCCACTTAGATGCCACTACCGTTTTATCGCGTAAAATTGCAGAACTCGGTATTTATCCTGCTGTAGATCCATTAGATTCTACTTCGCGAATTTTAACTGCCGAAATCTTAGGAAAAGAGCATTATCAAACAGCGCAACGCGTTAAAGAATTATTGCAACGCTATAAAGAATTACAAGATATTATCGCTATTTTAGGTATGGAAGAGCTAAGTGAAGATGACAAATTAATTGTTCACCGCGCTCGACGTGCACAACGTTTCTTATCACAACCTTTTCACGTTGCCGAACAGTTTACAGGTATTCCCGGCGTTTTAGTTGATATTAAAGACACCATTAAAGGTTTTAATATGATTATGGATGGCGAATTAGATAAATATCCAGAAGCTGCTTTTAACTTGCGTGGATCTATTCAAGATGCCATTGATGCTGGTGAAAAAATGTTAGCCGAAGTTTAAACAAGTTTACAGTTTAAGCCTTAGGTATTCTAATACCTAAACTGAAAATTGAAACGGAAAATTGAAAATTATGTTTTTAGAAATTGTTACACCCGAAGCGACCTTATTTAAATCAGAAGTTGATTCTGTTTTAGTGCCCGGCGCTGAAGGCGAGTTTCAAATGTTAAATAATCACGCCCCTATTGTTTCTACTTTAATAAAGGGAACTATAAAAATATATGGCGAAGTCGTCATTGATAAACGTTACACCAATAATTTTACCGATGGCAACGATCAAGGAAAATGGTTAGCGATTTCGGGTGGAACAGTAGAAATGAATGCTAATAAAGTTATTATTCTAGTCGATTAGCAACCGTTATTTTAAAATTAAAAGCCTGATTTATAATTATAAATCAGGCTTTTTTTGTCTATAAAGCTAAAAACTAAACTTTAGGATGTTTTTTTAGGACTTTTAAGTTTTGGGCTTTGATAGACCTATAAGGTTTGACTCAAAGTCTACATAGTTTTCAAAATCAACAATAAAACCTTATAGGTCTTGAATAAAAAAACCTACAAGGTCTAAAAAAACCTATAAGGTTTGACTCAAAGTCTACATAGTTTTCAAAATCAATAATAAAAACCTTATAGGTCTTGAATAAAAAAAACTACAAGGTTAAAAAAAGACCTATAAGGTTTGACTCAAAGTCTACATGGTTTTCAAAATCAACAATAAAGACCTTATAGGTCTTGAATAAAAAAAACCTACAAGGTCAAAAAAGACCTATAAGGTTTGACTCAAAGTCTACATAGTTTTCAAAATCAACAATAAAAACCTTATAGGTCTTGAATTAAAAAAACCTACAAGGTCAAAAAAGACCTATAAGGTTTGACTCAAAGTCTATATAGTTTTCAAAATCAACAATAAAAACCTTATAGGTCT
>PFPU01000078.1 GCA_002793215.1 Flavobacteriales bacterium CG_4_10_14_0_2_um_filter_35_18
ATTGCCATAGTTCATATTATATGAAACTTTGCCATCGGAAGAGGCGCCTGCAATATTTACAGAAGTGTTTGCAATGGTACCTGTTCTAAAGAAGTCTTGTACATTATTATATGGTTGCCATTTGTAACGTACACCTGCAAATTCGGGGAACGCTTGTTTAATACCTGTTGCAGTAGCAGCAGTAGAATAAGGGTGAGGTAGGGTGCCATTGGCATCAAAAGCCGAGCTATTGCCCCAACCAGCTACACCTTCTTTGCGAAAGCTTGGTCCCCAGTTACTAAAAAACCACCCAAAGGCTTGGTCAAAACCACCACCAAATTCATTTTGGTAATCGGGTAATGAAGCAATTTCATTATAAAAATAAGATTGAGATACGGTAACTTCCGTTTTTTTGGCAGTGGCACCAGCAGTGCCAGCTTTAGTTGTGATTAAGATAACCCCATTTCTACCTTGCGAACCATATAAGGTTGCAGCGGCTAAGCCTTTAAGTACACTTACAGAAGCAATACTATTAGGATCTAAGTCTAAGAAACGAGAAGAACCACTGTTACCATCAACAAAATTGCTTCCTACATTGGCATCACCACTTTCGTCACTGTTAAAAGTATTACTATTAAAAGGAACCCCATCAACAATAAATAAAGGTTGGTTGCTTTGGCTAAAAGAGCTGTAACCTCTAATAATGATGTTTGTAGCAGAACCAGATACACCGGAAGCTGCATTAATTTGAACACCAGAAGTTTTGCCAGAAAGCACACGGGCTACATCACCCTCAGAACGTTGAGACAATTGTTCTTCATTAACGGTAGAAACGGCATAACCAAGAGCTTTCTTTTCTCTTTTAATACCTTGAGCGGTAACAACCACTTCATCTAAAACATTGCTAGCCGATTTTAAACTAACATTAATTGTATTAGAATCTCCTACTTTTTTTTCTTGGGACTCCATACCAACAAAGCTAAACTGGAGTATATCTCCCGCTTTTGCTTTAATAGAGTATTTTCCATCGAAATCAGTTTCTGTTCCAGATAAAGTGCCTTTAATAACAACACTTACACCGGGCAACGGACCCGAGTCGTCAGACACAGTACCCGAAACAGTTTTTTGTTGTGCAAAGGTAATTTGCACCATAAACGCTAGGAATAGCGTTAAAATTCCACTAAACTTTGTTTTCATTGTATAATTATTTGAATTAGTTAAGTGCCAAATTTGAGAATAAATTATTAAACCACCAATTTTTTAACAAAAAAAGTTAAAAAAAAGTTAACTAAAAGTGAGGGGAATGTTAAAATAAAGACCTAATATTAAAATTAAAAATGGAATTATTTATATTAAAAGATTGATTATTAGCAATTCCAAGCACATAACTCAAATTAATCACCCCCATTTTAGCGCGAAATTTATAGCCAAATCCCAAGCTGTATAAATTTGAATTTTGTTTAACGAGGGCATTGTTTAAATAACCAAAATCTGTAACGGTATATAAATAAGCATCTAAATTTGTTTTGTAACGGTACTCTAAATTTAGAATGCTAAAAGCGGAGGCTAAAAGACGCTCTTCATCAAATCCTCTGATGTTTTTTGCGCCACCGAGCCTAAATAATTCATTGGTTAAATAATTAGAAGTATTTAATAAGGCGCTTTTGTTTTTTATAAAAAGGGCATTTCGCTGATTTAAAAGCCATAAATAGCTTACCTCTGCTTCAATTTTAACTTGATTTGTTTTTAAGGTTTCAACGGTTTTCGCTCCAAAAAAGAAATTTGTGTTAAAATGCAGTTTCTCATTAAATAAAAGGTCATCCGTAAAGTTTAAAAATTGATAATGCAATCCGAAGTAGCTTGATTGATAAGACGCTAGGTTAGAAATTTTAGCGCTTAATAAATTGGATGAACGCTCTTGGCTAATTGACAAACCGACTTCGCTGTTAAAGCTTATGGGATAATTTAGTGCTAAACTGGTTTTTACATTAATATATAAGGAGTCTTGTTTAAAGATTTCAAGACTGCCCATTGCTAAAAAACGCGAATTAAATAGATATGGCAACTTAGCGCCAATATTGAATTTTTGTTGTGCCAAGCCATCATTTTTAAAAAGTAATGAAATTGATTCACCGGTATTAAAGGCGTTTTCTAATTGCAAGTCTAAATAACCGTTAAACAAGAGGCCTTTTCCATTTTGTTTGGAGGTAAATCCGATAAGACCATCAACCGAATTGGTCTGAATTTTTTTTAAGTAGAGATAAATAGTGGTTTCATCTTTGGTAAATAGCACCTCGGGTGGCTTTATTTCAGAGACAAAATTTAAATAATTTATTTTTTTAGAAAGGCTTGCTAATTTAGAAGCGCTAAAAGTATCGCCGGTATTAAGTTTTAAGTAATGGATTAAAAAGGGTCTAGGGAAATTTTCATAATCTTTAATAATGATTTTGCTCAGCGTTCGCTGCTCCTGATTTGAAATGATTAATTGCGCCGTGGCTATTGAATCGGTAAAAGCAATTTTTGAAAGTCTTAGTTGCGTAAAAGGTTTTCCATTTTTCTCAAAATCATCAATCAAATCATTGAGTAAAGGTTTAACCGATTTAAAACCGATTGTAAAAACACGGTCATTATATATTAAGGTATATTTTTTTATGATGGATTTATTTAATATGAAATTAAAAGTGATTGTTATATTTTTAATAGGCTTACCCAAATCAAAAAATGCAGAATATACCGAATCTTTTATATTAAGGCTATCGAGTTTAATATTAAGGTATCCTTTGTGAATTAAAGAATCATGAATGGCATTTATTTCATTCCTTAAAAGGGCTTCGTTTTTGTGAAATGTTTGGTATTTGAATCCGTTAATAACAACATTATTTAAAGAATCCTTAGTTAATACAGTCAGTTCTAGTTGCTGAGCAGTGGCAATGCTAAAACAAAAAATCATTAAAAAGATACCTATACAGCGCCTTGTAAGTGTTTTCAAACCGTTCTTAAATTTGAGTCAAATATAGCATTCTAAGCCCTGTTTTTACCGGTAAATATAAAAGTTAATAAAATATATTATTAATGATTTGAAAAATAGATAATAATTTATACATTTGCAAACCCAAAAAATAGGGGATTATTAACAAATAATTAAATTTATAACTATTTAGTATGCCAACTATTCAACAATTAGTACGCAAAGGAAGAACCAAAATAACCAAGAAGAGTAAATCGGTTGCTTTGAATTCATGTCCACAACGTCGCGGCGTATGTACACGTGTTTACACCACCACACCAAAAAAACCAAACTCAGCTATGCGTAAAGTTGCGCGTGTGAGATTGACAAATGGCAATGAGGTAAACGCATACATTCCAGGCGAAGGACATAATTTACAAGAGCACTCGATAGTATTGGTTAGAGGTGGAAGAGTAAAAGACTTACCAGGGGTAAGATATCACATTGTTCGTGGCGCTTTAGACACGGCAGGTGTAGCAGGTAGAACGCAACGTAGATCAAAATACGGCGCAAAAAGACCTAAAAAATAACGAGTAATTATTTAACGCGAAGACATGAGAAAAAGAAGTGCAAAAAAACGATTGTTATTACCAGATCCAAAGTTTAACGATGAATTGGTAACACGTTTTGTAAATAACTTGATGTACGACGGTAAAAAGTCAGTTGCTTTTAAAGTATTTTATGATGCGATAGACATTGTAGAGCAACGCAAACAAGATGAAGAAAAAACAGCTTTAGAAATTTGGAAACAAGGACTTTCTAATGTGATGCCTCACGTAGAAGTACGCAGCAGACGCGTTGGTGGTGCAACCTTTCAAATTCCGATGCAAATTAGACCCGATAGAAAAATTTCGATGGCCATTAAATGGATGCTTCTTTACGCTAAAAAGCGCAATGAAAAATCAATGGCACAACGTTTGGCAAATGAGTTTTTAGCCGCCGCTAAAGAAGAAGGCGCTGCCGTTAAAAAACGCATGGATACTCATAAAATGGCCGAAGCCAACAAAGCTTTCTCACATTTTAGATTCTAAGAAAAGTATCCCATGGCAAGAGATTTAAGATATACTAGAAATATAGGTATTGCTGCCCATATAGACGCCGGTAAAACAACTTGTACCGAGCGTATTTTATACTATACGGGTGTTAATCATAAAATAGGAGAAGTTCACGATGGCGCTGCCACTATGGACTGGATGGCGCAAGAACAAGAACGCGGCATTACCATTACTTCAGCTGCAACACATTGTATTTGGAA
>PFPU01000059.1 GCA_002793215.1 Flavobacteriales bacterium CG_4_10_14_0_2_um_filter_35_18
AGGTAAAGACAATACTTCAAACATTGCAGCTGTCTTAAACCTACTTAAAGAATTATTACAATGAGCAAAGTAAGACACGTATTAGGTATATCAGGAGGGAAGGACAGTGCTGCTTTGGCTATTTATGTCAAAACTAAATATCCGTCCATTGATTTAGAATTCTATACTTGCGATACAGGTAAGGAACTAGATGAAACTTATCAATTAATTGAAAATTTACAAACACATTTGGGTATAAAAATTCAACTTCTAAAAGGAGCGGAAAACAGTTCGGAAGACCCATTCGATCACTTTGTAAAAATGCTTGGGGGTTTTTTGCCTTCACCAAACGCACGTTGGTGTACTAAAAAATTGAAACTTGATCCCTTTGAAAAGTATGTCGGTGAAGATCCAGTAATCTCTTATGTTGGAATAAGAGGTGATGAAGAGCGAGAAGGATATGTTTCTACCAAAAAGAACATTCAATCCATATTTCCATTTCGCAAGAATATTTGGAGTCAAGATGTTGTGACAAAATTGCTGTCGAACCAAAATATGGAGCAACTTTTAGCAATGTCTAAAGACATTGACTTTGGTAAAAATCAAGAAAAGGCATTTCAAACGATTGTTAGAAAGGTGGATACAAATTTCACCCTTGACCAAAAGCTAAATATTTTATTGGATACTAATGTGAAAGCATTTAATCATTTGGTTTTTGATTTTTTAAAAACTACTGACTATCCTTTAGCAACTGAAACTACATTTCCACTTTTGGAAAATGATGAAGTATTGGTGCGAGACGATATTTTTAAAATTTTGGAAGAAAGTGGAGTGGGTGTTCCTGCCTATTACAACAAAATTGAATTTGAGGTTAACGGAAAAAAAGGAGAGTACGCAAGAAGTCGCTCTGGCTGTTTCTTCTGCTTTTTCCAGCAAAAAATTGAATGGGTTTGGTTGTACGAACAGCATCCCGATTTGTATAAAAAAGCAATGGCGTACGAAAAAGACGGCTACACTTGGGGACAACACGAAAGTTTGGAAGAATTAATTCAGCCCAAGAGAATAATAGCAATTAAAGAAGAGTATATCAAAAGAATGGACCGTAAATCCAAAGTAAAATCACCTTACTTAGTGGACATTTTAGATGATGCTGAAGGGGAAGGTTGTGCTGCTTGTTTTATATAAAATATGGAATATGGAAGAAAATTCACCAAATAGTCCAAATAGTATTGCATTTTCGGTTGATGCTGGACTTATTGATCGATTGGGAAGAGAATTAGTTGGACGGGCAGAAACAGCAGTCTCAGAATTGGTCAAAAATGCGTATGACGCAGATGCTAAAAATGTTGAAGTTAACTTTATAGATTCTTTATGGAGCGGTGGAACTTTGGAGATAATTGATGATGGATTGGGAATGACATTTGACCAACTAAAATTGGGCTTTATGACTATCTCATCAACAGATAAAGTGCATAATCCCTTATCTTCAAGGTACAATCGAAGTCGTGCAGGTAAAAAGGGAATTGGAAGGTTCGCTACGCAAAGGTTAGGTAAGAAATTAACTATAATAACACAAACATTAGAGTCAGAACAAGCTTTAAAACTTACTATAGATTGGGATAATTATACCGTTGACCAAGATATTTCTGCTATAAGCAATCAAATTGATTATATACCAAAAGAAAAACAAGAAGGTACAACGTTGATAATTAAAGACCTAAGAGAAGGTTGGTCTGAAGCTTCAATAAAAAGAATTTATAGATATGTTTCGGATTTATTTCAGCCTGATTATCTATCTGATAGCAGTCAATCCCTAAATCTAGCCAAACAGAATGATGAGTCTTTTAAAGTAAGATTTTCTCATATTATTGAGGGTGTAACCTATGAAATAGCAAGTCCTGAGAAAATGCTATTTAATAAGAATGTTGCCGTTATTGAAGGTTTTGTAGACTCAATGGGAGATGGTTTTTTTGGCGTTAAAAGTGAAAAACTAAATTTAGATGATTATGCTATAAAGATACAGAAATCGGATGATTCAAGCAGATTTGATAAATTAAAAAACATTCATTTTAAAGCCTATTACTTTATATATAATCGACAAGAATATTATCTTAATATTTCGCAACTTGAGTTAAAGAATATTTATAAACTTTCTCAAGAAAGCAGTGGTATTAGACTTTACAGGAATGGCTTTAGAGTTTTGCCTTATGGTGAACCCAAGAATGATTGGTTATATTTTGATAAAAGATATACATTTCAATCTGGTCAAGGAAATATTCCTCTAAGCAATAGGAATTTATTTGGTTTTGTCGAAATTATCGATAAAGAAGGTGAAATGTTTCAAGAGACTGCAAGTAGGGAGGGGTTGATTGAAAATGACGCCTTCAACGAACTTACTGATTTTCTTCAGAAAGCATTTGAGGCAGCAAAGGGAAGAATATCAGAGAAAATTTCTTTAATAAAAAAAGGAGAAAATTCTCAGGTAGACTTGGATGATAATATAGATGATCTTCCTGAGAAAAAAACAATTGAAGAGGAATTTGAAGAGGTTGCTAAAGAAGATTTAAATGAAACTGCAAAGGAGGCGATAAAAAGTATAAAGGAAAAGTATTATGAAGTTATTGAAGAGCTCAGTATGCTTCGGATTTTAGCTTCTTTGGGATTGACAATTGGTGAGTTTACTCACGAAATAATTCAATTTACACCATCAATAAATGGTTATATAGCTAAACTTTATGAATCGAATGAAAATGACCTGAAAACACTTGAACTACTTGATAATTTAAAAAAGACCTTTGCTAACTTTACTTCCTATACATCTTATTTTAATGCAACAGTATCTGAAAATACAAGTAGAGAAATTAAACCTGTTTTAATTACTGATGTTGTAGAATATTTTAAAAAACATATTAAAGATGACCTTGAAAGGCAAAATACAGAATTAACTTTAGATTCCTACGGTTACAATTTATATACTACTCCAATGCATATTTCAGAATGGAGTTCTATTTTATACAACCTATATACTAACTCAAAAAAAGCAATAAAACGTTCTGGAAATACAGGCAAAATCAGAATAATAACAGGTGAAGAGAATGATAAAATATATCTAGAAATTCACGATAATGGAGACGGTATTCCTGAAGAAAATAAAACTCGGGTCTTTAATGCTTTTTTTACAACTTCAACTCCTGCTGGATTTGATTCACCATCAGACGAAAAATTAACGGGAACTGGTTTAGGGTTGAAAATTATCAAAGATATTATTGAAGGATACAGAGGTATTATAAAAATTATCATTCCAGAAAATGGTTATAACACTTGCTTTAGAATTGAACTTCCTAAAGCACAAAAAGAAGAATTAGAACAATATGACTTGTAAATATTTATATATAGACGACAATAGTGAGCACAATGCAAAAGGCATTATTACTGGCCTTCAAAAAGAAGGAGTGCTTTCTGTTGATTTTGATAATCCTAAAGGAGATTGGGAGAAAGAACGCGAAAGAATATTATCAGAAGTATTCAAAAGTTATAATGGTTTGATCCTTGATTTAAACCTTGAAGAAATGCCAAATAAAGATAAGGAGACATCTCATTATAAAGGTTCTTCATTGGCGCAAGAGTATAGGAATTTATCAAAGGCAGGAAAGTTAAAAGAAATCCCAATAGTTTTATTATCCGCCACTGTCAACCTAGAAAAGTATTTTGACAGAACAAATGAAGACTTATTTGATTTAATAGTTCCAAGAGAATGGCTTAATGACCCAATTTTATTTGCTCCATTGAGACAGAAACTTATCAGTCTTTCAATAGGATATGAGCTAATTTCAAAATGTAAAAATAATGACAATAATCTTATTGAATTATTTAAGTATAATTTGGATTTAGAAAACAATCGTTTTTTAAGTGAAATGAAATCAGTTATATGTTGTCCCTCACATACTGTTTCCAATTTTATAATTAAAAATCTTCTTGAGAAATCAAATATCCCAGTTTCAGGAATTTTAATTACAGAAGAGATTTTAGCAACTCGACTTGGAATTGATATTTCTAAATCAAGTGATTGGAAAGTTATTTTAGAGAAATTAGGGAAATACTATTACCGTGGTGTTTTTTCTGAAGGATGGGAAAGATGGTGGATGAGTGGAATTGAACATTGGTGGAAAACTGACTTAGGTATTGAAAATAGTTTAAGAGCTACAACTGCAAATCAGAAAATAGATCTTTTAAAGGATAAGTTAGGATTATCTGCTATAGT
>PFPU01000055.1 GCA_002793215.1 Flavobacteriales bacterium CG_4_10_14_0_2_um_filter_35_18
GAAAATCTATTGGCATAAAAGGCCAAGCCCTTGGCGAAATATGTTTTAATACCGGCACTACTGGCTATCAAGAAATTTTTACCGACCCTTCCTATTTTGGTCAACTTATGGTTGCTACTAATGCCCATATTGGCAATTATGGTATTAATGATCAGGAAGTTGAATCGGAAGGAATTAAAATTTCCGGACTCATTTGTCGTAACTTTAGCGAAAACTATTCAAGAACAAAAGCAAACGACTCCCTTTTTAACTGGTTTATAAAACACAATTTAGTAGCCATTTCAGATGTAGATACACGCGCTTTAGTGCGACATATTCGCGATAAAGGCGCAATGAATGCCATTATTTCAACCGATTCAAATGATATTGAATCTCTAAAGAGCAAATTGCAAAAAGTACCCAATATGATTGGCTTAGAATTGGCTTCAAAAGTATCTACCAAAAAGCCCTATTTTTATGGAGACCCTAAGGCAACTTATAAAATTGCGGCCCTTGATTTAGGAATTAAGCAAAATATACTTAAAAATTTAGCCAAACGAAATTGTTATATCAAGGTGTTTCCTTATAACACCACCTTTATCGAAATGAAAGATTTTAATGCCGATGGTTATTTTTTATCTAATGGTCCGGGTGACCCCAAACCCTTATTTGGCGCTCAAAAACTAGCTAAAGCAATAATAGATAAAAACTTACCACTCTTTGGAATTTGTTTAGGTCATCAAATTATAGCCTTAGCAAATGGTATTGAAACCTATAAAATGCACAATGGGCATCGGGGCATTAACCATCCCGTAAAGAATCTTTTAACAGGTAAAGGCGAAATAACTTCTCAAAATCACGGTTTCGTTGTTGATAAAGCTTCTGTCTTAAAAAATAAAGCATTCGAAATAACACACGTTCACCTAAACGACGATACCGTTGCCGGTTTGCGAATTAAAGATAGCAATTGTTTTTCGGTTCAATACCACCCCGAAGCTAGTCCGGGACCACACGATTCTGAATATCTTTTTGATGATTTTATCACAATGATTATTAAAAGTAAACACGCTTAATTGAACTTTTTTGCGAAAACGATATCGTATATAAAATTATAAAATCACAAATTTATTTTGACAATATGATTAACTTGCCGTATAAAAATTAAACCTATAAAATATCAATAAAATGAGCACAATAATTCAAGTCCATGCACGTCAAATCTTTGATTCTAGAGGAAATCCTACCATTGAAGTAGATGTTATTACCGAAAACGGAACCTTAGGTAGAGCTGCCGTACCATCAGGCGCTTCAACCGGTGAACACGAAGCCGTTGAGTTAAGAGATGGCGGTAAAGATTATATGGGAAATGGGGTTTTAACCGCTGTTAAAAATGTCAATGAAATTATTTCTCCCGAAATTGTAGGCTATTCTGTTTTTGAACAAAACCTAATTGATAAAGTATTAATAGATCTAGACGGCACACCAAACAAAGCCAAATTGGGTGCAAATGCCATTCTTGGTGTTTCTTTAGCCGTTGCAAAAGCGGCAGCAAATGAACTTAATTTGCCATTATATCGTTATATGGGTGGCGTTAGTGCCAATACTTTACCCGTTCCGATGATGAATATTGTCAATGGTGGCTCACATTCTGATGCCCCCATCTCATTTCAAGAATTTATGATTATGCCGGTTTTAGCCAAAAACTTTACCCAGGCCATTAAAATGGGAACTGAAATTTTCCACAATCTTAAAAAAGTATTGAAAGAACGTGGCTTAAGTACGGCTGTTGGCGATGAAGGTGGTTTTGCACCTACCTTTTTGGGCACCGAAGATGCACTTGAAACCATCATTAAAGCCATAAATAAGGCAGGATATAAAGCAGGAACCGATGTTATGATTGCGCTCGATCCCGCTTCATCCGAATTTTATATTGATGGAAAATACGATTATCGAAAATTTGAAGGCAAAGAGGCACCCGTTAGAACTTCGGCTCAACAAGTTGCGTATTTACAAGAATTAGCTTCAAAATATCCAATTATTTCAATCGAAGATGGCATGGCCGAAGATGATTGGGAAGGCTGGAAATTATTGACCAAAACCCTAGGCGATAAAGTTCAGATTGTTGGTGATGATTTATTTGTAACCAATGTAAAACGCTTAGAACGTGGCATTAAAGAACATTCTGCCAATTCTATTCTAATAAAATTAAATCAAATCGGAACCTTATCCGAAACCATCGCCGCAATAAACATGGCTCACAAAGCTGGATATACTTGCGTGATGTCGCATCGTTCAGGTGAAACTGAAGATACCACCATAGCCGATTTGGCTGTTGCTTTAAATACCGGTCAAATTAAAACAGGCTCAGCTTCTAGAACCGATCGTATTTGCAAATACAATCAATTGCTTCGCATTGAAGAAGAATTAGGCGAATCAGCTTATTTTCCTCAAAGAAAAGCCTTTAATATTTAATAAAATTACCTATAAAAAAAGCACCAAATTCCGTTTAGAATTTGGTGCTTTTTTATTGGTTTATGGGCCTGTTTTAACTGAAAGAAAAATAAACCCCACCTCAATGATTTTTATCATATTTTAATTTTATTTAAACTTTTATATTTGGAAAATAATTAATAATAATTGATTTAATTGCCCAAAAAATCAATAAAAATCAAATAAATTAAAAAGAGAAAAACCGAAAATTGTTGAGAATTTGTTTTTTTAAAATTATAAAAGTCTTAACAAGTATCTCTTTTATTTTTTGTAAATTAGAACCTATTTAAGAGACTATTAAAATAAAAAAATATGAGTAAAAATGCAATATTACAAATCGACGGCAAAAGCTATGAATTGCCAATTCTTAAAGGTACTGAAAACGAGGTAGCTTTAGATATTAGTTCTTTAAGAAGCGCTACAAATGGCGTTATAACCTATGATCCCGGGTTTAAAAATACGGGTTCATGTAAAAGTGCCATCACTTTTTTAGATGGCGAAAAAGGTATTTTACGTTACCGAGGCTATTCTATTGAAGATTTGGCCGAAAATTCTAATTTTTTAGAAGTCGCCTACCTAATTATATTTGGTGAACTCCCAACAAAAGACCAATTTGAAAAATTTGAAAATGATGTTAAAGGTCAAGCAATTTTAAATGAAGAAATGAAAAACATCATTAATGGTTTTCCTAGATCTGCGCATCCTATGGGAATGTTGTCTTCATTAACAAGTGCCTTAACTGCTTTTAATCCTTCACCCGTAAATGTGAAATCAGAGGCTGATATGTATAATGCCATCGTTAAGATTTTGGGAAAATTCCAGGTTTTAGTAGCATGGGTTTATGCAAAAAATCAAGGTACACCGCGAAATTATGCTGATTATAATTTAGACTATGTGTCTAATATCATGCAAATGCTTTTTAGAATTCCAATCAAAAAATATACGGTTAATCCTATTGCAGCCAAAGCTTTAGATAAATTATTAATTTTGCATGAAGACCACGAACAAAATTGTTCAACCTCTACCGTGCGTATTGTAGGCTCATCCGAAGCAGGTCTTTTCGCATCACTTTCGGCAGGCGTTTCTGCTCTTTGGGGTCGCTTGCACGGTGGCGCAAATCAAGCTGTGATTGAAATGCTTGAGCAAATTAACAAAGATGGTGGCGATGTTGAAAAATACATTCTTAAAGCAAAAGATCCTAATGACCCATTCCGCTTAATGGGTTTTGGCCACCGCGTTTACAAAAATTTTGATCCACGCGCTAAAATTATTAAGGCTGCAGCCGATGATGTTTTAGCCGAATTGCATGTTAAAGACCCCATTTTAAAAATAGCCCGTCACCTTGAAGAAGTTGCTCTAAAAGATGACTATTTTGTGAGCCGAAAACTATATCCTAACGTTGATTTCTATTCTGGAATTATTTATAAAGCCTTAGGAATCCCTTCCGAAATGTTTACTGTTATGTTTGCACTTGGTCGTTTGCCAGGTTGGATTGCGCAATGGCGCGAAATGCGATTAAATGTTGAACCAATCGGCCGCCCACGCCAATTATATGTCGGTCAAACGCTTAGACCTTATAAAACGCTAAACAAAAGATAACCTTCTGATTTTAAAAAGCCAAAAATTTATTTTTGGCTTTTTAAATTTATAACAATAAAATTCTTATTTTTGACTGTATGCCAAATAAAAATAGTATCAAACTTCATATTAAAAACGAAACAGCAACT
>PFPU01000158.1 GCA_002793215.1 Flavobacteriales bacterium CG_4_10_14_0_2_um_filter_35_18
CAATTGGTTATTTTATACTTTATATCAGCTAAAAATACTTTAATTTATTTAATTTTGTAGACTCAAAAAAACAGACTAAAATGCCAAAAGATTTATTTACCGCACCAGACTATTACTTGTTAGATGAATTGCTAACCGACGAGCACAAACTCATTAGAGAGGCTGCCAGAGAATGGGTTAAACGCGAAGTGTCTCCTATCATTGAAGAGGCTGCACAGCAAGCTAAATTTCCAACATCCATTGTAAAAGGCTTAGCCGAAATCGGTGCGTTTGGACCTTATATTCCTGTGGAATATGGTGGCGCTGGCCTAGATCAAATGTCTTATGGGTTAATTATGCAAGAAATTGAGCGCGGTGATTCGGGTGTTCGCTCAACTGCTTCAGTACAATCTTCGTTAGTGATGTATCCTATTTGGAAGTTTGGCGACGAAACTCAACGTCAAAAATACCTTCCAAAGCTGGCTTCCGGCGAATTTATGGGCTGTTTTGGTTTAACAGAGCCAAATCATGGCTCTAATCCTGGTGGCATGGAAACTAAATTTAAAGATATGGGCGACCATTATTTGCTTAATGGCGCTAAAATGTGGATTTCGAATGCGCCCATTGCCGATATTGCGGTTGTTTGGGCTAAAAATGAACAAGGTCGAATTCACGGTTTAATTGTTGAGCGCGGTATGGCCGGATTTTCAACGCCCGAAACACATCATAAATGGTCATTGCGCGCATCGGCAACGGGTGAACTTATTTTTGATAATGTAAAAGTTCCTAAAGAAAATTTATTACCTAATAAAAGCGGACTTGGCGCACCTTTACAATGTTTAGATTCTGCTCGCTATGGTATTGCGTGGGGCGCTATTGGGGCAGCAATGGATTGCTATGATACCGCATTGCGCTATGCAAAAGAACGCGTGCAATTTGGCAAGCCTATTGCAGGTTTTCAATTGCAACAAAAAAAGTTAGCCGAAATGATTACCGACATCACCAAAGCACAATTATTAACTTGGCGCTTAGGAACTTTGCGCAATGAAAATAGGGCGACTTCTGCACAAATATCAATGGCAAAACGAAACAATGTGGCGATGGCTTTACAAATTGCGCGCGAATCACGTCAAATATTAGGAGCGATGGGCATTACAGGCGACTATTCTATAATGCGTCACATGATGAATTTAGAAAGTGTTGTTACCTACGAAGGCACACACGATATTCATTTGCTTATAACAGGTTTTGACATTACAGGTATTTCTGCCTTTAACTAAATAGTGGCTCAATTAAAGACCGCTTGCAAAATAGGTAAAGAGTTGAGCTTTTTAAAACCAGATACATGTAATTCATAATAATTGATTAATATAGAGAGCAATAGCTGGCGTTGAGTTTTATCTAGTTTTAGCATTTGCATATTCTCAAAATTGGTCTCTAATAAGTTTTTGAACAAGTCTTTTTTTTCACCTTGAATAGAATTAAATAAACTTTGATTTTCAAATAAGCCTTCTTGAAGGTTAAAATAGGGATAATCACTATTTTTTATTTGCGGATAAAATCCTAAATATTTAGTGAGTTTTAATAAAAATACAAGATGAAAATTAGCAATTTCTGAATGATTATCAAGATATTGAAAGCTCGTTTCTAAAAATTTAAACAAATTTTTATTGACTTCCTCTTCTTGCAAAGAGGTATTAAGCACATCTGCTAAAAATAATACGATTGATTGTTTTACAACATCTGATGAAATGCCTCTGTAAGAATAAGCAATTTTAACTTCTCTTATTGAGTTTAAAGTCCCTTTATCATTGTGATTAGCTACAAGTTCTAAAAGATTTAAAGGCTGAAAATAGCCAATTTTTAGGGGACTTTTTTTGCTGCCCAATATCCCTTTTAATAAATACGATTTAAGACCTTGCTCGGTATAACATTTTATAATTAAACTGGTGTCTTGAAATTTAATACATCTTAAAACAAGGGCTTTAACTTTTACAATCATATTAGTTTATAATAGCTATTTTTGTGGTAGTTACCTCAGCTTTATCTTTTGTTGTGAGCAACACAATATAAATTCCTGAAGCTACTTTTTTCCCTGCTAAATTGGTTTTATTCCAAATCACTTTTCCGCCACGCAATTCCTGACCTTCTATCACATTGGTTTCGTAAACCAAATAACCAGCAGCGTCTAAAATTTTAACGTTTGTGCCTTTTGGTAAATGGTCGCCATTTCGACCATCAATGGTAATCAAATCATTTAATTTTGTTGAAGGATTTGGATAGGCATACGCCGATTTTAAGACCTCTCCAAAAGGTGAAACCTTGCTTTTAAAAGCCACAATTCCTTTGTCGGTTGCAATAAAAACCTTTCCAGATGCATTATCGACTTGAATTTTTAAAATACGGTTTGAAGGTAAGGGCGAATTGTCTTTGTTAAAATTATATAAAGTTGATGAGCCACTTGGATTTGTTCCTAAAATTCCTCCGGTATCTGTTCCAAACCATTTATTATCGGCGCCATCGATGGCAATGGTATTAACGGTTTGATCTCCTAAAAGCTTTTTGGGAATTCCCTGATCTAAAATAATGATTGGCTCAGCATTATTAACACCGTTAAACACACCTGTGGCATTTGAAAATACTACTAAACCTTTTAAAGTGCCTATCCAAATGCGATTATTGCTATCAACGGCAAGGGTTCTTACATTTGGATCGGGCAATAATCCTGAATTAACTTCGGTAGTTAAAGCCATTTTTTGATTGCCATTTTCATTAAAAACCAAAGCCCCATTACGTCTTGTGCCAATCCAAATAGAATTAGATTTATCAACTACCAAATCATTTAAACCCAAAGCATTACTAGTCATTATGTTACTTAAATCAAAACTGCTCCAAATACCATTTGGCGTCATTTTTTTTAATCGCTTGGCAACCCAAGCATTAGCAACCCAAAAATTGCCATTGTTATCAAAGGCCGTTCCGTTTATACGGATACTAAAAAAGTTTGGTTCGCCAGCTAAAAAGAGTTTTTCAAGACCGCTATTGTTATTGTTGAGTAACATTGAAACCTGGTCATTTTCTACGACAAGAATGCCGTCATTCCAAGAACTGAGGTAAGCTTTATTTTCAGCATTTGGGTCAATGGTTATATTTACTAAATCTCTTGCCTTAAAGGCATTATCAAAGGGGATGTTAATCCAATTTGTACCATTAAAATGACTGAAGCCTTTTTGGGTTTCTAATGGGGTATAAGCGCCGTCATAGCCTCCATAAACTACCCAAAGATTATTGTTTGAAACCCTTATATTAAACACTGAATTAGAGCTTGGCCCTTGAGGATGAATTTCTTGATAACTATTGGTATTTAGCAAATTAGAACTTAAAATACCGTATTCATTTGTGGCTAGATAGATTTTTTCGCCCTCAGCAAAAGCACTGTGTAAGGTAAAGTTGAAACCGCCAGCGTTTGATGCCGTGGCCATGAGTTGTAAATCTAAATTGTAAACAAAGGCCTGGGTTTGCATGCTAATGGTTAAAAATTCATCTGAAACTTTAAGGCCCAAAATATTTGAAGGAGCGATTTTTTCAATTGCTAAAGTTCTATCATTTTGATTAAAGCTATAAAGGATGTTGTTTTTAGTGGTGTATAATTTATTTTGAAAGACTGAAATATTGGTAAAATTACCAAGTAAATCGCCCTGTGGTTGACTCCAGTTGTTAAAATCAATTAAATTTGGATTGTTTAGATTGGCTGAATAAATTCCGTTAAAGCTTGCGACGTATATAACATTTTGATAAATAATTAGTTGATTTATAAAAACAGGCGTTGAACCTTCACCTATAAAATAGGTATCGCCAAATTGCAAATGCAAGGTATCATAAACCACAATCCCAAAAGGCGTTGCCAAATAAAGCGTTCCATTTTGATTAAAAATGTTATTTATTTGTTTATCACCAGTAATATTTAAACGCTCTATATCAGCAGAAATATGGATGATTCCATTTTTATCGATAACCTCAATCAAACCAGATTCATAACCAATAATAAGATTTTTTGAGGATGAATCAAAAAGTAAAGTTGTAACTGTTTTGCCAGATAAACCGTTGATTGAAGAATACTTAATTGTTTTTTTGGTGCTTTCATCATAAATAAAAACAGCATTATCAACTGCAACATAAATTTGATTGCCTATCTTTAAAAAATCTTTGGCATTATTATAGGAGAAAAAATCTTCCCAGTCGGCGCTAAAATCAGATTGACAAAAAACCAGCGAATAGCTTAAAAAAATAATGAGTTTAAGGATGTGTTTCATATAAACTTTATAGGAATTCAAAGATATTTAATATAAACGAAAGTATAAAAAGTATTATTTTAGAGCTTTTTATTAAAGTTAGTGAAAACTTAGTTAAAATAACAAAATATGGCTTTAGAAATTGAACGAAAATTTTTGGTAAACTCCTCGCAATATAAGAATGAAGCTTATAAAAAAGTTGAAATTTCACAAGGATTTTTAAGTAGCGAAAAAAATGCTTTTGTTAGAATTCGGATTCAAGATGAAAGGGGTTTTATTACAATAAAAGGTGTATCAAATAAAGAGGGTACAACACGTTATGAATGGGAAAAGGAAATAGAATTAGAAGATGCCAAAAATTTACTTTTGTTAAGCAAAACGGCTTTGATTGTTAAAACCAGACATTTTATTAAAATAAAAAATCATACTTTTGAAGTAGATGAGTTTTATGGAGACAACTCAAAACTCGTGATTGCCGAAATTGAATTAAGTGAACCAAGTGAACGATTTGAAAAACCCAATTGGTTAGGAAGAGAAGTAACTGGCGATTTGAAATACTATAATGTAAATCTTGCATTAAAACCATATAAATACTGGACCAAATAAATTTTATTATGGAATATTTATACAAAATAGGGATGAGCCATCCCGCTGAATTATTAATATTAGCTTTTTTAGCGATTACTTTTATTCAATCTGGAATAGATAAAATAACGGATTGGAATGGCAATGTTACTTTTTTAAAAGCGCATTTTTCTAAAACCATTTTAAAAAATAAAGTGCCTTTGTTGCTAGGAGTCATTCTAATATTTGAAATCATTACCGGCCTTTTAAATGTGATTGGTATTGTAATGATTTTTATATACGAAAATAGCTTTTTCGGATTATTATCAACAATATTGGCCGCAAAAGTATTATTAGCCCTTTTATTAGGACAGCGTATTGCAAAAGATTATGCAGGAGCCATGACAATTGCCGTTTATTTTATTATTGCAATTATTGGAATAATTTTGCTTGAATAAAGACTATTTATATTAAAAATAAATTAATAGTCATAATCAATAAAATATCACCTAAATTAAAAAGCGCTAAGCTGCTTATTGTTATTCAACAATGAAATTACCCGTTTTGTTTTTAAAGTAACTTTAAAAGGCTTTAAAACTACTTATTTTGAATAATATAAGTAATAGACGAGTAGCTGCGCGTAAAAATTGCTTTGGTATTAGAATATAAGCCGATAAAGAACGCTCGGAAGAAATTTCCTTTTTTAGTTTTGTTTTTTTCACTCAAAAGAGAAATATAGAAAGCGTCAAAAATCATTGGCCAAGTTTTTACGACAATCATATCGACTTTTAAAAACAACATCTTTATCGCTTTTGGCGAAAAATGCCAAAGATGACGTGGCACATCATAAGCAGCCCAAAAAGACTTGTAATATTGAGCATCAAAACTCATAAAATTTGGAACCGCGACAATTAAAACGCCGTCGGGTTGTAAAAGTTTTTTGAGTGACGTAATGTAATCCTCAAGATTTGGCACATGTTCTAAAACATGCCACAGTGTAATGATGTCAAATTTTTGTTTAGGATTTTTATTTTCTAAAGTTAAAATTGAATTATAAATAGCTTTTGAATTAGTTTTTTGAATTGAAATAGCCCGAGCTTTATCGTTTGGCTCAACACCAAAAACCTGCCAATTATTTTTAGCACAAGTGGCTAAAAAATCACCCGTACCACAGCCAATATCTAAAATACTGCTAATTTTAGATTTTACATTCTTTATTTTTCGAACCTTACTTTTAAGGGTATATTTTCTAACGCTTTGATAAACTTTATCTAACAAAGTTTTTTTAGTATCAGTATGAGAGATGTAATTTTCACTTTCATAAAAACCCATTAAGTCTTCGGCAAAAGGACGTGGAGAGGTTATTAATAAATTTGATTTTTCGTCCTTTACTAATTTAAATTCTTGTTTACTTACGGTGTAATCAATACAACTTAAATAGCTGATTAACTTAGCGTCAGATATAGGCGATTTGGCAATGAATTCTAACTGTTTCATGTGAAACTTATAAATTATCTTCCCATATAAACTAATAATACCGACACATCTGATGGAGATACGCCACTAATTCTAGCTGCCTGAGCAATGGTTTGAGGTCTAATTTTTGTCAATTTTTGACGTGCTTCGATTGAGATCGAGTTCAATTTATTAAAATCAAACGTCGAAGGAATTTTAATATTTTCTAAGCGACTTAGCTTTTCTACGCTGTTTTTTTCCTTTTCGATATAGCCCGAATATTTAACAAAAACTTCTGCTTGGGTAATAGCTTCAGAGCTAATATTATTTAGTTTAATAAAATCGCTCACTTCTTCAATATTTGTAATGACTGAAAAATCTAATTGTGGTCTGGCAGCTATCTTAAATAATTTCATAGATTGGCTAATAAGCGCCGTTTCATTTGATTCTAAAATTGGATTTATAAATTCTGGTTTTACACTTAAGTTTTGTATAAATTCAACAAGTAATTTAGATTGATCTTCCTTTATTATTGCTAAATCTAGTCGTTCTTGACTCGCCAAACCTATTTCAAATGATTTTTTAGTCAAACGGATGTCGGCATTATCTTGTCGCAATAAAGTTCGATATTCGGCTCTTGATGTAAACATTCGATAAGGTTCTTCAGTTCCTTTCGTAATCAAATCATCAATTAAAACACCTATATAACCTTCGCTTCTAGCTATTATAAATTCAGGTTTGTTTTTTATTTTTAAAGCCGCATTTATACCAGCCATTAACCCTTGCGCGGCAGCTTCTTCATAGCCTGTAGTCCCGTTAATTTGACCTGCGAAAAATAAATTTGAAATTAATTTTGTTTCTAAACTATGTTTTAGTTGTGTTGGTGGAAAATAATCATATTCTATTGCATAACCATATCTAAAAAATTTAACATGTTCAAATCCGGCCACTTTTCGGAGTGCTTTATCTTGAATATCTTCTGGTAATGAGGTCGAAAACCCATTTACATAAACCTCAACCGTTTCCCATCCTTCAGGTTCAATAAAGAGTTGGTGTCGATCTTTTGTCGCAAAACGGTTAATTTTATCTTCAATAGACGGGCAATATCTTGGCCCAATACTTTTAATACGACCGTTAAACATAGGAGATCTGTCAAAACCTGAGCGCAAAAGCTCATGTACCTCTAAACTTGTATACGTCATATAGCAAGACCTTTGTTTTGTTAGTGGTTTTGTAATTGGTAAATAGGAAAATTTTTCGGGGTTTTCATCTCCAAATTGTTCTGTCATTTTTGAATAATCTAATGATCGGCCGTCAACACGGGGTGGGGTTCCCGTTTTCATTCTACCAAATTCAAAACCTACTTTAACCAAGTCTTCAGTAATTCCTGTTGAAGCTTTTTCACCTGCGCGACCTCCTCCAAATTGCTTATCGCCGATGTGAATCAACCCATTTAAAAAGGTACCTGCTGTTAAAATTACTGCTTTGGCTTTTATTTCAATACCTAAAACTGTTTTAACACCTACTATTTTATTTCCTTCAAAAAGCAATCCGTTAACAGAATCTTGAAAGAAATCTAAATTTTCGGTTTGTTCAAGCATTAAACGCCAAGTTTCGGCAAAGCGCATCCGATCACTTTGCACCCGTGGACTCCACATTGCAGGTCCTTTTGATTTATTAAGCATTTTAAATTGGATAGCCGTTTTGTCTGAAACAATTCCACTATACCCGCCTAAAGCATCTATCTCTCTAACAATTTGCCCTTTGGCAATACCGCCCATAGCGGGATTGCAACTCATTTGCGCGATGTTTTGTAAACTCATTGTAATTAGCAAGGTATGAGCACCTAAATTTGCGCTAGCCGCCGCAGCTTCACTGCCGGCATGACCACCTCCAACAACAATAACATCATATATTGTATTTAATAATCCCATTTAAAGTAGTTTCACGTGAAATACACGATTTAAAAATCGCGCAAAGATAAGTAATAATCTTCTTTAGAGCGCATTTGTGTTTTCTCCTCGTCTGTTTTGTCTTTGTATCCGCAGTAATGTAAAACACCGTGAATCATCACGCGGTGTAGTTCATCCACATACTTTGTATTAAACAGTTCGGCATTTTCTTTGACGCGTTCTATAGATATAAAAATATCGCCTGAAATAATTTTTCCAATGGTATAATCAAAACTAATAATGTCAGTTAAAGTATTGTGTTTTAAATATTTGATATTTAATTCGGATAAATAATTATCATCACAAAAAATATAGTTGACTTCTCCCTCTTTTAAATTTTCATTTAAAATAGCTTTTACAATCCAGTTTTTAACTTTTTTATTAACAGGTACTTCCGACAAAATCAGGTTATTAAAAATAATCATATACTGTCTTTAAAATATTGTTGTACTCTTTTTTGATAGGGCAATTTTAACATTAAGGGTTTTCTATTTAAAATTTCTGGTTTATTTAAATTTTTATCTTTAAAATCGAGTGGTTTTATAGTTGGCTTCACAAAAGTTTTAGTATTGGTTATGGCCTCTCTTTTAATGTCAACGCCTTGCTTTTTTTGAGCTGTTTCGAGCTTTAAAAGTTCGTGTTGTAAATCGGTCATTTGTTGTAGTACATTATTAGTAAAGCCTTTGTCTAACAATTGTTGTTGTAAGTCATCCATCATTTTTTTTGCTTTTTCACCTTGATTTCCAGATTCGCCTGAATTTTTTAAAATTTCATTTAAAGCTTGTTTTAAAGCCTCTTGTTGCTTGTATATTTCATATTGCGCTTCGCTTAATGATTCTTTGCTGTTTCCTGGTTTAAGACCCTTTTTAGTGCCATCTTGAACATCCTTAATTAACTCCGATTGTTTTTTAATAATATCAGGTAAACTAAAAGATTGTGATTCTGACCCCTTTTTGCCTTTTCCCATTGATTGGTTTTCGTTTTGCATTTGGTCTAATAGCTGGTTTAAAATCAATGCCAAATTATTGGCCGATGTCATTGCGTATTGTTGGTTGCTTATACCTGTTGGGATGTTGTTCTCAGCTAGGTTTTTTAACGCACTATTAATATTATAATGGGTATCTGTTATTTCGTTTTGTATTTGAACCGACAATCTTGGCATGCGCAAAGATAAGTTGTAAATACTATCATCAACGTGCTCAAAATAATCTTTTAAAACCTTTTGTTGGCGCAATTTTTTAGAGAAGTCAGGATGCTTGTCGTCAATGTTTTTAAAATCATTCATCAAGGTTTCTTGGTCTAAAGAAAAGATAATTAAATTATCTAAAATAGTTTTTAAAGTCAGGATGTTTTCTTGTTGCATTTCGCCATCCATTCCCTCCATTGATTGTTGTAACTTTTCTCCCATTTGACTCATTTTTGTAGCCGTTTCCTTTTGTTTTGAAACGGCTTCTTTTTGATTTTTAGTTTGTAATTGCTTTTTTGAATCTTTTAAACCTTCCTTTACCTGAAATTCTTCTCGTTGAATTTTGGGTAAATCCATTGGTTTTGTGAGTGATTTATTGTCGGCATCTATTTTTTTTAACGATTCAGATAACTTGTCAAACTTTTGTTCAATGGCTTCTTGTTTACTTAAATTATTATCTTTTGAGTTGGCTAATGAATCTTGTTCTTTGCTAAGTACTTTTAGGTCTTCGCTTATGTTTGCTAGCTTTTTTTCAATATAAAATCGCTTAGTTAGTTCTAAAATACGCTCTATGGTTCGATTGTTTTGTTTGGTTTGTTGATTAAATTTATCCAATTTATTTAACAAACCGTCTTTATCAAGTTTTTCGGATAATTTTCTTAAATCTTCAATGTCTTTTTCTTGTTTTAATAGTTGCTGAGCTTCTTCGAGTCGTTTGTTTAAATCTTCTTGCTTCTCATTTATGGCTTCATTTTTTGAAGGTTTTGAATCTTGATTAAGATTGTTTTTTAGGTTGTCGATATGATTATTAATAAGTTCTTGTTCCTTTTTTTGACGTGCAATTAAATCCTTGATTTGCTGAACGTCATCCCACTTAAAATTTGATTGACTTTTAAGTTTATCGGTTATTTTTTTAACACTTTCATCTAATTTTTTAGATTTTACTTTTTCATCCTGCAAAAGTGAAATGCTTTGCTTTTGTGCTTGTAATAAGCTACTCTCGGTTTCAATATCGGTTTTGTTATAAAATTCAAATATTTTGCTTTTTGTAAATTTTGACCCGTTTACACCATCATTGTCATAAACTTTAAAATAAAACTGGTAATGTGCTCCTTTTATCAAATTTAAATCAGGACTATTAGTGTCTAATAAATAATAAAATGAATTGAATGAGGCGTTGCTTATTGCAATAGGAATGGTCAATGGCCATTCGGGTTTGGCTAAGTTGGTATAAACAAATTCTAGTTTAGAAAGTCCATAATCATCACTAATTTGTCCTGCAAATTGGGCCATGTTAAACTGTGCCGAATCAATATCTGAAGTGAGGCTAATTTTGGGAAACTCATCTTTTACAACCACAATTCCATAGCCCAATTTTTCAAAATCTTTTAACTGCTTGTTAGAGGTATTTATTTGATAATTTAACGATGCGGTTAGTTTTTTTATCAACTTAAACTGGTTCTCATTTTCATTTTTAAAAGGCTCTTGCGTGTTTTGCGTAACAAATGCCAATTTGGTAGTTTTTGCGGTATTTAATTCCCAAGTTATGATGGTTCCCTCCGGAACGGTTGCGTTTCCTGTGTTATTGATGATTTCATCTTGCTGTTTAACATATTTAGGATAGCTTAAAAACATTCTAAAACCTGTAATTATAGGTTTTCGTAAGACTTCAATTTGATAATCTTGCGAAGTAACTTCATTTGCTTTTAGATAAAAATTAAAAGATTCCAAAATATTTTCAAACAAAAAACTAAAATGAGATAAATCTTCATTTTTTAAGAAAAAACTTTGTCCATCAATTATAATTTCAGCTTGACTAGGAACTACAGCGCCTTCCGTACTGACGTTTAACAATAAATCTTGCCCTTCTATAATCTTTAAATTTGCAGTTTCTAGTTTAAACTTAAAGGGGGGCGGTTGTGAAAAAGGTTTTTGATAATTCACCACTCGGTTTAAGCTTTGTTTAAACGGATTTAACTTGCCCGATAAACCAATAACAATAATCATAATAATAGGCAAAGTCAAAAATTTTAAAAATTTTATATTTTGCTTAAAGTTTATTGCATTGCTAAATTTTACTGTCAACAAACCTGATGCTTTTTGTTCAATGCTCGCCAATAACAATTCGGTTTGCGCCTTATCTTGTTGCAATTGCACTAGATTTAAGAGTTTATCGCCAACTTCGTTAAAGTGTTTACCTATTAATTTAGATGCTTGATTTGAATCTAATCCTTTCTGTAAACCTAAAATTTTAAAACAAGGAAATAGAATATAAAACAACAACAAACCCACTTCAACTGAAATAAAAATGAAAAACAATAGGGTTCGCGCTAAGGGTTTTAACCATAAAGCATACTCTATAAATAAAATAAAAAATAGATATAAAACACCAAAAACCACAAAAAGGATGCTCCCCTTTATAAGGGCATTTATGTAATATTTTACAATAAATGCTTTGAGTTTATGTTGTATTTGCTTAACGCTATCCATTGCCATGTGAACCTTAAAGAATCACTTTTTTTTAAGTTGACTAACAGCAAAGTTAACAATTCTTTTTTGGCTGGATATTGCAGATTAAAATTAAAAGCTAAAAGTGCTTATTTTATCTCTACCATTTTTTCTTTTAGCGCATAAAGCACCATTCCTATTCGGCTCGACACATTGAATTTATCAAAAATTGATTCGCGATAACCATCAATGGTTTTATAGCTCAAACACATTTTATCGGCAATTTGTTGATAGCTCATATCGGAGCAAGCGTATTTTAAAAAAATGAGTTCCCGTTCTTTAAGTTCTATAGATTTATGGGTAGTAGCGTTAATAAGCGCTTTAGTTACTCTATCGGTATAATAAACACCATCAGTCATGACCTTATTTAGCGCTTCAAGTAGTGTATTTGGATGGATATCTTTAAGTAAAAATCCACTTGCCCCCGCACATATCATATTAATAATTACAGATTCATCATCTATCATCGTTAAAGCTAAAACTTTGACTTTAGGATGGAATTCGGTTATCCATTTTGTGGCGTCAACACCATTAATAATGGGCATATTTACATCCATTAAAATAATGGCAGGACTTTCTTTTTTTTCTACAAAATAGTCGATTAATTCTTGCCCATTCTTTAACTGCGCAATAACCTGATAACCCTCAAACTTATTAACCAATCCTTTTAATGCTTGCGAAAATAAAATGTGATCATCTACGATAATAATTGGAATATCTTTCATCATAATAAATTTAAACAGGGCAATTTATTTCTATACGCGTTCCCATTTGTTTTTTTGAGAGCATTTTAAAACTAGCGCCAATTAGGGCAGCGCGACTTTTCATGGTTTGCAAACCTAAACCCGAATTTTTCTCTAATTTTTCTAAATCAAACCCAACACCGTGATCTTCTATCATAATAAACAAGTTATTTGGCTTATAGTCAAGCAAGATGCACAGTTTAGCACTTTTAGAATGTTTCATGGTGTTATTGAAAAATTCTTGTATAATTCTGAACAAAATTATGCCTTTATTGTCTGATAATTCATACGAATCACCATTTATTTCTAGTTTAGCATCAATAAAATTCATTCTATTAAAACGGTCAATTTCCATTTTTATAGCATTTAAAAGACCTAAAGTTTTAAAATGAACCGGGTTTAGTGATTTTGCTAAACTGCGAAGTTCTTGTAGGCTTTTGCCTATAAGCTCGCTAGTCTCCTGAAGTTCTATTTGTTGAACCGCGGTTAAGCTGGGTTGCAGAATGTTGAGTTGCATTTTAGCAATAGACAAAAGTTGTCCCACGTTATCGTGAATTTCCCAACTGATATTTTCTAAGGTATGTTCCCTAATTTCGATGCGTGATTTGGCTATTTCATGGTCAAATTTCTTTTGGTCTTCGGCGCGTTTTAATAAAAATCCCGTCTTTTTTTGCTGAAAGTAAAAGAAAAAAATGATAAGCGCTGTGCCTAAAATAACTAAGACCAGCGAAACACTAAAGATTAATAATTTAAGTTCTTCTTTGTCCATATAAAGCCTAAACTATAACATAAGGAAGTTATAAAATTTAAAATTAATAAAATATAACCATAAGTGTTACCATTTGAGTAATTAATATATTTTGTGGCAATAAAAACAGGTATTAAGCCCAACTGAAAAAGTAAAATACCAACGGCAACCCAAAATATAAGCAAATTTTTAACCATCAAAATAACATCGCTATTTAAAAGTTCTGTAAAAAATAAAATAATGGTTATTATTAAAAAGAAACCTCCCAGCAAAAGAGAATAGGATTGGAAAGTGGTAAAAATATCTTGAAAAAAGATTGAATTGATTATAAATGAAAAACCCGTAAATAGCCCTATACTTTTGGTTAAGATTTTATATTGTACCGTTTTAAAATGCTTGTAAAACAGCCATAAAAAAAACTCATATTGCACAAGCGTGTAAATATTAAAAATAATTACATTGTTTTGTTTAAAAAAATACGAAACCAAAAAACCAAGCATTTCACTTAAAAAGCCATAGCATAAAAACCACAAAAAGTATTTTAAAAGAGTGTGTTTATATTTGTGATAATGCACAAACCCAATAATAATCGCAATTAGCTCTAAGGCATTAATATAAAATGGTAAATAGTATATTAAATAATCCATGTAACTTTAAAAAGAGAATAAAAACTCCTAAATAATTACTAATTTAGGGGTTTTGGTTGAGGTTTTTAAATAATTTAATTGCCGTAAGTTTTATGTGGTGGCCAACCATTTTGTCCTAAATTGTAGGCGTCAATCTCGGTAATATCTGGACTGCTTTGATTAGAACCCATAGAACGTTCATTCATTGTTCCCATTTTCATTCCGGTAGGTGCTAAAAATATAGTTGTAAGGTTTTGTTTAGCTGCCTCTTTATAATCAACACCATAAGCGCCAATATAAAAACGAATGCCATCTACCATATAACCCTGTGCCTTGCCTTGTGCTTCAACATAGGCGATGTAGTTTTTTAACTCATCTAGCGAGTACCAAGTTGAGCGATTGTCTTCTTTGCCGATAACGCGACCTACACTTTCATAGCGCAATGTATAATTATTGCTTAACTCAACAGCCTGTTCCTTTGTAATGGCGTGCTCAGGTCGCGCCGTATTTACATCTTTTGGGCTTTTTATACAAGCATTTATTAAAAATGCTAAAATTAAACAAGCACCTACTTTTAATGAGGTTTTAAATAATTGTGTTTTGAAATTCATGACTTTTGGTTTTAAAATTTATAAATTCAAATTTAGATAATATTTTTTTAATCGCCACTACAATAATTATTTGGAGGCTCAATTAGGGGAAATTTCCGCTATTATTTTAGGGTTTCCACCTACAAACAGCCAATTTATTGTAGTTACTTTTGATGTATTAAAAACCATAATGATGAGCGAAATTAAAAACTACAATGCTAAAAAGAAATCTATCTTGTTAATAGCCATAGCCCTATTAATTTTTGTGGCTCTTAATTTATATATGATTGTAAAGATTGTTCAAACAATTAATTTTCAGCAAGCAATAAACTAAGCATACCGCTTAAATTTCTAGTATATCTTTTCACTTAATAAAACGCCTCATTCAAAGCGAAAATTTATCTTTGCACTTTTAAAACAAGTGAAAATGGATAAAAAAGTAAGAGTGCGCTTTGCACCTAGTCCAACCGGGCCGTTACATATTGGAGGACTTAGAACTGCATTATTTAATTATTTATTCGCCAAAAAACATCACGGCACTTTTATTTTACGTATTGAAGATACCGACCAAACTCGCTATGTGCCTGGAGCCGAAGCTTATATTATCAACGCCTTAAACTGGTGCGGTATTCCGTTTGATGAAGGTATCGGTAAAGACAAAGGCTATGGTCCCTATCGCCAAAGTGAACGCAAAGAAATCTACAAAGATTATGCTTTACAACTTGTAAAAAATGGTCATGCTTATTACGCTTTTGATTCGGCCGAATCACTTGATATTTATAGAGCCAAAGAGGAAGCAAACGGAAATACCTTTATTTACAACCACCACAATCGCTTAAAACTCGATAATTCTTTATCGCTTAACGCAGATGAAGTTTCAACTAAAATTAAAGAGGGCATTCCTTATGTTATCCGATTTAAAACGCCAACTGCTGAACCATTAGAATTGTTTGATACCATCCGTGGCAACATGACTATAAACACCAATGTGTTAGATGATAAAGTTTTATTTAAAAGTGATGGGATGCCAACCTATCATTTAGCCAATATTGTCGATGACCATTTAATGCAAATTACCCATGTTATTCGCGGTGAAGAATGGCTGCCATCAATGGCGCTGCACATCCTATTATACCGCGCTTTTAATTGGCAAGCTCCCGAATTTTCACACTTACCACTCATTTTAAAACCTGTAGGAAAAGGAAAACTCAGCAAGCGCGACGGCGATAAAATGGGATTCCCGGTTTTTCCATTAAACTGGATTGATCCTGCTACTAATGAGTTGTCGCAAGGCTATAAAGAAGCAGGCTATTTTAACAATGCTTTGATAAATATGCTGGCTTTATTAGGTTGGAATGCCGGAACCGAACAAGAACTTTTCTCATTGCCCCAACTTATTGAAGCTTTTGACTTAAGTCGCGTTAGCAAATCGGGTGCAAAATTTGATCCTGAAAAAACAAAATGGTTTCAACATCAATATATGCAGCAAAAATCGGATAACGAATTGGCCGATTTGCTGCTGCCAATTTTAAATGAAAAACACGCATCTATTTTAAATGATAATGGTGCAAATAACTACAATGCCAAACAATTAAAAAATTTTAGCGATAAATCATTTGTTTCAAAAGTGATTGCGTTAACCAAAGAACGCGCCACTTTTGTAACTGATTTTTGGGATTTAACCGCTTTCTTTTTTGTAGCACCTAATCTATTTGACGAAAAAGCTATTAGCAAACAGTGGAAAGAATCGTCGCCTGCCTTAATGATAGAACTTATCAATTGCTTAAATAATATTGCCGACTTTTCTTCAGAAAATATTGAAAATCAAATTAAGATTTGGATAAACGAGAAAGAACTTGGTTTTGGCAGTGTGATGCAACCGTTCCGATTGGGTTTAGTGGGCGCTTTAAAAGGTCCCCATTTATTTGATATTGCTTCACTTATAGGCAAAGAAGAAACCATTAGCCGTTTAAAATTTGCGATTGAGAACATCCAAAAATAAACCTTAAATACCCTTTTACAAGGTTTGCAAACCTTGCGGCTGTTTTTATTTATCACGCTTCTATGGCCGCAATTCCCGGCAGGGTTTTGCCTTCAAGCATTTCTAACATCGCACCGCCACCGGTAGAAACATAGCTAACTTTATTTTCGAAGCCAAATTGTTTTACTGCCGCTACTGAATCACCACCTCCAACTAACGAAAAAGCGCCATCATCGGTTGCATCTGCAATAGCGTTACCGAGTTCAATAGTGCCTTTAGCAAAGTTTGGCATTTCAAAAACCCCAAGAGGGCCATTCCACAAAATGGTTTTTGATTGTGCTATGATATACGAAAAGCCCACATTGGTTTTTGGACCGGCATCTAAGCCCATCCAACCTTCGGGAATGTTATTTATTTCTACAATTTTGGTATGCGCATGGTTATTAAAATCATCGGCAATTAGGGCGTCAATAGGCAGGTGGATTTTAACTTTTTTAGCTTTGGCTTGTGCTAAAATAGACAGCGCTAATTCCAGTTTATCATCTTCGCAAAGTGAGTTGCCAATTTGTCCGCCAAGGGCTTTTATAAAGGTAAAAGTCATTCCACCACCAATAATAATGTGGTCAACTTTATCTAAAATATTTTCGATTATGCCAATTTTTGAAGAAACTTTTGCCCCGCCTAAAACAGCGGTTACGGGCTTTTGACTATTTTCTAAAACGCGCTTAATACTCTCAATTTCTTTTGCTAACAAATAACCAAAGCATTTTGCTTTTGGAAAAAATTGTGCGATAATGGTGGTTGAGGCATGTGCTCGGTGCGCTGTGCCAAAAGCATCATTTACATAAATATCCCCTAATTTAGACAATTGCTCAGCAAATTCAACATCCCCTTTTTCTTCTTCGGGATGGAATCTCAAGTTTTCTAACAACAATACTTGCCCCATTTTTAAATCGGCTACGGCTTTTTGGGCTACCTCACCCACACAATCAGAAGCAAATTTTACTTCAAGTCCTAGCACTTTTTTAACTTCACTAACAATGTGTTGTAACGAATAAATTGCTTCTACGCCTTTTGGACGTCCCAAATGTGACATTAAAATCACCGCGCCACCATCGTGTATAATTTTTATTATACTCGACTTTGCACCCTCAATTCGAGAGGCATCGGTTACGTTGAAATTTTCGTCTAATGGCACGTTAAAATCTACGCGGATTAAGGCTTTTTTATCTTTAAAGTTAAATAAATCTAAGGTTTTCATCTGTTAAAAATTTA
>PFPU01000190.1 GCA_002793215.1 Flavobacteriales bacterium CG_4_10_14_0_2_um_filter_35_18
AAACTGGAATAAGAATACTAAAGTCTTCTTTCTGATTTTTCATATAAAAGTTAGCATAAACTAAAGTTCTTCTTTTATTGCCAAAAATAATATTAAATTGAAATTATTTTGGAAAAATTAAAAACCTTATTGGCCTTTAATTTATAATTTTCATTTTATGTATATTTAAAACTTTTCTAGACCTATAAGGTTTGACTTAAAACTTATAAAGTTTTCAAAATCATCAATAAAAACCTCTTAGGTCTTGTTGCCGATAAAAAACCTACAAGGTCAATAAAGACCTATAAGGTTTGACTCAAAGTCTACATAGTTTTCAAAATAATCAATAAAACCTTTTAGGTCTTGTTGCCGATAAAAAACCTACAAGGTCAATAAAGACCTATAAGGTTGGATTTATATAAAAGATTAATTAATCTTTATCAAATCAATACCACTCGCTTTTACTTTGGCATTGAGTTGTTTAACATCATTGTCAAAAATTTGGTATAAATCTTTCAATTCCTTGTCAATAGCGGCGGTAACTTCATTTTTAAAGTCATAGGCTTGAGCCGTTGGCTTGTAGTCGCCAATACTTGTTAAGGCACTTAAATGCGCTAATTTGTTGTTTAGTTTAATAGGGTAATTTAGTGGATCTTGACCGCTCCTGCTTTTAGTTTGGTACAAATTATTTTCAATAACAATTAAGCGTTTAACCAAATCATCAGCAAAGGCAATCAAATCTTTTTGTGCTGTTTTATCGGAAATTGATTTTTTTAGCAATTCAACTTGATCTTTAATGACCTTAATATTTTTAAGTGCTTTATGCGTTTCGGTAAGTTTATCGCGAACCGAAAGAATAAAATCAAATTTCAATTGTAAGTCGGCTAAGCTGGCGCTACTTCTAGGATCTTTTAAAATATTGAAAGATTGGCTCTGTATTTTTCCGTTTACCGATAATTCAACACTATACGTTCCTGGAACGGCTTTTGGTCCGTCAAGCGAACCCCACCACAAAATCATGCCTTCAACACGCTCAGCTCCAGGGTACATCATATCCCAATATAAAATGTTATCACCTTCATTAAGCTCCAATTTTTCTTCATTTTTAGATTTATCGGGTTTAAGGTTATAGGTTTTTATCAATTTGCCCTGTGTATCTTTAAAGCTCAAGCTAATAGCATCGGAACTTAAGGTATCTTTAATATAAAAATTTACACCTACGCCTCCATTGCGATTTTGACCTACCGTTTTTGAACTTCTTGATCTTCGCCCGCCCAAGTCATACGAATCTTGTGGTTTATAGAGCACTACCGTTTGCGAGGTAAGAGCACTATTTAACTGATGCAGGGGCGTTAAATCATCAATAATCCAAAAAGCACGTCCTTGCGTTGCCGCGATAAGGTTATTATCTTTAATGGTTAAATCGGTTATGGGAACTTGTGGTAAGTTTAACTGAAATTTTTCCCAATTTTCGCCATCGTCAAAGCTGATAAACATTCCTTTTTCGGTTCCGGCATAAAGCAATCCTTTTCTATTTGGGTCGGCGCGCATGGTACGCGTAAAATAGTCATTCGGAATGCCATTGACAATTAATTTCCAGCTCTTACCATAATTTTCTGTTTTATAAATGTATGGATTGTAATCGCCACTCTTGTATTTTGTACCAACAAAATAAGCTCCTCCTTTGACAAAAGGATCTATTTCGATGCTGTTAAACATCATCCATTCGGGCATTTTAGCTGGAGTTACATTGCTCCAATTTTTACCGCCATCGCGCGAAATATGAACCAAACCATCATCAGAACCCGTCCAAATTAAATCGGGTTCAAAAGGCGATTCCGCTGCAGCGAAAATAGTACCATAATATTCAACACTGGTATTATCTTTTGTAATTGGTCCGCCAGATGATTTTAAGGTATTTGGGTCATTTCGAGTTAAATCTGGACTAATTACCTGCCAAGATTGCCCTTCGTCGGTACTTATATGCAAATGATTAGAAGCAGCATATAATTTTTTATGGTTGTTAGGACTAAAAAAGATGGGAAAATTCCATTGAAAACGGTATTTTGAATCTTCAGCACCGTGACCCATTGGATCATCGGGCCAAACATTGATGGCTCTTAATTGCTTATTTTTGTGGTCAACGCGGGTTAATAAGCCACTGTAACTTCCGCCGTAAACGATATCGTTATTATCTGGATCTACAGCAATATGGGCGCTTTCACTACCTGCGGTTTCTTCCCAATCTTTATCGGTAATAGCATAGCCATCTGTGCGATGCGCAATTCTCACAGTTGAATTGTCTTGTTGTGCACCATAAATGCGATAAGGAAAAGCGTTATCAGTTACCACGCGATAAAATTGCCCGGTTGCTTGATTGAGATAGGTGCTCCAATTAACACCTGCATCAAAAGAGACTTGAGCGCCACCATCATCGGCAATAATCATCCGTTGGTTATTTTCGGGCGCAATCCACAAATCGTGGTGATCACCGTGGGGTGCTTCAAAAGCTTTAAAGGTTTTTCCGCCATCTTTTGATTGATGGTAATCAACATTCAAAACATAGAGTGTATTTTCATCTTGCGTATCGGCATAAATTCTTGTATAATACCAAGCGCGTTGGCGCAAACTGCGGTCACTATTTACCAATTTCCAAGTAGCGCCAGCATCGGTAGATTTGTAAACGCCTCCGTCATTATTTTCAATGATTGCCCAAACAATATCTGAATTTACTGGCGAAACGGTAATGCCGTTAATACCCCAAATACCTTTTGGCAAGCCTTTATTAGCCGAAATATTGGTCCAAGTTTCACCGCTGTCTAAACTTTTCCACAGGGCCGAACCCTCGCCACCACTTTCTAAACTATAAGGTGTGCGTCTAACGCGCCAAGTTGATGCGTATAAAATTCTGGAATTATTAGGATCGAACGTTAAATCTACTGCACCCGCATCTGCATTAGCGAATAAAACTTTACGCCAGTTTTTACCGCCGTCGGTTGATTTGTAAACGCCTCTTTCGGCTGACGACTTAAACAAATCGCCCAAAACGGCAGCGTAAACAATAGCTGGGTTTTTAGGGTCAATTCTGATTCTGGGAATGTGCCTTGAATTGGGTAAGCCCATGTGTTTCCAAGTTTTTCCGGCATCTTCACTTTTCCAAACGCCATCACCCGAAGACACATTTCCGCGAACGGTAACTTCGCCACCGCCAACATAAATCACGTTGTTATCCCATTCACTCACCGCAACAGCGCCAATTGAGCCGCCAAAAAAGCCGTCGCTAATATTTTCGTAGGTATTTCCGGCATCGGTAGTACGCCAAACACCACCGCCGGTCGCGCCAAAATAATACAGATTTGGCTTGCCGCTAACACCCGTTACCGCGGCACTTCGCCCACCTACAAAAGGCCCAATATTACGCCAAGTTAAGGCCTTGTAAAAGTTGTCAGAAAATTTGGTTACTTGCTTTTGAGCGTTACCTTTGTAACTTAAAAAGCTCACTAATAAAAAGAGAAGGAAAACGAATTTTTTCATTGTAAAATTAAGTTTGGTTAATGTTGCGATGAAATTAAACATAATATTTTAGTAAGGTAATTTTTTAACAATGAATCTACTCTTGAACCATACGAATTGCCCTAAAATTAACGGAACTTTAACAATTTCGGGATCAAAAAGTGAATCGAACCGCTTATTAATTTTACAGCAGTTGTATCCTCAAATTAGCATCAAGAACTTGTCGGATGCCGACGATACCATTCATTTGCAAAAAGCCTTGACAGATAAAAAAGGCAGCGTAAATATTGGTCATGCCGGAACGGCCATGCGATTTTTAACTGCTTTTTTTGCAATAAAAACAGGTTCAACCGTAAACTTGACCGGCTCTGACCGCATGCAAAACCGCCCCATTAAAATTTTAGTTGAAGCCTTGAAAAGTATCGGTGCAGATATAAAATATCAAAATAAAGAAGGGTTTCCCCCTTTGCTTATCAAAGGGAAAGTGTTTACCAATAACGCCATCCGCATCAAGGGTGATGTGAGTAGCCAATACTTATCAGCTTTGCTATTAATTGCGCCAAAATTAAGTCAAGGTTTGCACCTCAATCTCGTTGGTGAAATCACTTCAAGACCTTATTTGCAAATGACTTTAAGTTTGCTAGAACAATTAGGTGTGGTTTATTCTTGGCAAGAAAACGACATCAATGTGCTTCCAAAAACGGACATAGAACCAATAACTATTACAGTGGAATCGGATTGGAGTTCGGCTTCCTATTTTTATAGTTTGGTGGCTTTAAGCACTCATGCCTCCATAAAATTAAGTTCCTATAAAAAAGACAGCCTGCAAGGCGACCGTGTTTTGGTTTCCATTTATAAAAACTTGGGGGTTGAAACTACCTTTAAAAATGATACTATTACAATCACTAAACATGTGAAGCCAACCGTTCAAAACTTACAACTCAATTTGATAAACGCGCCCGATTTAGCACAAACCATAGTTGTAACTTGTTTGGGATTAGGCATTTCTTGCCATCTAACAGGACTTCACACCTTAAAAATAAAAGAAACCGACCGCCTTGTTGCCTTAAAAACGGAAC
>PFPU01000203.1:0-447 GCA_002793215.1 Flavobacteriales bacterium CG_4_10_14_0_2_um_filter_35_18
GGGGTTAAACGTCAATGGACTGTCGTTATTAAACAAACTTCCCTCAATGGTGGCATTATAAGCTTGATAGGTGAGCTGTGGTTTCAACCAATGCTTTGTCCTGAGGCGCGTAACTGCGGGTAGGATTGAGCACACAGTTGTAATGCCTGGCAAAGTCTTTAAAGGACCTGTTAATCTCAGGCTCATACTTACTGGCCCGGGTAACGGCCGATTTTAAGTTATCCGATACAATGGCCTTGGGAACACCTCCATAAAAGTTTAAGGCACCAACGCAGCAAGAGATTAAATCTTCCCGTTTCTGGCTCAAACAAGCCTCTGCATACGTGTACTGGCTGTTTGGCAGGATGGCCACGAATACCTCAACAGGTATGATCTCACCGGTATGTTTGTTAACAATGTTAAGCTTCTTGCCGGCAAAATCGATAAACAGTTCGCTTCCGGCCTCAT
>PFPU01000203.1:692-4960 GCA_002793215.1 Flavobacteriales bacterium CG_4_10_14_0_2_um_filter_35_18
TCGCTTATTTTTTGCGACAAGGTAGTTTATACTTGATCTTTCAAAAGTGGCGCAATTCAAACCGTTATCACTGGCACAATTTGATCCGATATATCCAGGTATGCGCTGAAAATGCAACATTAATAACAAAGCTTTTGAAATCTTCCGTTTTTTGTTGTATAGAAAAATGGTGTAAAAAAATTTAAAGGCTTGTGCAACGGTTACCGGTGTTGGTAGCCGCTTTTTTATTTAAAAATTATAGTTCAATCCGAATATGATGTATCGGTCAAATAGGTTGCTAGAAAAAACACTAGTTGAAAATTCTGTTACAGAAATTTGATTAAATGAGCTTTTATTTAATAGATTTCGAGACAGAATAAAGTATTCTATGTTCTTTCCCTTATGATTAAATGAAAAGTCAATAAATAATTGATTTTTATCAAAACCGTTTCCTCTTGGAAGCAATAATTCGTTTTCTATTTTAGAATAGCTTTTTTTTGTAAACTGAAAAATAGCTTCTAATCTTGCATTTAATGTGCTGTTAAAAAAGGTGTTGCTATTTTCTTGCTTATTTTCGATATACGTTATACCGATATTACTTTTGTAATTAAAAAAACCTTTAAAAGCACTATTGATTTCGATGTTTGTATTGTAAATGGCTGACCAAACTTGACTAATATCACTTCCATTTAAAGCATTAAAGTATCGGCTAAAGTTAGCATTACTATTGAGGCTAATTTTATTATCTATATAATCCACAAAAAATGTTTTTGATGCTAATAAATTTATATCTTTTCTGTTTTGTGGTATTTGAAAGTATGTTATTATATTAATATCTTCTGTTATTTCTTGTTCTGCAACAATGGAATTTTTTATTTCCTCATATGAGGATAAAAATGTAAAACTTGACTGTCTCAATAAATCATAATGTGAAAAATTTATATAGGTTTTCCATCTTTTCTGAAATTCTAAAGAAGAAATATTACTAGTTATTGTTCTGCTATCAATAAGTATTGGGTTTGAGAATAGATAATAATTATCATTTAACTTATTTTTATTTTCAAAATTTAGACTAAGATTACTTTTGCTATCGAATTTAAATTTCATTTTAAATTCAGAATTAACAAAAAAATCATCTTGATTTAATCTTACGTTATCGAAATCATTTTGTAACTCTCTTTTTGAGAAACCAATATCTATTTTACCTGTCAATCTAAATTTTTTGTTTTTTTCAAAATTAGTAGTAGTTATGAAATTGGTGGTATTATTTTTAAATTGATAGTCGTATCTGTTCGAGATAGTATTTATTTTGAAATTTTCAGTATCTAATCTATGTCTTACAATAAATTCAAAATTCCAATTATCCATTTTTTTGAGATATAATATATCAGAAAAAAAAATGTTTCTTCTATTATCAAAACTTTCATTATTGAAAATATTACCGTTGAAAAAAATATCCTCTTGATTTAATATATCAATGCTCTGTTTCCTAAAATCATTAGAGTTGAAAATATTAAGTTCAATTAAATCATTATTGGATATCTTTTTGGTAAAACTAAGGTTTTGCTGATAATATAATTTAGAATGATTTATTTGTGTTTCAAAAACATTTTCTTCATTTTGCAAATTGATTTGGTCAAAATCATTTTTATTGTCAACGATACGATTTGAATATTTTAGTATTGAGTTATTTGAGAGGTCAATATCAACTTCATTAGCCATTGATATAAAAATAGGAATAGCCGAATTGGAAGTTTTGTTTGATGTTAGAAAAGCCTCATTGTTTATTTCAATATTGTTTCTTGAAAGAAATGAATATTGATAATTATCATTAAAATATGATATCGCATTTTTTATTTTAATTTTATCTGTCACTTTTAATAAATTGCTAATAGAGCCGAATTTTATATTATTGATATAACTGCGTGGAAAAATTGAAGTTTGCGTGATGCTACTTTCGTTAAAGAAATCAATTGTCGCGTTCTCAATTTCTTCACGATTTTCTATAGCATAAGTTTCTTTCTGAAACGGCGTTTGATTTACTGAAATATTGTTAAAATTGAAAACGCCAAAGCCTTTTATATCACTTGATAAGTTAATGATGTTTGCATTCACGAGATGGCTGTCTTTTCCTCCACCTACAGCAACTTCGCCAGATACTTTGAATTTATCTTTTTTAAATTTTAGATTAAGCACAACTTTATCAGATTTTTTTAAACCTTTTTTTAATTTGTTATCGTGATAATCTTCAATAGCTTCTACTTTATCTACTATATCTGAAGAAATGTTTCTTGCGCCAATAGAGTAACTTTTGCCAAACAAATTATCACCATCTAACAAAAGTGTCTCAATTGGTTTGCCTTTATATTGTATTAAGCCAATTCTTTCATCAACTTGAATTCCGGGCATATTTTTTAAAACGTTAATAATTTTTCTGTCTTCTAAGCGTTTAAATTTTGTAACATCGTATTCTACTGTATCGTTTTTAACTTTAACTGCAACACGGTCAAAAATAACAATCACTTCATCTAATTTAATTTCCCTTGACGTTAGTTTAAAATTTACGATATAGTTAGCTAATTCTTTATCAATTTTTAATAATTGTGTTTCAGTTTTATATGCCAATCCTTGGCATTTTATTTTAACATTGGTTAATTTCTTGTTATGAATATTAATAAAATACTCTCCCTTAACATTTGGGACTGCATAATTGATAACTTCTTCAGAGGCTGAATTAATCAAAAGAACGTAACAGTCATCAATTGGATTTCCCTCATTATTTGTTATTATACCTTTAAAATTTTGAGAAAACACAGAATTTGACAAGCAAATTGTTATTAAGGTTACTAGTATGCGTTTTTCAAATTTAAAGTCCAATATCTTCCACTAAATTTATGTTAATATCATATTCCATATCCGGGTCAGAATCTGCTTTCATATTTTTTCTTATGCGCTCTATCACTTCTCTATATTTAATACAATAATCTTCCCAATTCATTTGTTTTTTTTCTTGGACATCAAACTTGGCTAATTCTAAATTTGATTTTTTTTCTATTTTGGTAGCTTCAATATTTAGCACTCTGTCCTCTGATGAAACAGACAAAATAAGTCCAGGCAATCCATCAAATTTCCAAGGACCGCCAATAATAGATAGTTCTTCTGTATACCAAGCTGTATAATTACGTCCTCTGAATGTAGTTGTAGCCTTTTTACAAGTAAATGATTTAATTTTTTTTGTTTCATTCGTTAATGTCCAAGCTTGCATAGGCAGTTCGTCATTAATAAATTTCATGCTATTTATAATTGGTTGATTGTAAACAGTTTTTTTGTTTGAAAAGTCCTTAATCACAAAAGGTATTATGCCTTCATTTGCTTGTATAACATCGTTTCCTTCTTTTTCAGTAAAATCACTTTTAAGCTGATAATACACACTTTTACTTCCTTTTATTTCTAATCTGTAAACAGCTTCTGTAGAATTTGTAGGAAATGAAATTAAGTGATTATATTCGATTACAATACTTTGGCTGTAACTCATTGAAATTGTTAAAAATAGACTTAGTAATATATATATATGTTTCATAATTTTTAATTTAATATTAATTATATAAGGTGCGAAATTTTAAAATTTCGCACCTTATCCTTATTGGATAGAAATGTTCTCAACAATATTACATATCCATTAACACATCAAATACATTCTGAGCAGCTCTTTTACAAGCTTTTTCTCTTGCAGATTCACAACTTGTAAAAAAATTTCCTGCTGTACCAGAAATACCTAAACTTCCACCAAAACCATCTGGCACGCTGATTGTGCAAGTTACGCGACAAACTGTCGCATCTTGTAAAATCAGTTCAGCCTTTGTGTCTGTAGAGTTAAAAGTAAATAAAGTTACAACTCCTAAAAATAATCCTTTTAACATTGTTTTTGATTTTAAAGTTATTAATTAATTCCCATTGCTCCATCAACTTTGGCACAAGCTCTTGTCATTGCATTAGCATTATTAGACAAGAACCAACCTGCGCAAGCCGTAATTGAAATAGAACTTCCATCTGCCATATGCGTTGTTTTTGTGCAACATTGTCTCCCAACTTCTTTATCAGAATCATTGGGAATTGTGGTCGCTGAACTTAACGTAAAAGCTAACCCTAAAGCTAGAATTGATAAAAATTTGTTTTTCATAATATTTAAAAGTTAAAAGTTAATAAATGATGCCTTTTGGCACCTTATTTTTTTATCTCGGCGAGGTGTGCTACCTTTGTAGCGTTCCTCCGGTTTAAATTTGGCTAGT
>PFPU01000186.1 GCA_002793215.1 Flavobacteriales bacterium CG_4_10_14_0_2_um_filter_35_18
ACGCCATTACCTATTATAAAATCAGATTTTAAAGAATCTTTAAGTTTTATTTTTAGTTTAGCTTCTTTAAACTTTTTAACAGAATCTGATTTTATCTTTTGTATAGAGTCTGATTTTATCTTTTGTATAGAGTCCTCTATTTTTCTAACAGCCTCTTTGGCCTTTTTTAAAATTTCTAACTTATCAATAACCCTTTGGTTAATATCTAGGTAGTCTTTAATTTTTGACATATAATAAAGGTTGCTGTTTTTAAATCGCGTACTGTCAATTTTATGTTTTTTATATACCAGTGGAAAATATTGTATGTTTCTTAAATTGTCTTTATTTGGCAAATTAACAGAAACATTTGCCATATACATATCAACCATTAAATCGACCATTTGATCTTTAGGAATCAAATCTTTTGGCTTTTTATAAATGGTGTTGCTTGTACAGGCGCCAAAAAACAACACAATGGCTAGGATTATATACGTGTGTTTCATGGTCTGTTAAAAGTAAGTCGCTTACCTTTTAACGACTCATTAAAAACTCCTTTATTGTATATGAGCTGACCATTTATAAAGGTGTGTGTTACCTTGCTGGTAAAGGTGATGCCTTCAAATGGCGACCATTTACACTGATATAAAATGGTATCTTTAGTAACCGATTGTAAAGCGGATAAATCAACCAAAGTTAAATCGGCAAAATAGCCTTCTTTTATAAAACCTCTTTTTTCAATTTGGAATAGAATTGCCGGGTTATGGCACATTTTTTCGACAATTTTTTCAAGAGAAATCAACCCCTTTTTATGCAACTCAATCATCGCTAAGAGTCCGTGTTGCACAAGCGGACCGCCACTTGGGGCTTTAGTGTAAACTTGTTGCTTTTCGACTAAAGTATGAGGTGCGTGATCGGTGGCAATGATGTCAATTTTATCGTTAAGCAACGCGTGTAATAAGCCTTCTTTATCGGCTTTAGTTTTTATGGCAGGATTCCATTTGATGAGTGTTCCTTTTTTTTCGTAATCGGAATCGTCAAACCAAAGATGATGCACGCAAACTTCTGCGGTAATTTTTTTGTCGATTAACTTTTTGTTGCTGAATAATTTTTCGGCTTCTTTAGCAGTTGAAATATGGAACACATGAAGTCTGGCTCCCGTTTTTTTAGCCAAAGCTACCGCTTTTGATGAAGAAATGAAGCAAGCTTCTTCACTTCTAATAAGCGGATGACATTTGATGGGAATGTCATCGCCATACTTGTTTTTATAGAATTCCAGATTTTTAGTTATGGTTTTTTCATCTTCACAATGGGCGACAATGAGCATTTTAGCCGATTTAAAAATGGCGGTAAGTGCTTTTTCGTCATCAACAAGCATATTTCCGGTAGAGGAACCTAAAAATAATTTGATAGCGGCAATTTTTTTGGGGTCGGCTTTGAGCAATTCTTCTATATTGGTATTGGTACCGCCAATCATAAAAGAATAGTTGGCATAAGAGGTTTTAGAGGCTATCTCAAATTTATCTTCAACCAAATTAATGCTTGTGGCTTGCGGAATGGTATTGGGCATTTCGATAAATGAGGTTACGCCTCCTGCCACAGCCGCTTTACTTTCGGAGGCAATGGTTGCTTTGTGGGTTAAACCGGGTTCTCTAAAATGAACTTGGTCGTCAATAACACCGGGAATGAGCAGTTTACCTTCGGCATCAATGACCCTAGTTTTGCTAGATTTTACGCTAATTGAACTATTAATTTCGGCAATATATTCATCTACAATATGAACATCGCCTTCAAATATTTTGCCTTCATTTACGATGAGGGCATTTTTTATAAGGATATCATTCATAATTATACGGCTTTTGCGATGCGCTTAAAACGCAGTTTTAAAACTCCAAAAATAGCTTCGGTGATAATATTGCTACTCATTTTTGATTTTCCTAAGGTTCTATCGGTAAAAATTACAGATACTTCTTTAAGCCTAAAGCCAAGTTTCCAAGCGGTATATTTCATTTCAATCTGAAAAGAATAGCCTATAAATTTTATTTTATTTAAATTGATGGTTTCGAGCACTTTTTTGCGATAACAAACAAAGCCGGCAGTAGTGTCGCAAATGGGAATTCCCAAAATAAATCGCACATACTTAGAGGCAAAATAAGACAGTAAAACGCGTTTCATAGGCCAATTAACTACGTTAACCCCCTGCGAATAGCGCGAACCAATCGCCACGTCGGCATCTTGATTGGCACAAGCATCGTAAAGTCGCGTTAAATCTTTTGGATTGTGTGAAAAATCGGCATCCATTTCAATGATATAGTCATAATCTTTAGCGAGTGCCCATTTAAACCCGTGAATATAAGCCGTTCCCAATCCGCTTTTGCCCGCGCGTTTTTCAATAAAAAGTTGGTTTTTATAGTCACTTTGAAGGTTCTCAACAATTTGGGAGGTTCCGTCAGGAGAATTGTCATCTACAATTAAAACATCAAAGCTTATTGGCAAATTAAAAACGGCCCTAATAATATTTTCAATGTTTTCTTTTTCGTTATAAGTGGGTATAATTACTAAAGCTTTAGGCATCATTAAAATTTAGGAGGTAAAGGTAAAACATTTTATTGCTAATTTTGCGTTAAGATTAAAACCTCTATGAAAATCTTTAAAAACGAAAAAGCCCTTTTTATTTTTTATATCTTTTTGTTTTTTATAGTCAATATTGCGCAAAGTGTTTTTACCGAACTTATTGATGATGAGGCTTATTATTGGCTTTGGTCAAAAAATTTGGCTTGGGGCTATTTTGATCATCCGCCTATGGTAGCGCTGTGGATTAAAATTAGTAGTTTGTTTTTTAATGGTGAACTCGGAGTGCGGTTTTTTAGTGCTTTTATGTTCGGATTTACTATTTATTTTATTTGGAATCTCATCGATTTTAAAGAAAAATGGCAGCACATTCACCTGTTTTTTTTATTGACAACGGCGGTTATCTTATTTAATTTTTATGGATTTATCACTGTTCCCGACACGCCTTTATTCTTTTTTACAGCCTTATTTTTATATGCTTACAAGCAATTTTTATCAAAAAATAGCTTAAAAATCGCATTGCTTTTAGGATTTGCAATGGCGGGTATGTTATACAGCAAATATCACGGCATTTTGGTTATTGCATTTGTGGTGCTTTCAAATTTAAAACTCTTAAAAAACAAGTATTTTTGGTTGGCGTGTTTGTTTTGTTTCGCACTGTTTACGCCACATTTATGGTGGCAATATCAAAATGATTACCCCTCTGTTAAATACCATTTTAACAGAAGTAAAAAGCTTTATCAAATATGGTTTACCATCAATCATTTTTTAAATCAACTATTGATTGTAGGCTTGGCTTTTCCCGTTTTATATTATGCTTTTTTTAAATCATTTTCAAAGACCACCGTTTTTAAAAAAGCTTTGCAATACCTTGTGATTGGGTTTATTGCCTTTTTTTTACTATCGACTTTTAAAACCAGTACGCAACCCCAGTGGACGGGACTTATTTTAATTCCTTTAATGGTTTTAGGTTTTGAAATTATCACAACACAGCCAACCCTAAAAAAAGGATTTATTGTTTTGGCAAGTCTCAATCTTATTGCTCTAATTTATATCCGCTTTGCCTTGGCAGATGAAGTCATTTCTATTTTTAAATGGGAAACGCATCAAAATAAAATGTGGGCTCAAACGCTTAAACAAAATACTCAAGGATTGCCAATAGTGTTTCAAAATTCTTTTCAAAATGCTGCTAAATATCAATTTTATACTGGAGTTGAAACGCATTCTTATAACACGCTAATTTATAGGAAAAACCAATTTGACCTTGCTAACTATGAAGCCAATATTCAAGGAAAATCGGTTTTTGAAGTCAGTAATAATGTTGAAAAACCTGCGCTTTCTAAAAAAAGAAATAAAATTTATTACGGTAAAAAAATTGAAAATTATACCACCTTTCAGCATTTAGAATGTGTAATTGAAGAGAACTATTTAACTATAAAACCTGG
>PFPU01000004.1 GCA_002793215.1 Flavobacteriales bacterium CG_4_10_14_0_2_um_filter_35_18
GGTAAATAACAACATAATTTTTATCGCTTTTAATCAAAACATCCACCAAAATTGCTGCGTGACTTTTTGCCAACTGCAATTCGGTTGTTACCGGATGGTACATCACCAGGGCAAAATTTTCAAAATAAATGTTATAATAAGCTTTAACTTCTTCTAAACTTGGCAATTGCGCGGGATTCATCAAATCTAAATCAGGAGAACCAATTACAAAAATTGACGACGCCAATTCGCCCATTTGTACGAGTCTTTTTTTAGCAATTTTATTAGAAACCAAATGAATATGACTCATTTTGCTCACGGCATGACGGATGAGTTCATCAATGGTTCCTGAGCGCTCACCGCCTTCAACATGTGCTACCAAAATATTGTTTAAACTGCCTACAATTGCTCCTGCCAAAGGCTCTACCCGATCGCCGTGAACCACAATTAAATCGGGTTTAATTTGGTTAATATATTCCGAAAATCCCCTTATAGTATTGGCTAAAGTCCGATCCATAAACTCAGAACCTTCATGATTTTTAAAACGATAAATGTTATAAATACCACTTTTTTCTATTTCGATAACCGTTTCGCCATATTTAGCATCTAAATGCATGCCGGTTGCAAACACGTGAACCTCGAAGTTTTGGTTGCTTTGAGTAATTTTTATCAAGGATTTTAATTTGCCAAAATCAGCTCTAGTGCCCGTTAAGAATACAATTTTTTTAATTTTTTGAAACATCACTCCAAGTTAATTGTTGATCAATTGCCAAGGTATAGGCGGCTGTTTTTCCTAAAATATCATTAAAATGTTCTGCCAATATTTCACCAGTTCCGGGGCGCTTTACCCAAATATTTTCTTTTGTAAACTGGTCTCCTTTTTTAATAGATTTTATGGTACAAACGCTTGCAAAAGCAAAATCTATGGTAACCTGTTCTTCTTTAGCAGGATTTTTGGTACCCCCTCGCATCTGCCAAATTAGATCGCTACCGGTAATCAATTCAGCGCAAGCATTTTTATCCATAGAACACACAATATCGGGACCCGTGCGCTGCATATAATCGGTAAAATGACGCTCTAAAATAGACGCTCCTAGAGCTACAGCGCCAAAACATGCTAGGTTGCTTGTGGTGTGATCGGATAAGCCATAAACCTTATCGGGAAAGGCTTCGGCAAGTGCTTGCATCGCTCCAAACCGCACTAAATGAGGTGGTGTTGGATATAAATTTGTGGTGTGTAAAAGCGCAACAGGAATGTTTTTAGCGTCAAAAATTGCCACTGCTTTTTTCACACTTTCTATGGTGTTCATCCCGGTGCTTAAAATAATAGGTTTGCCAAAATTGGCAATATGTTCTAACAAAGGATAATTATTACATTCGCCCGAGCCAATTTTAAAGGCAGGAACATCCATTTTTATTAGTCTGTCGGCTGCGGCTCTAGAAAATGGTGTACTGATAAAAATCATGCCTTTACGCTCTACATAATTTTTGAGTTTTATTTCATCCGATTCGTTGAGCGCACAGCGTTTCATAATGTCGTAAATAGAAACTTTTGCATTGCCGGGAATTACACCTTTTGCTTTGCCCGACATTTCATCATCAACAATATGTGTTTGATGTTTAACAATTTCAGCGCCAGCAAGGTGGGCAGCGTCAACCATTTCAAAAGCGGTTTTTAAAGAGCCTTCGTGATTAATGCCAAGTTCGGCTATTACCAATGGTTTGTAATCTTTCCCGATAAGGCGTCCTGCAATAGTAATAAATGGATTTTTCATTTTTTAAACGGTCTAAATGGTTTTTAAAAAGGCTTTTAAAGGTTTCACTTGACTTTGAGCTGTAAAATTTTGATAAAATGTAACTTTAGCTTGTTGTGCTAAAATCGCCCTTTTTTTTGGATTTTTATAAAGATTTATAATTTGTTTCGACATTTCATTCAAATCGTTCGCTAAAATACAATTTTTATCGTTAATTAACTCAGGAAAACAAGCTGCGGAAGCTTTTGTTGCAACCAAAACTTGTTGATAATTAAATACTTGTGGAATGCGCGTGCGGGTTCCCGTATTGAATTCCCAAGGAATAATGTGAATAGCTTCGGGATGCATAATTTCATCCAAATTTGAAACAAAACCCAAACATTGGATATTTTCTGTTTTTAATTTTTTTAATAAGGCTGGTGAAGCGCCGTTTAGTGTGCCGATAATTTTTAATTGTATGGTCGGAATTTCATTTTTAATTGGCTGCCAACAAAGGTCTAAAAAGCGCTCTAAACCCAATCGGTTTGCCGTAGTACCCATCCCGCCAAGGTGTATTAAATCAGGCGTAGGTTTTGGATTTAATTGCCGAGTAATTTCAGGATAAGTCGTGGGGAGATATAAGGTTTTTTTGTTCGTAATTTGCTGTATTTCTGTTGCTTCGGTAGCTGAACCCGAAACACAAGCCGTCACATTTTTTACCAACTGCATTTCAATGCGTTTTTTTTGAAAGGTGTGAAAACGTTTATTTAAATCGGGTTTTTTTCGCAACAAGGCTAACTTATATTCCCAATCGTGATGGGCATAGATCAATGGACAATTAAGCTTTGCCTGCCAAGCCCAAATAGCAGTCCAACGCCATTCTGCCCAAACTAAATCAATATTATTTTCGGCGATATGCGATTTTAAAAAGCTTACATTTTGTTGATTTAAAAAATAATATTCGAATAAAGCTGGATTAAAGAGTGCTTTATAGAGTCGGTTTAAATTCTTTTTTGGTTTTTTAAATATTGGTTTATAAAAAGTTATGTGTTTTACAAAAGGTTTGATGAGCTTATAATCATCCTCATTAAAAGGTGTTTCATCCCAAATGCACGCCAATAAATGTATTTGATATCCGGCAAGTGACAACAACTCCAGATGACTGAAATAAACCGATGCACCTCCATTTTCATCGGGAGAAATTTTACCGGCATTGACCATAAATAAGGTATTTTTCATAGCTGAGATTGAATGGTTTTATACGCTTTTAAAACTTCCTTTTGAATGTATAAATATTCCAATTTTTGGGCTAAATTTTTATTTTCAAGCTGGGCCTTTTTAATTAAATTTTCATCATTTAGCGCACACAAAATTTTTGATGCAATTTCATTTTCATCTTCGGGATTTTGTATTAAAAATCCGTTAATACCATCTTTAATATAATCTTTTGAAACGTCGCCAGGATTAGATTGTATGGGAAAAGCACCCATTATAATCGCCTCTAATAAGGTGTTTGGAATGCCGTCAGAAACGCTATTTCCAACAGCAATTTTAGCTTGACCAAATTTTGACAATAATTCGCTGTGACTAAACTCATTTTGGCGTTGAGAATAGTCAATTTTTAAATTGGTTTCCTTATTAATTTGACAAATTCTTTCAACCACCACCGGATGTGCAGCATACACATAAATTTTATATCCTTTTAGCGAGTCTTTAATACTTTTCAGGGCATTTAAAACAGGCAAAGCCCTTCCTGCCCAATGGTGATAGCCTTTAATAAGGATGAGCTTTCGATCGGCAAAAGGCTTTATTAAAGGTTGTAGTTTTTTTAAATCATAGCCACCGCCACCAGGAAAAACACCCATTGATTGTCCTTTAAAGCCCAATTTAATGGCACTATTAATATCACGGCTATTATCTGTAAAAAGATAATCGAGATTTGATAAAACCTTTTTAATTTGATGCTGATGGTTTTTTTGATTTTGATAAAAATATAAATCGCTTCCCCAAGAGGAATAGGCCCATTTAAAGTCGCCTATTTTTTTGGCTTTTAACAGGTGATAGGTTTGAGATTGCATTTCTAGGGAATGCACCAAATCAGGCTTTAGCACCTTTATAAGTTCAACTAATTTATCAGCGGCGGTAAGTTTTAAAAAGGGTTCTATTAAATAAAACAGTTTGGGAAAGTGTTTTTTCAGCCAATCTTCGCCTTTTAGGTAAGGCAACTTCCGTTTAGAC
>PFPU01000076.1 GCA_002793215.1 Flavobacteriales bacterium CG_4_10_14_0_2_um_filter_35_18
CAATTTATAGCGATAGATTTTGTTCAAGATAATGAGTCTTGTTCCGAAAAAAATGTTTTGCGCGGTTTGCACTTTCAAAACCCTCCTTTTTCGCAAGCAAAGTTAATTAGAGTGATACAAGGTGTCATTTTAGACGTTGTGGTTGACTTGAGAAAAAATTCTGAAACTTATGGTCAACATTTTGATATTGAACTCAATCAAACCAATAAAACACAGTTATTTATACCCGTTGGCTTTGCACACGGATTTGTAACCTTAACGGATGAGACCATTATCAATTATAAATGTTCTGAATTTTACAATCCAAAATCGGAAGTTTCTTTGCTTTGGAACGACCAACAGTTAAATATAAATTGGCCGGTTAAAAACCCAATTCTATCCGAAAAGGATAAAAATGGATTAATTTTTAATAACTTTAGCAGTCCTTTTTAACTAAACATTAAAGTCATGAAAAAAGTAGCTTATTTAATCGTCGGTATTTTAGTTATTGCAGCCATTTTTTTAAATGCCACTTCAAAAAAGGAAATCTTTTACACTGGTCCAAAATTTACTAGTGAAACTTATGAAATAAAAGCTTTAAAACTGCCCGAAAATTTAAATTTTGCAGGTGAATTAGTGCCCATTCAAAATGTGGATACCAAAGAGCGTTTTGACAGAGAATTTTTGATTAACACCTATTGGCAATCAAATGGACTGTTAATGATTAAACGCGCTAATAAATATTTTCCCATTATAGAACCCATTTTAAAACAAAATGGTGTGCCCGATGATTTTAAATACCTCGCCGTTATTGAAAGTGGGCTAATGAATAGTTCTTCTCCGCGTGGTGCTAAAGGATTTTGGCAAATAATGGCAGCAACTGCCACCGAAAATCATTTAGAAGTAAATGAAAATGTTGATGAACGTTATAATTTAGAGTTAAGCACTCAAGTTGCTTGTCAATATTTATTAAAAGCAAAAGAAAAATTGGGTAGCTGGACATTGGCTGCTGCCGCATATAATTCTGGAGTTAGCGGAATGTTGCGCTTTATGGAAAAGCAAAATGTAAGCAATTATTACGATTTATGGGTGAGTGATGAAACTTCGCGCTACATCCCAAAATTAATTGCCGTCAAAGAAATTTTGAAAAGTCCTGAAAAATATGGATTTATTTTTGATGCTACTGATTTGTATTACAATGAACCAACTCAAAAAGTTGAAGTTGATACACCCATTCAAAACCTCACGGCTTTTGCCGAAAAGTTTAATATAAATTACCGAGTATTAAAACTTAACAATCCGTGGTTGCGCGAAAGTGCTTTAAAAAATGTTACAAATAAAAAATATTATATCACTATTCCTAAATAGTTTTCAATTTGATACCTTTTGCAGAACCTTATTTTTATGGTTAAGCTATAGAAATTATAATCATTTGTTTTAGGCTCTATTTTGCTTGGCGATTTAAGCGCCATACAAAAAGGAGGCTCTATCATTTGGTCTTTAAATTCGGCTAACACAGCCATGAGAAGCATTTGTAAAAAATACCATTAATTTTTATCAAATTTTTTCACATACCAAAACACAATGTTTTTCGGCTAGGTCGGTTACAAAAAATAAGTACTGATTGCCACCATCCTTAATTCCTGTTTTTTTGCGTATTTGTGCAACGGTCTCAGGAAAATTACGCACCGTGATATTTGCTTTAGCAGATGGGATAATCATTTTTAAAAGCTTTTTATTATAAGCAATTTGGTGTAGAATTTTAAAACACCTTCCCGGAAAATCAATCAAACTATTTGAAGTGAATAAATGGGTATTTGGGTTTAATTTTAAGAGTTTGAATCGCTCTGAAATTTGATTAAACCCACCCGACTTAAAGATGGCCGCATTGGGTTCGTAAAGGTATTTTAATGGAATGCTGTAATTGACATCAGCTGTATTATTAAACTGGAAATCAAATTTATAAATATTTTTTTTATCAAAATTAACCGTCTTAATTGCTATGCCGTTTTGATGGTTTTTTTCTAATAAAAACAAGAGCTCTTTCACTTCATTTTGCAACGCTATGCAATGAATTTCCTTTACAAATTTTAAGTCGTTTACTGTTTTGGTGAGGTCTAAAAGTGGAGATAATTTTACTAAAATATGGTCGGAATATTTAAACAAAAAATCTAGATTTTGAGTTAAATCAGGCTGACATTGATTGAGAAAAAATACCCGTTCGGAAGTTTCAGAACGCCTAGATGGGTCTAAATAAATCCAATCAAATTTTTGATTGGTATCAGATAAATATTCCAGTCCGTCAACCGCCAAGGTAGTGATGTTATTTGCTCCTAAAATTTTAAAATTATGAGTGGCCACTAATGACAATTCTCGATTAATTTCGCAATGAATCACCCGTTTAAATTTTGAGGCAAAAGCATAGCTGTCAACACCAAAACCGCCCGTAATATCTATTAAAACAATTCCTGAAACCAAATCGGACTTGTATTGTGCTGTTATTTCGGATGAGGTTTGTTCAATATTCAGTTTGTTTGGAAAATAACAATTTGCCGTTTTAAACCAAGTTGGCAACTTAATTTCACATTTTTTTTTGGCTTCAATTTGTGCGACAAGTTCTTGTATGGTAAGCTTTTTAAAAGGACTTCCACTTAAAATAAGCTGTGTAGACTTATCATTTAAATGAGTATTTATAAAATATTGAACATCAATATTTAAAATATCTAAATTCATTAAACAACCTAAGTTTCGAGCAAGGTCTTTAATCCGTTAAGGACAAAATTCCAAGCTTCATTTGTTTCGTTATAGCGCTGTTTGTCAGCTTTAAAATTTCCTTGTGTAATGGTTAATTGTGTTCGCAAACCTTCAGGAACAAGTGCAATGGTAACAAGTGTATGCTTTTCGGGCAGGTTTTCAGTGTCGGGTGAAAAACAAGTATAAGCGAGCAATTTTTCTTTTATACAGAAAGTAATCAACCCTTTAATACAAATTATTTTTGATCCATTTTTATCTAAAGTGAACTCAATTTCATCACCTATATTAAAGTTGGAGTGTACTTCACAATCAAAAAAATAACGTCGTGTAATATTTGGATTGGTAAAAGCCTCCCAAACCTTAGAAACCGTCGCATTTATTAGTATATTTTTTATAACGGTATCTTTATGCGTCATTATTACAAATTTTTCGTCAGCGTTTTTACAATTTTATTTTCGGATAAAAACTCCTTTAATATCACGCGAATGGCAGTATAACTAGGCACTGCAACTACCATTCCGATAACGCCAAACAAACTTCCTCCTATTAAAATTGCCAAAAATATTTCTAACGGATGTGATTTTACACTTTTAGAATAAATTAATGGCTGGTTAAAAAAAGCATCGATTAATTGGATAATAGAAAAGCCGATAACGACATACATAATGGTCGGTAATATTTGGGTTTGAAAATCTAAAGTCATTTTGCTAGTTAAGGTAAATGACACAATGATAATAAGCTCCACTAACGGACCTACATAAGGGATGAGGTTTATTAAGGCACAAAGCAACGCGATTATCATGGCATTTTTAATACCAAAAACACTGAGTAAAATGGCATACAGAATAAACAAAATGGCAACTTGAGTGGCTAATCCTGTGAAATAACGCGACAATAAATCTTTGATAACTTCCCAGCTTTTTCGGGCTTTTTCTTCTTGCTCATTTGGCACAATTGTAAAAATCATTTGATCTAAAATAGCCCCATCTTTAAGCATAAAAAAAGAAATGAAAAGTGTAGCTAATAATCCAATTGAAAAGGTTCCAATAAATTTAACTACAAACGAAAATACCGTTGAAACAGAGACCACATTTAAAATTTCAAAAATGCTGATTTCCTTCATTTTATCCATAACATGGATGCCCATATCATTAAAATACAAATCCATTTGCAGGGCTAAATTGCTGAGTTGTTGCTGCAAATCTTCGATGTTTATACGCGATAAATTATGGCTTTGTTCAATTAGTAAAGGGACAATTAATGCAATGAGCAAGGCTAAAATTCCAACAAAAAATCCCATCGTAACTATGACGGCAATGGT
>PFPU01000081.1:0-4078 GCA_002793215.1 Flavobacteriales bacterium CG_4_10_14_0_2_um_filter_35_18
CATCAAAAGATTCGGGAGGATTATATTTGGTAAAGATTAAACTATCTAAACCCGAAAAGGTATTTAGTGGCATGTTTGCATCCATCATTTTTTCAAATTCCGAAACAAAAAATGCAAGCTTATTCATACCAAAATCAACCCTAATTTATCAAGGACAGTTAACAGGTATTTACACGGTGAGTATGCAAAATACCGCTATTTTAAGATGGCTACGCCTCGGAAAAATTGAAGGCAATCAAGTAGAAGTTCTCAGCGGTTTAACTGCCGATGAAAAAATAATAACCCAAGCCGATGGCGTACTTTTCAATGGGGCAAGCGTTAAAATAAACTAAAATGGAAAAAGGAATTTCAGGAAAAATAGCCCAAGCTTTTTTAGAATCAAAACTCACCATTTTGCTGATGGTAGCTTTTATGCTAGTCGGAATTTTTAGTTCCTACTTAATACCGCGTGAGGAAGAACCACAAATAGAAGTGCCTATGGCTGATATTTTTTTAAGATATCCAGGCGCTACTCCTAAAGAAGTGGAAACTAAAATTGCCGCACCACTTGAAAAAATCATTTCAAACCTCCCCGGTGTGGAGCATGTTTACTCAACTTCAATGAGTGGTCAGGCAATGATTATTGTTCAGTTTTATGTAAAAGAAGATGTTGAACGCTCATTTGTACAACTGTATAATGAAATTTTAAAACATTTTGATCAAATGCCACAAGGCGTTTCGATGCCATTGATAAAAACCCGCGCCGTTGATGATGTGCCAATGCAATCACTCACTTTTTGGAGCGATTATTATAATGATTTTGAGTTAAAACAACTCGCCGAAGAAGTCAACAACCAGCTAAAAAGTATTAAAGGCATTGCCTCAACAAAAATTATTGGCGGTCGTAGTCGCGAAATTAGTGTGATTTTAGACAAAGCTAAAATGGCTCAAAATAAGGTTGATTTATTGGGAATTACTCAAAAAATAAACGCCAATAACCAACAATCACAACTTGGTCATTTTGATGTAAATGACACTGAAATACTCGTTGATGCTGGAAACTTTTTAAAAACTGTAGATGATGTAAATAACTTAATCATTGGCATTTACCAACAAAAACCCGTCTATTTAAAACAAGTAGCAACGGTAACCGACGGACCTGAAATACCCAAAGAATATGTGGGTTTTGGTTATGGCTTAGCCAATAAAAAAGAAAAAACAAACTATCAATCAGAATATGCTGCCGTAAGCTTATCTATTTCAAAACAAAAAGGTGGCGACGCTATGCTTCTGGCAAAAAAAGTAAGTCAAAAAATTGAATTGCTCAAAAAGACCTTAATACCGAATAACGTTCACGTAAGTGTTACTAGAAATTACGGTCAAACCGCATCCGATAAGGTGTCTGAATTGCTCATGCACTTAATGATTGCCATCATTGCCGTAACTTTATTGGTGATGCTCGCAATGGGCTGGCGCGGTGCTTTGGTGGTGTTTTTATCAATCCCAGTAACCTTTGCATTGACCTTGTTTAGCTATTATTTTATGGATTATACGCTTAACAGAATCACGCTTTTTGCCTTAGTTTTTGTAACAGGTATTGTAGTTGACGATTCAATTATCATCGCCGAAAATATGCACCGCCACTTTAAATCAAAGCGTTTGCCCTTTAAACAAGCCGCTATATTTGCCATTAATGAAGTTGGAAATCCAACAATTTTAGCAACGTTTACGGTTGTTGCCTCAATTTTACCGATGGCCTTTGTAAGCGGATTAATGGGCCCTTATATGAGTCCGATGCCCATTGGCGCATCTATTGCGATGGTTTTTTCGCTTTTAGTAGCCCTTACCATCACGCCTTTTTTGGGATTCAAATTTTTACAAGAAAAAGAAAAACACCAAGCCAATCAATCGGAAATACCAACAAAATTAGAAGATTCAAAACTGTTTAGAATCTATGTAAAATTGATTAATCCCTTAATCGATAATAAAAAAATACGCTATACCTTTTTTGGCGTCAACATTTTTTTATTGTTGATCAGCGTGTCTTTGTTTTTTACCAAATCGGTCGCCGTAAAAATGTTGCCTTTTGACAATAAAAATGAATTCCAAATCATCATTGATATGCCCGAAGGTACTACTTTAGAACGCACCGCTGTGGTTACTAAAGAAATCGCTCAATACATCGCAAAAAACCCTCTGGTAAAAGATTATCAAACTTATGTAGGAACTGCATCTCCCATAACTTTTAACGGATTAGTGCGTCATTATGATTTGCGAAGTGGCTCAAATAGCGCCGATATCCAAGTAAATTTGGTAGATAAATCAGAACGCTCAAAGCAAAGCCACGACATTGTTAAAGCTGTTAGACCAGCCATCATTGAAATTGCAAAACATTTTAATGCCAATGTAAAAGTAGTTGAAGTACCACCGGGTCCTCCCGTGCTTTCAACCATTGTTGCTGAAGTTTATGGACCAAATTACGAAGCACAAATAAACATTGCAAACCAATTAAAAACCATGATTAGCAACACAAAAAATGTTGTTGATGTGGATTGGATGGTAGAAGCAAATCAACAAAAATTTGATGTGGTAGTTGACAAAGAAAAAGCCATGCTAAACGGCATTGCACCGCAGCAAATTGTGTCGGCACTGCAATTGGCATTGACTAATCAGCCTATTGATAAATTGTATGATGAGCAATCTATTCAGCAAATAGGCATTGTTTTACAATTGGGCGAAGACCAAAAATCGTCAATCGAATCTATATTACAACTTAAAGTTTTATCGCAATCTGGGGTTTCAATACCCTTGACAAATCTGGTAAAAATTGTAAAAACCAACTCCGATAAGTCTATTTTTAGAAAAAATCAGCAACGCGTGGTTTACATCACTGCCGATATGGCGGGCAGTCTTGAAAGTCCGGTTTATGCAATTTTAGATTTATCAAAACAACTTAAAAATATTGCCATGCCAAAAGGCGAAAAAATCAATGAATTATATAACGGTCAACCCATTGACAATGATCATTATACCATTAAATGGGATGGTGAATGGCAAATAACTTACGACGTTTTTAGGGATTTAGGAAGCGCTTTTGCCGTGGTAATCATCATCATTTATATGCTTTTGGTAGGATGGTTTCAAAGTTTTAAGGCACCGATTGTAATGATGATTGCCATTCCGTTATCTTTAACAGGAATTGTTTTTGGGCACTTGTTTTTAGGCGCTTATTTCACGGCAACTTCAATGATTGGGTTAATTGCTTTAGCAGGAATTATGGTTCGAAATTCGGTTTTGCTCATCGACTTTATCAATCTTAGGTTACAAGATGGCATCCCGTTAAGGCAAGCCGTAATTGAAGCTGGCGCAGTGCGAACTACACCAATATTATTAACAGCAGGCGCGGTTGCCATAGGCGCAGTTGTTATGTTATTCGATCCAATTTTTCAAGGATTAGCCATTTCACTTATAGGAGGAACTTTATTTTCAACTTTTTTAACCCTTTTAATGATTCCGCTGATTTATTATTTCACCAACAAACCTAAAAACTAAGCATTATGAAATTTTTAATAATAACCTCCGTAAAAGAACACGAAAAGGATGTATTAAATTTGTTTAAAAAAGCAAAAATTACCGCATTTAGTGATGTAGATATCAACGGATTTAAAACCAATTCAGCAGAAAATCTGATAGATAATTGGTTTTCAAATTCAACAGATAAAATACGCTCAACTCTATTTTTTACCTTTACGGAGAAAGAAAAAATTGCTGTTTTATTGGAGGCATTCAAACAGTTTAACCAACAAAAAAATCTAATAAACCCTTTGAGAGCCATCGTGTTAGATGTCGCTCAATTTATTTAAATACAATAAACTTATGCTAGAAAGAACAATTAGAGCCATTGCAGGAATTTTTATCTTAATTAGTATTATTCTCGCCATTTACATCAATATTAATTGGTTGTGGTTTACCGCGTTTGTAGGAGCAAACCTTTTGCAATCGGCTTTTACAAAATGGTGCTTAATGGAAGTGTTATTAAAAAAACTCGGCGTTAAATAAACTGATAATTTTTTACTTGACCTATAAGGTTTGATTCAAA
>PFPU01000081.1:4112-4254 GCA_002793215.1 Flavobacteriales bacterium CG_4_10_14_0_2_um_filter_35_18
GGTTTGATTCAAAATCTGCAGAGCTTTAAAAATAAGCAACAAAACCTTATAGGTCTGAGGTTTGAATTTAGATCTTCAAGGTTTTGAAAACCTTGTAGGTATCATAAGACCTATAAGGTTTGATTCAAAATCTGCAGAGCTT
>PFPU01000173.1 GCA_002793215.1 Flavobacteriales bacterium CG_4_10_14_0_2_um_filter_35_18
GCTAATTGTTTTGACTTGTGTTTACAATTTTTGTTAAGCTATTTATGATGGATTAAATTTTGATGAGTGGTTTAGAAACTTCAATTTGAACCATAAGACTTCTGTCAATTAAACTTAGCCAACACTTAGGTTCCCTGGCTTCTTTAGAGGGAATAGACATTTTAGCGGTAAAATCTTTTTTTGAAATACCCGCCAAGGCTTTTTCAACATTAGCTCCCATACCTATTCCTGATCTTAGAAGTTGCTTTGAGCGTACATATTCATTTTGTAGCTTCATTTATTTATAAATTTCAATTGTCAATAACGCAAAATCAAAACTTTTTTCTAGTATAATATTTTCTTTCATACCAATTTTTTATTAATTGTTAAATTGTAATTTTTGGATATTAATTTATAATCCAACCTTCAACATTTATTGATTTATTTATTTATTTATTTTTTATTTTTGAAAATACATACAGCATTTCGGTGGCAATTTGTAGGCTCCTTTCGTTGTATTTTTCTGCCTGCTGAAGCGTATTGTCAAACGCCTTTGGATCATCATATTTTATTGCAATGCGTTTTTCGGCACCCGGAATAAACGGACAGCCAGCATCAGCTTGCGAACAAGTCATAATTGCAGCAAACTCGCTTTGCGGATTAAAAAAATCGTCAAAAGTTTTAGAAAAACCAATGATAGCTTGTTCATTTTCAGCAAATTTAATGGCATAAACTGGATTTTTCCCTTTTGAAAGTGTTTGAATTTCAAAACCTGCGTTTTCTAATGTTACTGCCACCGTTGGATAAAGCGCCGTGGCTTCTGTGCCTCCCGAATAGCAATAAATATTTTTTATGTTATAATAATGAGCCGCTGCCTGTGCCCAAACTTGCGACAAATGGCTTCGGCGCGAATTGTGGGTGCAGATAAAAATGAGGTTTGCACTTTTGCGTTGCGAAACCTTGTGTTGGATGTAATCAATTAACGGCTGCAAAACAATTTTTCGTTCATCGGATACCGTTATTAAATAGAGGGTTTTAAAAGTTTCTGCTATTTTTTGAAATACAGTGTTTTTAGTTTGCTCCATTTTTAAGTTAATTTTTAGGTTAACAGCAACTTGCTTTAGCGTTTGAACCACAGCAATTACCTTCTGTTTTAATAGTTTTGTTCATTTGTTTAAATGGTTTTAAACCCGGTTTTTGTGCAAATACGGTAATGCTAAAAATTCCATAAGCTCCATTTTTAAAGTTTTCTTTTTCTGAAGCCGATAAATAGTTATCTAAAAGTCCGTCAGGGATTATAATTGGCTTTTCTTTTTGGATAATTATATTTTCGAAACCGCTTGCTTTAATGTGGTTTAAATACACTTTCTTTTGGATAGCGCCCGCCACGCAACCGGCATACATTTCGGCATCTTGCCTTAATTTTTCGGGCAATTCGCCTACCAAAACAATGTCGGAAATGCTAAAATGGCCACCGGGTTTTAAAACCCGATAAATTTCCGCAATCACTTTTGCCTTATCTGGCACCAAATTAAGGACGCAATTGCTCACAATTACATCGGCAACATTATCAGAAACAGGCATATTTTCAATATCGCCTTGTCTAAATTCTACATTGTTATAGCCCAATTTTTCGACATTTTTTCGCGCTTTGTCAATCATCGCTTCCGTAAAATCAATGCCAATAACTTTTCCGGTTTCTCCTGTTTCGTGACGTGCTACAAAACAATCGTTACCAGCACCCGATCCAAGGTCAATTACGGTATCGCCTTTCTGGATTTTAGCAAATTGCGTTGGAAGTCCACAGCCCAAACTTAAATCGGCATCGGCATTGTAGCCTTCAATTTTCGAATAATCTTCATTCATTAAACTGTAAGCTTCAGGTGTGCCGCAACCACCACTGCCACAGCAGGAATCCTTTTGTTGATTGGCAATTGCGCCATATTTTTCTTGGACGATTTGTTTAAGTTCTTCTGGTGTTTTCATAATTTGTAAAAAGTCAATTTAGTTTAAACTCCTTAATTGGTTATCGCAAATGAGCGATAGTGTTTGTTAAAAAAATAGGTTAACAACAATCTATTTTGGTAAAATCTTCTTTAAAAATACTTTCGAAAAGTTTTTTGGCTTTGAGCCAATTTTGTTGGTCGATGCAATATTTAATTTTAGGCGGATTGATTTCGCCTTGTATTAAACCAGCTTCTTTTAACTCCTTTAAATGTTGTGAAATGGTAGATTGTGCCAAAGGTAACACCTCAACCAAATCGTTTGTAAAACAGCAAGATTGATTGCTTAAATATTTTAAAATGGTCAACCTTATGGGATGCGCCAATGCTTTGGCAAAACGTGCTGTTTGTTCGGCATCAGTTGAATAATCGATATTTTTAAGGCTTCTTTTCATAAGTTCATCGCAAATGTACGATTAATATTTGTTAATTTCGAAATATTCTGAACTTTTTAATTAGCAACTACAATTGGGGTCTTGATTTGAGTTTTCTTTTTGTTGAATAGAAGGGCATTTATTAGTGCCATAACTGCAATATACACAACAATCGCCTTGTTTAGGACTTAAGATGCTTTTACAATTTTCGCATTCATAAAAAAATTGGCACGCATCAGTAGGCATGAGTTCTTCTTTTTGAAAACCACATTTAGGACAAGTAATAGTAGACTTTGATTTAATTTTCATCATGATAATTTAGTTAATAATTTTATATCCCGTACTGTTTACAGCATCTTTAACTTCATTTTGGGATGATTTTGAAGTATCAAATTTAACAATAACCGTCCCTGTTTTATAATCTGCTTTAGCAAAAACATAGCCCGGTAGTTTACTCAAAGTGTTTTCAACATGTAGATTGCAACTTTCACAAGTCATTCCTTTAACTTTTAAGGTCAAGTCTTTAACTGATTTTAATGTATGAACTTGCGCTTTGGGTTTATTTTCAGAATAGAATACTGCTGAATAATAAGGAAAGGCTAACAATAAGGCTGCAAAAACGGTTACAATCCCTAAAAATATTTTTGATTGCCAAAAGGTCATTTTTTTAACATCTTCGCAAGCACATTCAATTTTTTCAGAGCTTATTGATTTCAATTTTTGATACCAAGCAAAGCCCAAAACTAAAATCGTAATTCCAATTAAATAAGGTCGGGCAGGTTCCATAAACGAAAAGCTTGCTGCAAGTCCGCCAGTCCCTGCCAACAGTGCTAAAACAGGTGTAATACAACATAAAGAAGCTGTGAAGGCGGTTAAAAGTCCAAGCCCAAAAAGGCTTTTAGATTTTTTATTTTGTTTAGGGTTTTGCATTTTCATAATTTTAAATTTTAAATTGAAATAGTGGTTTTTTCGGAAATTAAATCTAAAACATGGGTTACAATAGACTGCTTTTGTGCTGTAATTGAATAAAATATGGTTTGCTTTATACGCACAGAATCAATAATACCAATATCTTTCAATTTGCGAAGGTGTTGTGAAATAGCCGGGACGCTCATTTGTAAAATATCGGCTAAATCGCAAACACAAAATTGATCATTGTTTATGAGCCAAACCAATTTTAAGCGCACCTCATTGCCTATTAAACTTATGATGCTACTCAATTGATTATATTCTAAAGCATTCTCTTTTAAGAGTTGTTCATACCAATCAATTTTTTGCTGATTTTTTTCCTCACGGATACAAGAAATAGCTTTCATAAAATTTTAATTTGAGGCAAAGATATTATTTATTTTAATATTTAAGCAAATACTTAATTATCTTAATAAAAATTTAACAAAAAACCTTATGGCTAAAAGGCTAAATTTAATGTGCAAGTTCTCCACGATGTGGTTTCAAGGCATCTCTATAAACCGGCATATCAGTTTCATCTACCACAATAAAGGCAATACTCAAAAAATCGGAAATCTGCTTAGACCCGACTTCAAAAAAGTTTAAATTTTCTTTTTTAGCAAATTCTTCTAAGTGAATGGCATGATGTTTTGCCATTTCGAGTCCGTCGCGCCCTCTAAAATCCCATATCAATTTAAGTTTCCGTTTCAATTTGACATAATTTTAAAGCAAAAGTAAATAATTCTATCTTTGCACAAAGTCCGTTTTATTTTGAATACCTCATTATTTATTTCAAAACCTTTAGATACTTCGAAATTAGTTGAGCAAAGCTTTACCACTTCAGCCCCAAGCAACATTGCCTTAGTGAAATATTGGGGCAAAAAAGAAGGTCAAATTCCCGCCAACGCTTCGTTGAGTTTTACCCTACAAAACTGTTACACCAAAACTAAATTGACCTGTGTTCGTTTAGAAACCTCCAATAATGACCTAGATTTTTCAGTCTATTTTGAAAAACAACGCAGCCAAAGTTTTGAACCAAAAATTGCCGGTTTTTTTAAAGCAATTTCTCCTTATATGCCATTTTTAGCCCATTACAAATTTAAAATCGAAACCGAAAACACCTTTCCACACAGCAGTGGCATTGCCTCATCGGCAAGTGGTATGGCGGCTTTATCAGTTTGTTTGATGCAATTAGAGCGCGCTTTGAATCCTAAAATAACTCAAGAATATTTCATTAAAAAAGCCTCTTTTTTAGCGCGATTAGGTTCCGGTAGCGCTTGTCGAAGTATTGAAGGACCTGTAATTATTTGGGGGAAACACGTGGCTATCGATAGGAGTTCTAACCTTTACGGGATTAAATTACCATGCGAATTACACCCAATATATAATAACTATTGCGACAGTATTTTGTTGGTTGATAAAGGAGAAAAACAAGTATCAAGTTCACTTGGTCACGGTTTAATGCTCAATCACCCATTTGCAAATGAGCGTTTTAAACAAGCTAACCATCATATCAAAACAATAATTGAAGCGCTTAAAAATGGTGATTTAAAAAGTTTTATCAACATTGTTGAAAGTGAAGCCTTGACTTTGCATGCCATGATGATGACCAGCGCGCCCTATTTTATTTTGATGAAACCTAATACCCTAAAAATAATAAATACCGTTTGGGATTTTAGAAAGCAAATAGATCTAAATTTATGTTTTACTTTAGATGCGGGGGCTAATGTTCATTTGCTTTATCCGCAAAGCGAAAAAATGCAAATTCAAGAATTTATAAAAAGTAACCTGCTCCAATATTGTGAAAACAGTCAAGTTATTCACGATACTTTAGGCTTTGGTGTGCAAATAATTTAATATTTATTCTTTTTATCGCTTAAAATCAAGTAGTTTTAACAGATATATTTTTGTCAAGTTTTAAAAATTGTATATTTGCCACGGATTATTAATTAAACTTCAGCCAAAATGAAAGGACCGCTTTTTTACGCTAAGATTTTATTGTTTGGAGAATATGGCATTATTAAGGATTCAAAAGGTTTGGCAATTCCTTATAACACTTACCAAGGAGCGCTAAAAAAATCGAATACTTATACCGAAGAGGCAAAATTATCTCATGCCAATTTGAATAAGTTTTATGATTATTTGATGCAATTAGAAGCTAACGACAACGCACAATTTGATTTAGATGCTTTTAAATCAGATCTTAATGAAGGAATGTATTTTGATTCAAGCATACCTCAAGGCTATGGAGTTGGCAGTTCGGGCGCTTTAGTTGCGGCGATTTACGATAAATATGCCAAAAATAAAATTACCGTTTTAGAGAATTTAACGCGCGATAAATTATTGTCGTTAAAAGCTACTTTTTCTAAAATGGAATCTTTTTTTCACGGTAAAAGTTCGGGTTTAGACCCCTTAAATAGCTACTTGAGCATACCCATTTTGATAAACTCTAAAGACGATTTAGAAACCACCGGAATCCCATCTCAAAAACCAGGTAAGGGCGCAGTATTTTTATTAGATTCAAAAATGGTTGGCGAAACCGCGCCAATGGTATCCATTTTTATGAACAAAATGAAACAAAAAGGCTTTAGAAAAATGATTGACGAAGATTTTGCAAAATTGACCGATGCCTGTATTGATCACTTTTTAAAAGCTGAAATGAATGCCCTTTTTGGAGATGTAAAACAACTGTCAAAAATTGTTCTTAAAAACTTTAAGCCAATGATTCCTAAGGCGTTTCATAAGTTATGGGAACAAGGAATTGCAACAAATGACTACTATTTAAAACTTTGTGGCTCGGGTGGCGGTGGTTATATTTTAGGTTTTACTAAAGATTACGAAAAAACCAAAATGATTCTAAAAGATTACGATTTAGAATTGGTTTACCGATTTTAATTTTAAAGCATTAAGTCTCGCTTATTATGGATTTGTTAGACCTTGCTAAAAAAAATACCCAACAAAAACAACTTGAAAGCCAGCCAGTTTACATAAAAGTATTCAGTTTATTGTCGGTTGTTAGAGGTTATAATATCCTAATTATTGTCATAGCTCAATATTTGGCAGCTATTTTTATTTTTGCGCCACGACTGCGTTTAAAAGATGTTATTCTAAATCTCAATTTATATTTAATAGTCTTAGCCACCATTTGTGTGATTGCCGCGGGCTATATCATCAACAACTTTTACGATACTCAAAAAGATTTTATCAATCGGCCCGAAAAGCACAAACTCGACAACATTGTCAGTCAAAAATTCAAATTAAATCTTTATTTTATTCTAAATTTTTTAGGTTTCATTTTTGGGTTTCTTGTTTCTTGGCGAGCCGCCCTCTTTTTTGCTAGCTATATTTTCGCCATTTGGTTTTACTCACACAAACTCAATAAATACCCACTTATCGGATTGTTTTCGGCGGTTACTTTATCAATTGCCCCATTTTTTGCCATCTTTGTGTTTTACAAAAACTTTTCTACCATAATTTTTACGCATGCCTGTTTTTTATTTTTTGTTTTAACCATAAGGGAGTTAGTAAAAGATCTAGAAAATATTAAAGGAGAGCTTATCCAAAATTATAGTTCCATTCCCATAAAATATGGCGAAAAATTTACCAAAATACTGATTACCATCATTGTACTGATGACCTTAGAGCCGATTTACTTTTTGTGGAAATATCCCGAAATAGGCGCAATGAAATATTATTTTTATTTAGCAGGTGTTTTGTTAACTATTTTTACCGTTAAACTTTGGCAGAGCTCCTTAAACAAAAACTATGTTCAACTACACATATTATTAAAAATTCTTATTGTTTTAGGCGTTTTTAGCTTGGCGCTAATAGATACATCGGTAATCATTAAACGCCTTATAAACCTTTAAAAAAGAGCCACTCACGGGACTCGAACCCGCGACCTGCTCATTACGAATGAGCTGCTCTACCAGCTGAGCTAAAGTGGCAAACGTGTGCAAAAATACTTGTTTTTAAATCAATTTCGATTAAAAATTACCAAGCACAACCCCATTAATTTTAAATCGTCAGGATTGAAGAGGTCTAATAAATTAAAAGACTTTATTTTATCATTCAAATTAATGACCTAACTTTGCCAAAAATTTTAAAAATGACACAAAAATTCTCGTCGCGAGGACGACACGCATCGCAAAAGCCAGCCTTTTCAGAAGAAAAAAGAGCTACAAAAACTAAATTTGATAAGAAAGTTACTTCTAAAAGACCATCCGCTTTTACAGAAGATAGAAACTCATCCTCAAATCGTTACGATAAAAAAGATAGTGCTAAAAGCACTCCATTTTCAAAAGATAATACCACAACTTCAAATAAATTTGTCCGAAAAGATTCCCCAAAAAGACCTTCTTTTCCAGATGAAAGAAACAGCTCTTCAAACCGATACGACAAAAGTGAAGCTCCAAAAAGACCTTTTTATTCAGATAATAAAAAATTTACACCCAATAAATTTAGAAGAAATACCGCTCCAAAAGCAAAGCCCGCTTCTGAACAATCGGTTGATGGTATCCGATTAAATCGTTACATTTCTAATTCCGGCATTTGCTCTAGACGTGAAGCTGATGTTTATATTAAAGCTGGAAATGTGAAGATTAACGATAAAATTGTTACTGAAATGGGCTATAAAGTTCAGGTAACAGATGTGGTAAAATTTGATGATGCTGTTATTAATCCCGAAACGAAGCGCTATTTATTGCTCAATAAACCCAAAAATTACATTACCACTACCGATGACGAACGCGATAGAAAAACCGTAATGGATTTAATTGCAAACGCTACCAAAGAACGTTTGTATCCCGTTGGACGATTAGACCGAAACACCACCGGTTTGCTACTGTTTACCAACGATGGCGATATGGCTAAAAAGCTCACCCATCCTAAAAGTAATATTAAAAAATTATATCATGCCAGTTTAGATAAAAAGCTGACCCTGTCTCATTTACAACAAATTGCAGCCGATTTTGTGCTTGACGATAAAACCGTTCATGTGGATGAAATTAGTTACGTTGCAAACGAATCAAAAAGCGAAATTGGTATTGAAATCCATTCCGGTAGAAACCGAATTGTTAGAAGAATCTTTGAACATTTTGGCTATACAGTTGTTAAATTAGACCGCGTAATGATCGCAAATCTTACCAAAAAGAATTTACCAAGAGGCAATTATAGAATGCTTACCGACCAAGAAGTTATCAATTTAAAAATGCTTTAGCAAAAACCTAACAATTAAACCTATAATGTTTTATTAAAATTTTGAAAGTTTTAAAAATCAACTTTAAAACCTTGCAGGCCAGACGGGGCTTTGCTTAAAAAGCCTACACCTTTTGAACAAAACTGTAGAAAGATTTAAATATCAGCAATAAAATAAGTACCTTTAAACCTATAAATAATCTAAAATAATAAAATTATGGTTGTATTTTTTCCTTTTCTTGTCCTTATTGGATTGCTATTTATTTTCGGAACATTTTATACGGTAAAACAGCAAACCACCGCGCTAGTTGAACGCTTAGGTCGTTTTCAAAATATCAGTCAAGCTGGATTAAATTTTAAAATTCCGCTTATAGACCGTATTGTTGGGCGAGTAAACTTAAAGATTCAACAATTAGATGTGATTGTAGAAACCAAAACAAAAGATGATGTTTTTGTGTTGTTAAAAATATCTGTTCAGTTTCAAATTTTACGTGAAAAAGTTTATGATGCCTTTTACAAACTCCAAAATCCACACGAACAAATTACCGCTTTTATTTTTGATACGGTAAGAGCTGAGGTTCCAAAAATGAAACTGGACGATGTTTTTGAAAAAAAAGATGACATTGCATTAGCTATACAACGCGAACTAAAAGAGGCCATGCAAAATTACGGTTATGACATTGTAAAAGCTTTGGTTACTGATATTGACCCTGATAAACAAGTAAAAGCGGCTATGAACCGTATTAATGCAGCCGAACGCGAAAAAGTTGCCGCCCAATATGAAGGCGATGCGCAACGCATTATAATTGTTGAAAAAGCTAAAGCCGAAGCTGAAAGCAAACGCCTTCAAGGGATGGGAATTGCCAATCAACGTCGCGAAATTGCTAGAGGTTTAGAAGAGAGTATGGAAGTGTTAAATCGCGCAGGAATCAACTCTCAAGAAGCCTCTGCGTTAATTATCATCACGCAACATTACGACACCTTGCAAGCCGTTGGAGAACGCACCAGTAGCAATTTAATTTTAATGCCAAACACACCAACCGCCGCCAGTAATATGCTAAATGATATGACCGCCTCATTGGTTGCGGCAAATAAAATTAGCGAAGCAAATAGAAAACCGTTACCTAAAAAATAAGTAAATTTTAAAGAATTCTAAATTTAACTTATTGGTTAAGTTTAAACAAAAAAATCCTGCATTTTTGCAGGATTTTTTATACTTTAAAACAGGAAGATAGTTATTTTTCTTCTAGTTTTTTATCGGATTCATCTTCTACTTTAGAGGCTTTTTTAAATTCTTTAATGCCGTTACCAATACCCTTCATTAGTTCGGGTATTTTTCTACCACCAAAAAGCAGCAAAATCACAATTGCAATAACAATCCATTCGTAACCACCCGTAAACAAGTAAAATAAAGCTAAGTTCATACTTTTAAAATTTAGAATACAAATTTACTAAAATATCTTTTAGTTTGTAAATTTAATTACACCTCCAATAAATTTACTCGATTTTTTTACGTCGGGATTGCCTTTATAATAGACATTTCCGCCCAAGCGCACCGAAGCATCTAGCACATCGGTTACATTAACTTCGGCTTTTCCACCGGTAGCCACCACCACTTTTGTTTGCTCAGTTTCTAAACTATAAGCATCATAAATTCCCCCTTGGCCAACGGTAACATCTTGACTTTTAGCTTTTCCTTTTGTGTGAATGTTTCCACCTGAAACAACTTTTATGGCTAAGTATTTAACATCTAAGGGCACGTCTATAAATGCGCCTTCTTGGGCTTTTAGCGTAATTTTTAACTGATTAAGCGTGTCGTCCGAAAAAACGCTAGCGCCTTCGTTAACATCAATGGTTTCAATGGCTCTATTGGTATATAACTTAATATCAAATTCATATTTTCGGAGGCTTTCAGTTAATTTGATGTAAATTTTTAAGTTTCCATTCTTATTATTAACGATAACATTGCGTTGATTTTCGCCTGATATTTCAATTTTTTGTTCGGATGATTGTATGAGCTCTATTTTTAATCCGGTAAAGACTTTTATTGAATTAAAATCTCCTAAAGCCAATGTGCGCTTATCTTGCGCAAAGCTTAGGCTGGTTATTAATATAAATAGAAGGGCTATTTTTTTCATGGTGTAAAGATTTAAATTTTAGTTCTTGTTAGGATTGAAAGCATAATTATTAATGCAAAAATATTGATTTTATTGTGAATCTTTTCCAATTAAAAAGAAATCTAAATGTTTGCGTTCTAAGTCGGTTTTTTTAACTTTTACAAAAACGGTATCACCTAATTGGTATTTATTTTTGGTAGATTGTCCAATTAATGCATATTGTTTTTCGTCATACAAATAGTAATCATCTTTAATATCTTTAATGCGCACCATGCCTTCACATTTATTTTCAATAATTTCTACGTAAATACCCCATTCGGTTACGCCCGAAATAACACCTTTAAAGGTATCCTCTTTAAACTTTTGCATATATTTAATTTGCATATATTTAATAGAATCGCGCTCTGCTTTGGTCGCAAAAAATTCTTGGTCAGAGCTGTGCTTGCACATTGCTTCATAAGGTTCGGCATTTGGTGATTTTAAACCATCTAAATAATGTTGCAGCAAGCGATGTGTCATCATATCGGGATAACGCCTAATGGGTGAGGTAAAATGACTGTAATAATCGAATGCCAAACCATAATGGCCAATGTTTTTAGTTGAATAAATAGCTTTACTCATTGTTCTAATGGTTAGCGTTTCAATCATATTTTCTTCGGCTTTTCCGTGAATATCGGCTAATAGGTTATTTAGGCTGCTTGAAATATCCTTCTTGGTTTGCAAATTTACCTTATAACCAAATTTAAAGATAATTTGCTCTAAATCTTTTAATTTGTCGCTGTTTGGCTCGTCGTGAATGCGATATACAAAAGTCTTATTTGAAGCTTTTCCATCTCTAGATTTTCCTACGAATTCGGCTACTTTTTTATTTGCTAACAACATAAATTCTTCTATTAATTTATTAGCATCTTTAGCCTGTTTTATAAAAATTCCAATAGGATTAGCCTCTTTATCTAAATTAAACTTTACTTCTACTTTATCAAAAGAAATAGCGCCTTGTGCGAGTCGTATTTCACGCATTTTTTTAGCAAGTTTATCTAAAATTAAAACTGCTTGATTTAAAGGGTCTTTATTTTCAATTTCTTGTTTTTCAATAAGTTCTTGAGCGTCTTCATAAGCATAACGTTTATTGGAGTGAATGACCGTTCTACCAAACCATTGGTTGATAATTTGTGCATTTTTGTTTAATTCAAACACCGCTGAAAAGGTTAATTTATCTTCATTTGGACGTAAAGAGCAAACGTTGTTAGATAAAATTTCGGGTAACATAGGTATCACGCGATCTACCAAATAAACCGAAGTTGCGCGTTGATAGGCTTCGTCCTCTAAAATTGATTTTTCTTTAACATAATGGGTTACATCGGCAATATGAACACCAACTTCAAAATTGCCATTATCTAAAATTTTAAAAGAAAGTGCATCATCAAAATCCTTTGCATCGGCGGGATCTATGGTAAAAGTTAGGGTATTTCTAAAATCGCGGCGGGCGGCAAAATCTTCTTTTGTAATGGTTGTTTCTATTTGATTGGCAGCATTTTCAACAGTTTCGGTAAATTCAAAAGGCAAACCATAATCTATTAAAATAGAATGAATTTCGGTATTATGGTCACCTGGTTTTCCTAAAACTTTGGTTATAATACCAAATGGATTTTTAGAATTTTGAGGCCAATCTTGTAATGTTGCTAGCACTTTATCGCCGTCTTGTGCATTATTTATATTGCTTTTAGAAATAAATAAATCGGCATACATGTGTGCATCATCAGCCACCACAAAACCAAAATTTTTATTTAAAGTCAAAACACCTACAAAATCAGTTTTAGCACGTTTTAAAACTTCAACAACTTCGCCTTCTTGTTTACCACTTTTTTTGCGTTTAGAAATATAAACTTTAACGGTATCTTGATGCAATCCTTTATTGAGATTTGAGGCATGAATAAAGGCATCTTTTTCTAACTCATCTGAAATAAAATAGGCATTTCCATTAGCTGAAACATCTAAAGTACCTGTATAATAATTTGGTTTTTCGGTTTTTATTGCTTTGAATTTACCCTTAGAAGTTTGTTTAATTTTTTTTTCAGATTCTAACTGATGTAAGATATCTAAAATGTGCTTTTTATCTTCAGTAGTGAATAATGCAAGTTTTGAAGAAATTTGTTTGTAGTTTAATTCTTTAGTAGAAATTTTTAATAAATCAATGATTGCTAGCGCTAATGTATTTGAATTTACAGCTGATGGCTTTATATTTTTTTTCACTTTTAATAATTTTTTCAAAGATAGTTTAAATATTAATTTTAGTATTTGTAATCACTTCAAAAAAAAATCAGAATATAAACTGAGCACGCTTATTAACAAGTATATATAATATTATTTATTTATTTTAAAATTAAAATTAAAATGCTTTATTATGATAGCTTGTTAACTTGTTTAATAAATAGTTTAAGCTAAATTATTTAAGTTAGTTTATAAACCACTATTAACAATTTATAATTTTATAAACTATTAATTTATAATTAGTAATGATGTTAATTAACAATAGTTAATTACTTTTATTTAACAGAATTGTTTATAAAATAAGATTCCTTAATTTTTAATAAGTGTGCTAAAAACAGTTGATAAAATGTGATTAAATAATGAGTCTTTTTTTTGAATTTTAGAATCTTTTATAGCAATACAAAAAAATAAAATACCCTCGTAAAAAATTTATGATTATTTAACAAAATATTATTAACAATCGAACATTTTTTTATTTGATTAGCTATTAACTATTTAAAAAAATAATTGAACAATTAATAATTTATAGGTTTATAAGGTTTAAATCTGTTAAATTTGTAACATAAAATTTTTTTAAAATGACAATTGCTATTGGAAATGATCATGCCGGAACTGCCTATAAATTTGAAATTTTAAAATTATTAAAACTAAAAGGATTTAATGTTTTAAATTTTGGCACTGATACTACCGAAAGTATGGATTATCCTGATACCATTCACAAGGTAGCTTTTGCAGTTGAAAATAACGAAGCGACTCTTGGAATTATTTTATGCGGTAGTGGAAACGGCGCTGCAATGACAGCTAACCACCATAAAGATATTAGAGCGGCTTTGTGTTGGAATGAAGAATTGGTTATTTTGGCGCGACAACACAATGATGCCAATATTTTGAGCATTCCTGCACGGTTTGTCTCACTAGAAGCCACATTAAAATTTGTTGAGCTATTTTTAAACACGCCATTTGAAGGAGGCCGACATTTAACGCGTATTCAAAAAATACCTGTTTAATATTTAATATGGAACACCACCACCATCCACAAAATAAAATTAATGGCAAGCGTCTATTATTTTCAATTTTATTAAACATTGTAATTACCGTTGCACAAATTATAGGTGGATTGATTTCGGGCAGTTTGGCTTTAATTTCGGACGCATTACATAATTTTTCGGATGTTATATCTTTAATTATTAGCTATTTAGCCAATTATTTAAACAATAAAAAAAAACAGACTTTAAGTCAAACCTTTGGCTATAAGCGCGCGGAAATTATTGCAGCTTTTGTAAATGCAGCAAGCTTAATTGGCATCGCTATTTTTTTAGCCTTTCAAGCCTTTAAAAATTTATTGAATGTTCACGAAGTAAAAAGTGATATTGTTATCGGCTTAGCATTAGTAGGTATTTTGGCAAATGGCTTAAGTGTATTATTGATTAAAAATGATGCCGAACACAATTTAAATATGAAATCGGCCTATGTTCATTTGTTAACCGATATGCTAACTTCAGTAGCGGTTTTTATAGGCGGTTTACTCATGAAATATTATCAAATATTTTGGATAGATAGTGCTTTAACCTTGCTGATTGTAATTTATTTAATTCAGATGAGTTGGCGTATTTTAATGCAATCGCTAAAAATTTTAATGCTTTTTGCGCCATCTCATATTGTGATTAAAGAGGTTGAAATTGCCCTATTAAAGATTGAAGAAATCAGTAACATTCACCATGTTCATATTTGGCAACTCAATGAATACGATTGTCATTTAGAGGCGCATATTGAATTTAAAAAAGATGTAAAACTATCAGAATTTGATGGTGTTTGCGAAATGATAGAAAAAATATTAAAAGAACAATTTAAGATTAATCACTGCAATCTTCAGCCGGAGTTTAAGCGTAATGATATTAAAGATTTTATAATCCAAGATTAAATGATAAAGTGGCAATTAAAAAACTTTGAATCCTTGACCAATACTGAACTTTATAACATTTTAAAGTTGCGCTCCCAAATTTTTGTAATTGAACAAAACTGCATTTTTCAAGACTTGGATGATAAAGACCAAAAGGCATTTCATCTTTTTACTCAAAATAACGATGAAGTTTTGGCTTATACACGTCTATTTGCTCCGGGAGCTTGCTATCAAGAAGCCTCAATTGGACGAGTTATGGTTAATGAAAAAGCGCGAGGTACGGGTTTAGGTTTTGAGCTAATGAGGGAATCAATAAAACAAATACAAAATCAATTTGGCAAAACACCAATAAAAATAGGAGCACAATTATACCTAAAAATATTTTACGAAAACTTAGGCTTTAAACAAATAAGCGACACTTATTTAGAAGATGACATTCCGCATATTTATATGTTAAAACCTTAATTAGCATTTAGCTATCAGGCAACTTTAGTAACTTTTTAAAAGTTGCTAAAGTTATTAATCATACAAAACTAATCCCAAAGAGTTAATTTTTTAAAACGGCTATTTTATCTAAATAATCACTAAAATTGTTTAAAGTTTCGCTTAAAATCCCAATTTGTTCTTGAACTTCTATCCAATTTTTCTGTTCAATAGCCTCTCTAACACCTGGTAAAGTTTTTACACCATAGCCGGTATAAAATCCGGGTGCATAGATTTGATTTTTAAACCATGGGCGTCTTGGTAAGCCTTTTGAACTGATTAACAAGCGCTCTGCTTTATAAAGTGAGTGGTTTAGGTTTTCAAAATCAGCGGTGTTAATTGCTTGGTCTGAAATAATTTTTTGGAGGTTTTTTGTACTTCTATTTAATTTTTCTGAAGCATTTTCTAAAGGGGCAAAATTTAAAAATGGTACAGTGCCTTTAAAAGCAGGATTAACAAAGTGTTTTTTAGGGTCGGAAGCCAAATAAAAAACATCATTATCTATATTTTTATTAAAGCTTTCAGACTGGTTTTTTAAGGTATTTACTAAATCCTTAACTTCTGTAATGTACCCATTTATTTTGGTTGACAACACCGTAAAATCAAAAGGTAAGATTTTAGCATTTACTAAACGTAAAACCGTATTGCCGGTAGTTTTTGCCAATACCACGCCATAAATATTTCCAGGATCTTTAAATCGGTTAAAATTATCGAAGGAATCGTAAATAGAATGATATTCACCACCATCATCTTCGCCGCCGTATCCTATATTCATTGAGGCGATGCCAAGGTGATCTAAAAACACGGTATAATCAGAGCCAGAGCCTAAGGGTTCTAATTGAAATTGTTCGGAAGTTGTGGTAGCGCCATTGGCGATATCATAGGCTTTACGTCTTTTAGCTACGCTAACATTTTTTTCGGGGTCTATTACTGAATTGGTTACTTCATCAAAAAAGTGTTGCAAACTATGAGAGCCTTGAGCAAATAAAAAACCCCTTCCGCTGCCATCGGTATTGATATAGGCTACCGTATGTTTTTTTAAAGCTTCTTGATGATCTTCAGCCCATTCTGTTGAACCTAACAAACCAGGTTCTTCGCCATCCCAAGCACAATAAATAAGGGTTCTTTTGGGTTTCCACCCCGTTTTTTTTAACAAACTCATCCCCCTGGCTTCTTCCATTAATGATACCATACCACTTAGCGGGTCGCTTGCGCCATTTACCCAAGCGTCATGGTGATTTCCGCGCATAATCCATTGGTCGGGCTTTTCACTACCTTCCATTTTTGCAATGACATTATAAATGGGTTTGATATCCCAATTAAAACTAATTTTTAAATGAACTTTAGTATGACCAGGCCCAATATGATAAGTTATGGGTAATCCACCTTGCCAACTTTGAGGTGCCACAGAACCACTTAAAGCTTCTAAAAGCGGTTGTGCATCGTGATAGGAGATTGGCAAAACAGGAATTTTGGTTAAAGTTGGGGCATTTTTTAACTCTAAGCGTTGCGCATTTTTTGTAGCACCATATCCAGTCGTTAAAGGGTCTCCCGGAAATAAAGGCATATCCATAACAGAACCTCTTTGCACGCCGTATTCATTTCTAAAAGCACCTTTTGGATAAACATCGCCAGCACGATAGCCATCGTCATTTGGATCGGAATAGATGATACAACCAATAGCCCCTTTTTCGGCTGCTAATTTGGGTTTTATACCGCGCCAAGAACCAAAATATTTAGCAATAACAATTTTGCCTTTAACCGATATTCCAAGTCGTTCTAATTCTTCATAATCTTTAGGCACTCCGTAATTAACATAAACCAAATCGGCAGTTACATCGCCATCAATAGAATAGGCATTATAAGTGGGGAGTTGTTCTTTTTTTTGATTTGAAGTGCCATCTTCTTTGAGTGCAGGCTCTTCTAATAAAGCTTTATGTTTTGTTGGAAAAAGCATTTCTAACAACCTCGTTTTTGGTGTTGGAAATAACACAAAATAGGAATCAATTTTGGTGTCATAACCCCAAGATTTGAATTTTGAGGCGATGTAATTTGCATTGCTTTTATCGTAGGCAGAGCCAACATGATGAGGTCTTGCTGATAAATGTTGCATCCAAACCCTTAAACTATCGGTATTTAAAGAAGCGCC
>PFPU01000014.1 GCA_002793215.1 Flavobacteriales bacterium CG_4_10_14_0_2_um_filter_35_18
TTCCTATTGATTTGGTATTTTTAAAATACGGTCTTTTTGCAAGCATGGCCAATGTGGCAACGCAGCTACTTTTCGCGGTCGATATTTTACTTATTGGAAGCATTTTAAATGACTCTAGTTTAGTTACTGCCTATAAATATGTGTCTATTATTCCGTTTAGCTTGCTGTTTTTGCCGGGTATTTTATTAACAACCGATTTTGTAAACCTAACCGAACGCATTTTAGACCGCGCCTATATTAAAAAATACTGTCAAAATTATATGCTTTTTTTTACGTTGATTAGCGTAGGCATTATCGGTGTGTTTTACTTCTTTTCCAATTTTATTTTAAGCCTTTTTAACCCTGCCTACATCCAATATAAAAGCACTTTTATCGTATTGAGTTTTGGGGTTTCAAGCATTTTAATTTTAAGAGGTTTATATGGCAATTTGCTTTCGGCTTTAGGAAAAGCTCAAGTTAATTATTGGACTGCATTTATAGCGCTTTTGATAAACATTCCAGGAAACTACTATTTAATTCCCAAATACGGCATTTTGGGCGCGGCCATTACATCGGCAATTTTAATGTGGTTGTCAAGTATTGCGGCGTTCATTGTTTTTAAAATATTACACCAAAAAGCGTTAAAATAATTGCCATTTTTTAAGATGGTAGTATAACTCTTGTTGTGTGCCAAAACTCTTTATAAACGCCGCCACGCCGGTTAGCATTGAACCTTCAAAATCTAAAACCTCGCCACTTTTTGCGTGCCTCTTTATCATCGTATTTAAAATGAGTGACATAGCCTGTAAATCGCGCCCTTGTTGATTTATCGCCGAAAATAAATAGGTAATACGCTTATTTGACAAGATAAAAAAAGCGCCTCCCAAAAGCCTATTTTTATCAGAATAAGCAATCGTAATTTTAAGGCATTTAAAAAATTGAGCCTGTTTTAATAGCAGGTCGAGTTGAATGTATGCGCGTTCAGAAAGCCTTATATTAAGTCCACGATTTTGTTTAAACAGCTCGATGATTACCTGAAAATCTTCACTTTCTTTAATTACAATACCGCTTTTTTGAGCCTGACTGATACTGCTTTTTCGGCCTTTTGAAAAGTTTTTAAACAAGCACTTATAATCTTCATATAAAGGCAAGATGTAATTTACTTTAGGTGATTCAAAATTTGATTTGAAATTGATGTTATAATCAATCAATTTGAACTTTTTAGGAATGTGCGCTATAAATGCGTTCAAATCAACTTCCGTTAAGGTGATTGTAGAAAATATTCCTAAATGCTGAATCCAAAACGGCTGAAAAATATAATTGACACCGTATTTTTTTTTGTGTGGCAAGGGCATCACTGCTTCGTAATCATTTAAAACAAGGACGTCCCAATTTTGTGCCACACAATCTAAATACCAGCTAAAAGCGTAAACCTTAGCTTGCGGCGCATTTTTAATGCAGGCATCATATTTTCGCTTGTCGATTAAATGGTTTAACAGATAATAAATCATGTGGATTTTAATTCTTTATCCGAAAGGATTTTGAGCATATTGTAATAAATTTTAGACCAGCCTAGCCAGCGACCGGTTTCACTTAAGGATTCATTGTGAAAAATACTTATAAAAGTGCCATCAACGGCTTTTACTTGTTGAATGAGGTTTTCAATTTTTAGCTCAACTTTTCTGTTTGATAAAAATAAATAATCTTTTAAAGTGCCATCCATAAAGGCAAAAGAAAATATTTTTAAAGGTGTTTGTATTTCAAAATCCAAGTCGTAAAAATAAAAAGGGGTGCACGTGCCGGCTCTAAATCCGCAATGTTGTGCATAACCCATGGTATAATCTTCAAAAATTTCTAAATCAATGAGTTTTTGATACGATTCGGGCAGGTCAATCCTCAAAAAATGATATCTCGATTTTTGCACATGCGCATTGGTAATTTCTTCTAAGCGTTTTGATTCTTTTTTAAGCATCGCGTCATTGCCCATCGTAAAAAATGAAGGATGCAAACCTACTTGGGCATAATCGGCGACCGATTTTATTAAAGATCTGAATTTTAAATTATTGTGTGATATATTTTTGTCGTGAGTAGTATAATCGCTAACCAAAAAAAAGAAAATGGTTGGAATTTTAAAGCTTTTTTGAAGGTTCAAAATTTTATTAAACTGATCGAAATGGTCTTTTCTAAAATTAAAAATAACCAGCAAGCGATAGCTCAATTGTTTAAAATTAAAATTAAAAAAATCCGATAAAATTCCGCTTAAAGTCCTTAGGATATTTTTGTGTTTAATTGCAAAAGCGCTATCAATATCAATGGTTGATAGGGCATTGAATTGACGTTCAACAAATTCTAAATTTTCAAACCGTTCATTAAGCAGTTCTTTTAATTTAAATGCCCAGATATCAACTACAGGTATTTCTAAAAAATGATTTTTAAAAGCGAGGCTTTCGGTTGCGGGAAATCGGTCAAATTCATCTTTAACGTGTGGCAAATATTCTTCATAACGGCTGAGCAAATAAAAGCTCGCTGCAAAAATGTCAAACGGAATAGCCGATTTTTTGCCGGTTTTAAAAAAACAAGGCGTTGCATCCCAATTTGAAACGGTAATTTCAATATCATAAATGCCTTGTTCAAAAAGCAAATCGTGACATCTAATAAAAAGTTCATCCGCTAAAGGCGCTTTTGTATAGGTTATTTTTGGCCCGATAAAATTTTCAAAATAAGCAATATCAGTTGTATAGCTTACCTGAGTTTGTAAAATACGCTTAAAAACCTGATTAAAAATAAAGGTTAATCTAGGCGTAATTTTATGGGTATAAATTAAAAGCATCTTTTATAAATTGTAATTATTAGCATTTAAAGCTTAGAGCAAATTGTCATCGGCAAAGCTAAAATATTTTTTTTCGGTTACAATTAAATGGTCTAAAACTTTAATATCTAAAGTGTTTCCGGCTTCTTTAATTTTTTGGGTGAGCTGTTTATCCGATTGGCTTGGTTCTACTGTTCCTGAAGGATGATTGTGACACAAAATAATTCCGGTAGCCAACAGTGATAAGGCCGGTTTAAAAACCAAGCGTGTATCTACTAAAGTACCTGTTAATCCACCTTTGCTCAAACATTGTTTGCCTATAATGCTATTGGCATTATTGAGATATAAAACCCAAAATTCTTCATATTTTAAATCGCCTATCAAAGGTTGCATCACTTCAAAAACGGCTTTGCTACTGGTTATTTTGGATATTTCTAAGGCAGCTTCTAAACGGCGGCGTTTACCCAATTCTAGGGCGGTAACAATGCTTATGGCTTTTGCTTCTCCAATGCCCTTAAACGCCATCAAGTCTACAATGCTCAGTTTTGCCAAGGCTTGCAAGTTGTTTGCTACCGAAGCTAAAATTCGTTTTGACAAATGTACCGCGCTTTCTTGGCGGTTGCCACTACCTATTAAAATGGCTACCAATTCAGCATCCGATAAGGCTAGCGAACCTTTATTTAAAAGTTTCTCGCGCGGACGGTCATTGATATTCCAATTTTTAATGGTAAAATTTTGTGTTTTCAAATTGCGGTCTCAATAAAAGTTTAAAGATATGAAAGAAAAAAATAATACATTTGTATATAAGTCTAAAAAATGATTTAGTTGGATGATTAAAGTTCAAAAAAAGTTAGGAGCACTAGCTTCAACAGCCATTTGCGGAAATGACATTAGCTCATCGGTTTTATACGTATCGGCACTTTCAATTTTTTATGCCGGCCAATACGCTTGGATAACCCTACTCATTGTTTCTTTTGTTTTATTTCTTTTTCGAAAAATTTATGGCGAAGTGGTTGGCGCTTTGCCCTTAAATGGTGGCGCTTACAATGCTTTGTTAAACACAACCAGCAAACAAATGGCTTCATTGGCTGCCACTTTGACCCTGTTGTCTTATATGGCAACGGCGGTGATTTCGGGCAACGAAGCCATGCATTATTTGCATCATTTAATTCCTATCATGCCCGTGCAACTTGCTACGGTTGTTTTGTTAGCCATTTTTGCAATGATTACCATTGGTGGCATTACCGAATCTTCTAAAGTTGCGATTGGCATATTTATTTTTCACCTGGTTTCTTTATTGATATTATCGGCTTTTATTAGCTATTATTTATTGCTTAACGGATTAGATTTATTTTTGCTAAACCAAAAAGTTCCTTTGCGCGAAGGCAGTATTGGCATGGCAATCTTTTTTGGTTTTGCCGCTTCAATGCTGGGCGTATCGGGATTTGAAAGCTCCGCTAATTTTGTTGAACAACAAGCCGATGGCATTTTTCCAAAAACTTTAAAAAACATGTGGTCAATAGTGAGCATTGTCAATCCCTTAATGGCACTTTTTGCCTTGGCATTATTTGCGCTTCCCGCTTTACAAAGCGATGATTTTCAAAATACCCTACTCATTCAAATGGGAGAACATGTTGGCGGTCAATGGATGGGTGTTTTAATAGCTGTTGATGCCGTTCTTGTTTTGAGTGGTGCTGTTTTAACAAGCTTTATTGGCGTTACTGGTTTGCTTGAGCGTATGACACTAGACCGAATTTTGCCTCAATATTTCTTAAAAAAGAATAAAAAAAACAGCTCTTACCGCATTATTATTATGTTTTTTTTATTGAGCATTTCTGTTTTGTTGATAACACAAGGCAATGTTAAACTCTTGGCCGGCGTTTACACCATTTCTTTTCTTTCGGTTATGGCATTATTTGGCATCGGCAACATCTTGTTAAAAATTAAAAGAGATAAATTACCGCGACCCGAAAAAGCCACTTGGTTAGCAGTTTTTATTGCTATCATCGCTGTTGCTTTTGCCCTTTTGGGGAATTTGTTGATGCTGCCAAAAGAAGGCATGCCTAGCAATCTTGAGGTGTTTTTACCTTATTTTTTAATTAGTATGGCTTTTATTTATATGATGCTTAACCGCATTTTAATTTTAAAATCCATTTTAGGCGTAATAAAATATTTCAACAACCAAATTATTAGCACCATTAATAGCATTGTAAAACAAGAATTTGTGTTCTTTACTAAGGGAGACCATCTGGCAAATTTAAACCGTGTGATGCTTTATATCAAACAAAATGAACATACTAAAAAAATTAAAATCGTTACCGTTTTAAATAAAGAGGAGGTGGTTTCTACCAAATTGCTAGGCGATATTGAATTTTTAGATCGCGAATATCCCGAAATTGACATTGATTTTGTGGTGGTTCACGATACTTTTGGCCCTGAACTTATTAAACGCCTTTCATCCGAATGGAAAATTCCTATTAACTTCATGTTTATCGGCTCTCCAGGCGACAAGTTTCCTTACCGCATTGAGCAATTGGGTGGTGTGCGTTTAATTATGTAAACAATCCGTCACTAAAATTTAATACTTTAAAAAACAAAATAGAATAGCAAAAGACTTAAATCCAGAGTTTTTAATTCAATTTTTATCAGCTATTTTGAGTAAATTGCATCACTTTTTAAAGTTTTCTCAAAATGGACCTTATTAAACCTTATATTCCTAAAAATAATATCAGAATTGTTACCGCCGCCTCGCTTTTTGATGGTCACGATGCCGCCATAAATATTATGCGTCGCATCATTCAAAGCACTGGTGTAGAAGTGATTCACCTTGGTCACGACCGCAGTGTTGAAGAAGTGGTGAATACCGCCATTCAAGAAGATGCCCAAGCCATTGCGATGACCTCTTATCAAGGTGGCCATAACGAGTACTTTAAATATATGTATGATTTATTACAGGAAAAAGGAGCGCCACAAATCAAAATTTTTGGCGGCGGTGGTGGTGTTATTTTACCTGAAGAAATTCGTGATTTAATGGCTTATGGCATTACCAGAATCTATTCGCCCGACGATGGTCGCACTATGGGTTTGCAAGGAATGATCAACGATATGGTTCAAAAATCAGATTTTGACAGCCCTGCACTCATCCTTCCAAAAGGAAAAAATCTTATAAACTGTTTGGCAGATAAAAATGTAACTACCATAGCTCGATTAATTTCAATTGCCGAAAACCATCCCCAAAATTTTAGTGAGCTTTTTAAAGACGCACTTCCCTTAAAAAAAGGCACACCTGTTTTAGGAATTACCGGAACTGGTGGTGCTGGAAAATCATCATTGGTAGATGAATTGGTACGTCGTTTTTTACTCGATTTTAAAGATAAAACTATCGGTATCATATCAATAGATCCTTCAAAAAAGAAAACAGGTGGTGCGCTTTTGGGTGATCGCATCCGTATGAACGCTATAAAAAATACGCGCGTTTATATGCGCTCTTTAGCCACGCGCCAATCTAATTTGGCGCTCTCAAAATATGTAAAGGATGCCGTTTCGGTTTTAAAAGCAGCCCAATATGACTTGATAATTCTCGAAACTTCGGGTATTGGTCAATCGGATACCGAAATTATTGAACATTCTGACGTGTCACTTTACGTGATGACTCCAGAATATGGCGCAGCTAGCCAACTCGAAAAAATTGATATGATCGATTTTGCCGATGTAATTGCCCTCAATAAATTTGATAAACGCGGTGCTTTAGACGCTTTGCGCGATGTTAAAAAACAATACCAACGCAATCACAATCTATGGGCTGAAACTGTTGAAGCGATGCCCGTTTTTGGCAGTATTGCCGCACAGTTTAATGATCCCGGAACCAATGCCCTTTATCACAAATTAATAAACACCTTGAACACTAAAGCGCAGGCAAATTTCAATTCTCAATTTATTTTGGAAGCAAATTTATCCGAAAAACAATTTATTATTCCGCCTCAACGCACACGCTATTTATCCGAAATTACCGAAAGCAATCGCCATTATAACAAATGGACAAAACAACAAGCCTCAATCGCACAAAAACTTTTCGGCATTTTTAAAACCATTGAAACCATTTCGGGCATTTCTCTAGAAAAAACACAGCCCATCGACAACTTTCTCAACGAGATTGTAAGCAAAACTAAGCCCAATAAAATTGACCTCATAAAAACATTAAAATCTGAATTTGAATGCCTTAAAAAGGATTTAAACCCTTATAACTGGGAGCTAATTACCAATTGGGAAGCAAAAAAACAATCCTATAAAAACCCTATCTATACCTATAAAGTCCGCTCCAAAGACATTCAAATAAAAACGCACGTTACCACTTTATCACAAACGCAAATCCCAAAAATTGCTTTGCCAAAATATGAAGCTTGGGGTGATGTTTTAACCTGGCAATTACAAGAAAATGTGCCGGGTGAATTTCCTTTTACGGCAGGCATTTTTCCTTTTAAACGCACAGGCGAAGACCCCGCACGCATGTTTGCAGGCGAAGGTGGACCCGAACGCACCAACCACCGATTTCATTACGTGAGTGCCGGTTTACAAGCAAAGCGCCTATCAACGGCATTCGACAGTGTAACACTTTATGGAAATGACCCCGATTTGCGCCCAGATATTTATGGAAAAATCGGCAATGCCGGGGTTTCTATTTGCTGTTTAGACGACCTTAAAAAATTGTATTCAGGATTTGATTTAACCAACGCGCTGACGTCAGTTTCAATGACTATCAATGGCCCTGCGCCTATGTTGTTAGGCTTTTATATGAATGCCGCCATTGACCAAGAATGTGAAAAATACATCCTCGAAAACGGACTTGAAGCACCAGTTGGTGAAAAAATTAAAGTCCTCTTTAAAAATACAGAACGCCCTAAATATCAAGGTGATTTACCTAAGGGCAACAATGGTTTGGGTTTGCTACTACTAGGGCTTACCGGCGATGAAGTGCTGCCACACGACGTTTATCAAACCATTAAAAAAGAAACCCTTACCAAAGTGCGCGGAACCGTTCAAGCCGATATTCTCAAAGAAGACCAAGCGCAAAATACCTGCATTTTTTCAACCGAATTTGCCTTGCGCTTAATGGGTGATGTTCAAGCGTATTTTATCCAAAACAAAGTCCGCAATTTTTACTCCGTATCAATTAGTGGTTATCACATTGCCGAAGCGGGAGCCAATCCCATTTCGCAATTGGCTTTTACCTTGACTAATGGGTTCACTTACGTGGAATATTACCTGAGCCGCGGTATGGATATCAATAAATTTGGACCCAATTTATCCTTCTTTTTCTCAAATGGTATTGATCCTGAGTATGCCGTAATTGGACGTGTGGCCCGAAAAATTTGGGCAAAAGCAATGAAACAAAAATATGGTGCCGATGAGCGTGCACAACAATTAAAATATCACATTCAAACCTCCGGCCGTTCACTTCACGCACAAGAAATAGACTTTAATGATATTCGCACAACCTTGCAAGCCCTTTATGCTATTTATGATAATTGCAACTCATTACATACCAATGCTTACGATGAAGCCATTACCACACCAACCGAAGAATCGGTGCGGCGCGCCATGGCCATTCAGTTAATCATCAATAAAGAATTGGGATTGGCCAAAAACGAAAATCCCATTCAGGGCGCGTTTATTATTGAAGAACTAACCGACTTGGTAGAAGAGGCGGTTTATGAAGAATTTGACCGTATTAACGAGCGTGGCGGTGTGCTTGGCGCGATGGAAACAATGTACCAACGCAGTAAAATTCAGGAAGAAAGTCTGTATTATGAAACCCTAAAACACAATGGCGCGTTCCCTATTATTGGTGTTAATACCTTTTTGAGCAGTGAAGGTTCGCCTACCAACATTCCGCAAGAAGTCATTCGGGCAACCGAAAAAGAAAAAACTTATCAAATTAAAGTGGTTAAAAACCTCTACCAACGCCAAGCCGAAAAAAGCGCTAAAGCCTTAGCCGATTTACACCAAGCGGCCATTACCAACAAAAATATGTTCGACTGCTTAATGGAAGCTACAAAAGTTTGTTCATTAGGTCAAATAACCAACGCTTTATTTACCGTTGGCGGGCAATATCGCCGAAATATGTAAGCAATTAGACCTAACAGATTTAAAAACAAAAAGACCTAATAGGTTTTAAAAACCTGTTAGGTCTAATCACCACTTATAAAAAAAGCTATAAAAAAAGGGATTTTAATACCTTTGTAATATGAAAGATCCTATTGGTCAAGCCATTCTTGATTATCAAAACAATATTGCTGTTCAAGACCTTAAAACCTTTTCGTCGGTTGCCGGAAAAGCTATTATGCCTATTGAATATTTATTTAGAGCCTTTAATGAAATGCCTAAACTCGAACAAAAAGCATTAGAATTAAGCTCAGGAAAAGTTTTAGATATTGGCTGTGGTGCAGGTAGCCACAGCATCTATCTTCAAGAAAAAGGTTTTGATGTTACAGGTATAGATATTTCAAAAGGCGCTATTGAAGTCTGTAAATTAAGGGGTTTAAAAAACGCCGTAGCCATTGATTTTTGGCACCTAAAAAATCAAAAATTTGACACCATTTTATTAATGATGAACGGCATCGGATTGTGCGGCAAACTTTATGATTTGCCAAAATTTTTAGGCCATTTAAAAAAATTGTTAAATAAGGGTGGACAAATTCTTGTCGATTCTTCGGATATTAAATATATGTATGAAACTGAAGCAGGTGATTTTGATTTTCCAACAGACCAATACTACGGTGAAGTACCGTTTACGATGACCTATAAAAGAGAAAAAAGTGCGCCATTCAATTGGCTGTATCTCGATTTTAACACGCTAAAATTACACGCGCGGCAAATGGGATTTCAATGTCAATTAATTTTAGAAGGGCCGCATTACGATTATTTGGCAAAACTTTTTAATTAGTTGATAATTTTGTTAGTTTTACAAATCAACTAACAAAACTTTTTTAATGAAAAATTCCCTAAAAATAATTATCGGTCTTTTTGCGATAATCTCAATGAGTTGCAACCGCTCTTCTGATTCTGAAAAAAAAGAAAATTACGCCCAAAAAAATTACAACAAACAAGAAGCTACCATTACCATGCGCGATGGCATCAAATTGTTTGTGAGCATTTATTCGCCAAAAGATGTATCAAAAACTTACCCCATCTTGTTACAACGCACGCCTTATAGCTGTGCTCCTTATGGCAAAACCGAATTCCGAAAACACATTGGTCCCAATGAAACGATGATGAAAGAAGGTTATATCATTGTTTACGAAGATGTTCGTGGACGCTGGATGAGCGAAGGAACTTATGACAACATGCGGCCCTATATTCCAAACAAAAAAGACCAATCGCAAATTGACGAAAGCTCCGATACCTATGATACCATTGACTGGCTGGTAAAAAATGTGGCTAATAACAACGGAAAAGTCGGCACATGGGGCATTTCTTACCCGGGATTTTACACCAGTTATTCTACTCTTGACGCACATCCCGCTTTAAAAGCAGCTTCACCACAAGCCCCTATCGGCGATTTCTTTTTTGATGATTTTCATCATAATGGCGCTTTTTTGCTATCTTATTTTAGAGCTATTGGCTTGTTTGGCGCACCAAAAAATATGCCTACAGATACGGCTTGGTATAAATTGCCGGAATTTAATACTAAAGACCAATATCAATTCTTTTTAGAGGCAGGACCAATTTCTAATTTAAATAAATATTACGAATCAAAAACGCTCGACAATACCTCAAAATTAAATGAAACTTCTGTTAAGGATTTCTTTTGGCAAGAAATTATCAATCACCCCAATTATGATGAAAATTGGCAAAAAAAGAGTTTGGTAGGTCATTTAAAAAATGATAGCTCAAAAGTTGCCACTATGGTTGTTGGCGGTTGGTATGATGCCGAAGATTTGTATGGCACTTTTGAAACCTATAAACATTTTGAATCTAATCGGTCACGCCCTTACAATACCATTGTTGTTGGACCTTGGAGTCACGGTGGCTGGGCGCGCGAACCAGGTAAACAAAGTGTGGGTAATGTCTATTTTGGCGATTCAATTTCTACCTTTTTTCAAAAGAATATAGAAACAAAATTCTTCCACCACTTTTTAAAAGAAAAAGGGGATGCCGTGAGCGGTTTGCCCGAGGCTTATGTTTTTGATACAGGTGCAAAAGTTTGGCAACAATATGCTGTTTGGCCTCCAAAAAATGCGGTTCAGCAGACCTATTATTTAAAAGCGAATCAAGAATTAAGTCCAATAGCGCCAACAAAAAATGCAAAACCTTTAGTATTTGTAAGCGATTTAACCAAACCTGTACCATATTCCGAAGATATTAAAGTGGTTTTTACGCCACGAAAATATATGACCGATGACCAACGATTTGCGGCACGCCGTCCAGATGTTTTGGTTTATCAAACCCCTGTTTTAGAAAGAGATATGATCTTAACTGGCGATATTTTGGCAAAATTACAAGTCGCCACTACTGGCACTGACGCCGATTGGATTGTAAAAGTAATTGATGTTTTTCCACCCGATGCCGAAGAAAACGAAGCCATGCAGGATCATTTAAAAATGAGTAATTACTTTATGCTATTGCGCAGCGAAGTCATGCGCGGAAAGTTTAGAAATTCCTTCAGCAATCCCCAACCAATGGTTAAAAATCAAAAAACCGAAATCACGATTCACTTGCAAGATGTTTATCACACCTTAAAAGAAGGCCATCGCTTGCAAATTCAAATTCAAAGTACATGGTTTCCGCTGATAGATTTGAATCCACAAACCTTTGTTGAAAATATTTACAAGGCAAATGCCTCCGATTTTAAAACGCAAACCCATAGCGTTTATCAAGATTCTGAAATCATCTTTAACGTTATGCAATAAAAGATGAATTTTTATCAGTTACTCAAAGATGCCAAACGCATCAATAAAGCGGTATTTATAACCACGCCTTTGTTGTTTTTTTATATCGTATTTTTTGTTGATATAGCCCCTGGAAAGCCTGTCATTACTTACACTTTTGCCGTGGCAGTGTTAATGGCTCTTTGGTGGATTACCGAAGTGGTTCCTTTGGCGGTTACCTCATTATTGCCCATCGTTTTGTTTCCAGTTTTTGGAGTGATGACCGGAAAAGATGTCGCTTCAAATTATATTAACGACATCATATTTTTGTTCCTTGGCGGATTTATATTTGCACTAGCCATGCAAAAATGGGATTTACACAAGCGTATTGCCTTAAAATTATTGCTCCTTGTTGGCAACAGTCCGGCAAAAATTATGTTGGGCTTTATGCTGAGTACCGCTCTTCTTTCAATGTGGATTTCGAATACCGCCACTACTATGTTGATGGTTCCTATTCTAATTTCAATTATCTTAAAATTAGAAGAAGTTAATAAAGCCGAAAACATCAAACATTTTTCTACCGGATTGCTTTTAGCTGTAGCTTATAGCGCCTCTATTGGTGGCATTTCTACCTTAGTAGGCACCCCACCAAACCTTTCATTTGCGCGCATATTTGTCATTTATTTTCCCAATGCGCCCACAATCTCTTTTGCTTCTTGGTTTTTTTATGCTTTTCCGGTTGTAGTGGTTCTATTTTTATTTACTTATGCCTACCTCTATTTTGTTTTTATAAAGCGCGATGCCTCACAATGGACAACCATTGATAATTCAACCATTAAAAATGAATATAAAAAATTGGGGATTTGGGTTCAAGAACAAAAAATCTTAGCTATATTTTTTGTAATACTTGCCTTGCTGTGGTTTACGCGAGCCGATATTGATTTAGGCTCATTTAAATTCAAGGGATGGTCTAATATTTTTCACAACCCAAGCTATTTAACCGACGGAACGGTAGCCATTTTTATTGGAATACTCTTATTTTTAATCCCCTCAAAAAAAGAAAAAGGCACCTTTATTATGGATTGGAGAACGGCCGAAGACATTCCTTGGGGAATTATTTTGCTTTTTGGAGGTGGCTTTGCCCTAGCAAATGGTTTTAAAGTTTCTGGATTGTCGGAATGGTTTGGTGGTCAATTGGTGTGGTTAAAAGGCGTCCATCCCATTTATATTATTTTAGTAGTTGCCACCATCATTACTTTTTTAACCGAATTAACCTCTAATGTTGCTACGGTAGAAACTTTTTTACCGGTTATTGCCGCATTATCAGTTAGCGTTGAAGTTAACCCCTTATTGTTTATGTTGCCCGCAACCATTGCCGCATCGTTGGCTTTTATGCTACCGGCAGCAACACCGCCCAATGCCATTATTTTTGGCACTAAACGGCTAAAGGTTTTAGATATGTCGAAAACGGGTTTGGTGTTAAATTTTGTGGGCATTGCTGTTGTAACCATCGCAACTTATTATTTAGCAACTTTTGTTTTTGGTATTGCTTTAGATGTAAATCCAGAATGGGCAAAACCATAGACGCCATTGCGTGAACACAATCACACTTAATTTCACGCAAAGCATTCCATTTCACGCAATGCGCGCCGAGAAAAACAAGTATTTATTCAATAAGCATACTAATATCAAGGGCGTCAACCGAATGTGTTAAAGCCCCTACCGAAATAAAATCGACACCCGTAGCGGCAACTTCGGCAATGCGATTTAAAGTCATATTTCCCGATGCTTCTACTTTTAGCTTTCCGTTGATGAGTTTAACGGCTTTGCGCATGGTGTCGAGTGGCATATTATCGAGCATGATTACATCTACACCATTGCTCAAGGCCTCTTGAACCTCCTCTAAATTTTTGGTTTCTACCTCAATTTTAATGTTGTGATTAACTTTGGCGCGAACTTGCATCACAGCATTGGTAATGCCTCCAGCCACTTCAATATGGTTTTCTTTTAACATCACCATATCGTATAAACCGAAACGGTGATTGGTGCCGCCACCAACTTTAACGGCATATTTATCAAGTACCCGGTAAGCTGGCAAGGTTTTTCGGGTATCTAAAATTTGTGTCTTTGTACCTTTGGTTTGTGATACAAAAAGCGCTGTTTCGGTGGCAATTCCCGAAAAGCGTTGAACAAAATTAAGCACGGTGCGTTCAGCCATTAAAAGTGACTTATAAGCGCCTGTAACTTCGGCAATTTTAGTTTTTGGTTCAACATGAGCACCTTCTTTAACCAAGGCTTTAAAATGACAATTTTTATCGATGGTAGAAAAAATAAAATCCGCTAAGGGCAATCCGGCTATGATTCCTGGCGCTTTAGCAATTAAAAAAGCCTTGACCATAATTTGATTTGAGATGATGGCTTCGGAAGTGATATCACCAGTGCCAAGATCTTCGGCAATAGCCATATCTACCAGTGTTTTTAACGCTTTTGATTGTATTATTTTTTGCATTTTAAAATTATTCACCCTTCAAATTTAAAAGGATATTCGGAGTTATTGGCAACGCTTTTGGTTTATTTAAAATTTTGTGTAAAATCAGTAATAAAATGCCCGAAAGTAAAACCAAGCCTGCCATTACATACCAAGTAACATGGAACCCATATTTTGCGGTGAGGTGAAATCCGATATTGGGACCCAAAATATGGGCAAATGAGAACGACATACTATACAGTGCCATATAAGCACCTTGCTGTCCGCGTTTTGAACGTGACAGTGCGAAGGTGTTTGAAAATGGAAAGGACAACATCTCGCCAAAAGTCATAAACACCATTCCAATAACAGCCACGCTAACAATGCTATAAGTATTTAAAACCAAAAAACTCATCGCTAAAAAAAATAAGCCCATGAGCATGACTTTTATGGCTTTGGTTTTTTTGCGTTCGTAATAGCTCATCAAAGGCATTTCGAGGAAAAAAATTAGCAAGCCATTTAAAGACAATAGCCAGCCAATATGTTGTTCATTTAAACCAATTTTAGAATTATAAAAAAGAGGGATGGTAGCAAAATACTGCAAAAAAGTAAAGCCAATTAAAAACATTACGGCAATAAAAAGCAAGTAGGGCAAATCGCTATAAGGTGATTTTAACTGTTCATTTAGTGATGGTTCTGGTTTTTTACTGGCGGTTTTATAACGCAATAATCTAATTAATAACAGTGCGGCTAAAAAGCAGGTAATGCCGTCAACCCAAAACAGACCGGCATAACTTACATTTGCAATTAAAAATCCGCCAAGGGCTGGCCCTACCGAAAATCCTAAATTAATGGCTAAGCGTATTAAAGTTATTGAGCGCGTGCGGTTTTCGGGTTTGCTATAAGCGCTAATAGCAATATAAACTGCGGGTCTAAATCCGTCAGCAACCAAAGTCAGCAAAAAAACGCCGATGCATAAACCCCAAAAACTTTGTAAATATTGCAGACAAAACAGTACAATTCCCGCTAAGGAAAGACTCAAAACCAACACGCGATAAAAGCCAATTTTATCGGTCAATTTGCCACCTAGCCAAACGCCCACAACCGACCCAACACCAAAACTTGTCATCACCCAGCCTACTTCGGTTAAACCATAACCCATATATTTTGTGAGATAAAGCGATAAAAACGGCACTACCATTGCCCCGGCGCGGTTAACGAGGGTAATTAAAGCTAAATACCATATTTCTCTTGAAAGTCCTTTATAAGGAGCGGTTAATTTTGCAAGCATCCTGCAAAGATAATTCTATTGTCTATTTTAAAAAGCAATTTTAAAATCAAATTTCACAATCCTATTTATAAGTTTACCTATCTTTAAGCCACCTTTAAATTGACGTTTATGAAACCTTTAATTTACCTTTTCGGGATGATGCTTTTGCTGATAAGTTGCTCAAAAACGGCTAAAAAACAATCTTATGAAGCGCGCATAAAAGACTTTCAATACCGCTTAAATGTTGAATATTCCGATAAAAAAACCTCGCCCTTAACGGATGCCGATTTTAAAAGCTTTAGGTCGCTTGAGTTTTTTGAGATTGACTCCACTTATAAAGTTACCGCAAACCTAACCTACGTTAAGGATGCGCCCATTTTTAAAATGCCTACCACTACCGAAAGGCTCCCGCTTTATAAAACCTATGTGCGCGCCAAATTTGAATTAAAAGGAAAGACTTTCGAAATTCCGATTTACCAAAGTTTGGAATTAATGTCCGACCCACAATATCGCGATTATTTATTTTTGCCTTTTAAAGATTTAACCAACGGCAAAGAAAGTTATGGTGGCGGACGTTTTTTAGATTTAAAATTACCGCCAAACCACGCCACAACAATGGTTATTGATTTTAACGAAGCCTACAATCCGTATTGCGCTTATAATCACCGATTTTCTTGTCCCATTCCGCCCGACGCTAATGTGTTGGCTATTGAAATTCCGGCTGGCGTTAAAGCTTATAAAAAAGAGTAGGGTTAAATACTCAAAACTTAGTTGTGATTTGTTTGCAAACCCTTGAAAAACAGATTAATTTAACAATTTTGAAACAAATAAAAAATGATTGCCAAACAAAAATGGCATAAAGCATGCTAATTAGTTTTTTAACACGCTTTTTTAAAAGTTACAAAAAATAAAAGAGTTATTATTTTATAAATATTTAGCTGATAAACAGATAATAAAAACTAAATTAGTCGATTAAAAAAATATCGTGACTTATTCTAAAGATAAAATAAAGCCAAACTCCCAAGTAAAATCCAAAAAAAGGGTTGCTGACCACGGTGAAGTTTTTACAAACCAACGTGAAGTAAACGCTATGCTTGATTTGGTAAAACATGAAACGGAACGCATTGACGCTCGTTTTCTTGAACCAGCCTGTGGAAATGGGAATTTTTTAGCGGAAGTGTTGAGACGAAAATTAACTGTGGTTGACAGCCGATATAGCAAAAGCCAATTTGAATGGGAACGCTATGCTGTCATTGCAGTTTCCAGCATTTATGGTGTAGACATTTTAGAAGATAATGCCATTGAGTGCCGTGAAAGGCTTTTTAAAATCTTCAACGAGCGATATACTTCCCTATTCAAAGACAAATGCAAAGTTGAGTGTAGACAAAGTGTCAAATTTCTATTTAACAAAAACATTCTTTGGGGTGATGCTTTAGATTTTACCAATCCCGAAACCAAACAACCGATTGTGTTTTCTGAATGGAGTGCCGTGAACGGCTTTATGCTGAAACGCAGAGACTATATGTTTAAATTTTTGGTGGAGAAAACACACCAGTTCTCCATGTTCAATGACGAAGGCAATGCAGCAGCCATTGACGAACCAGTAAAGGATTTTCCACTTATTCATTTCTTAAAGTTGTCTGAATCAGAACTTTCATGATTAAAGGGTAAACAAGATGAAAATTGTCTGAATCAAGATTTGCAAGATTAAAAGATTAACAGGATGAAAAATTATGACGATATAACATATAAAATTAAT
>PFPU01000172.1:0-3642 GCA_002793215.1 Flavobacteriales bacterium CG_4_10_14_0_2_um_filter_35_18
GGTTCAACAAATGTAAAGCTATTTTAGGATTAATTTAAATGTGTAAATTTGTAGTAGGATTATTAACCAAAAAGTGTAAACTTTTTTTAGGACGAGACAATATTTGATATGAAAAATAAAGTATGACGCACGTCATACATATCTACCCAAATTTGGGTGGCTTTGTATGGTTTTGTCATACATATAAGTAAGTTATGCCTCATTGTAAAAAGACCGACAAACCGGCAAAATATCGACAGACAAAATGAAAGAAATGCCAACGCTTCGCAAAATTAAAAGAGGTGCAAGCCGACACACAAGCCAACGCTTTTGCACCACATTTAATTTTGCCCAACCGCACCCAAGCCCACCCACCACTCGACAAGTGGACTGTTGACAATTTGGAAAGGGTTTTGGTCAATAAAAGAGTTAAAAATCGTAACTTGCCGACTTAAAATTAAGAGAGATAAAAATGCTTTTTGAAGAATATAAATATTTCAACTATCAGTTTCCAGAACCACAGTATTTGGGTGCTAAACACACTCATTTGGCTTGGATAAAGGAGTTTATCCCCGAAAATGTAAAAACCGCTATTGACGCATTTGCAGGTTCACAGTCGGTTGCATATCTATTCAAACAAATTGGATACAAAACAATAACAAACGACTTCTTAAATTTCAATAATCAAATTGGATTAGCTCTAATTGAAAATAAAGACAATAAACTTAACAATGATGATTTAAAACTTCTTTTTCAAAAATCTATAAACAAAAATGAATTTGAATTAATGGAAAATACATTTACAAATGTGTTTTTTGAAAAAGAAGAAGCAGAATTTTTAGACAATTTCAGGGCAAACATACCATTACTTGAAAATCCAATCAAACAAGCAATTGCCTTTGCCGTGATTAACCGAAGTATGACAAGGAAAATTACTATGGGACATTTTGGTCATACACAAGCGTTGGTTTATGCGAGCGACCCCGAAAGAATAAAACGTAACAGAAGTTTAATAAGACCAATCAAAGATATTTTTGAAGAAATACTTCCAAAATACAACAATGCTGTTTTCGACAACAACCAAGATAATCAGAGTTTTAATAAAAATATTTTAGAGTTATTGCCAACAGTTAAAAATGTTGATTTAGCTTATTTTGACCCTCCGTATTGCGACAGTCACGCAGACTATCAGGGTTTTTACCATTTACTTGAAACATACACGGAATATTGGAAGGATAAAGAATTTATAAACGGAATAAAACGATACGAACCACAACGAGTTAGTGGCTTTGACAAAAAAAGTGATGTAATAAACTCTTTTGAAAAACTCTTTGAACTTTCAGAAGAAATCCCCAATTGGTTAATCAGTTACAATAATCGGAGCTACCCGGGAATTGAAGAGTTTGAAAAGATAATTTCAAAATATAGAGACGTAAAGGTTGAAGCAAAAACCTATCATAACGGCAGAGGCGGAAAAGGAAGTGTTGCAGGCAGTCAAGAGATATTATTCGTTTGCAAACCGAAGAAAAAACATTTTGTATCAACCAATCAACAGCAAAAGTTAGCAAATGAAAGATTTTAATTATTGGAAAAAATTACACGAAAGCGAAAAACTTGAAGAGTTTAGTAGCGATACAATTGGGTTATTATGGCTCAAAACAAAATCAATAGTTCGGAAAGAACTTATTGCTGAATTTCTTAAAAATAATGCAATCACATTAAAAGAAACAGCGTTAGCAAAGCAATTTGTTGAACTATTTGAATTGCTTTGCAAAGACCCCAAAAATTCACATAAAATCTTAAACGATTATATAAAAGAGGAAAATGGAAAGCAAGTTGTAAAACTTGACACAATTCAATTAGTTTCTGAACTCTATAAACTCAAAAATTTTGAATGGGGTGGCGATTACCAAAATTCACTTGATAAATATTTGGTAAGCCATTATGTAAAGGTTCATAAATCTTACGACACACTTATTTCAAAGTTTGAAACCGAAATCAATGTTGCTGTTCAAGGATATGTTTTGAATAGTTGGTATAACCATTGGAGTAGTATTTTAATAGAACACATTTTCAAATCTCATTCAACAGTTTTACCAACTGTTGGACAAATCAAAAGCGTAGATTTTTTCATTAACAATGTTCCTTTTGATTTAAAAGTAACTTACCTCCCTGCTGAATACATCAAAGACAAGCGGAAAGAAAAAGGCTATCCAGTCGAATTGACTTTTCTAAAAAAGAAAGCAGAAGAAGCAAAAATTGTTTTTGATAAAAAGGCAAAACCCTCTGACATCTTATATGAAATAGTTGAGAAGATGAAAGACAGAGATGATGAATTTTGCAATGGTGTATTGACTACTTTGAAAAATGAGAAACTTGAAATTCTAAACGAAGTTCAAGCAAATCCGAAAATGCTTGCAACTTGGCTTTATGAAAATCAAGGAGAAATGAGATTTGGTTCAGAAAACCGTTTGTTTCTTGTTCTTGTTGATACTGACGATTTTAACAGCTCTTGGAAGTTGAAAAGAAATCTTGACCTTTTAAAACCAACGATTATTTCATACTTGGAAAATTTTGGAACTAAAAAAGTTGATGATTTAAAAGTAAGTTTCAATTTTAAAGGAAAACCACAAACTTTCACAGCACTGACAGACATTATTTTTGTTGTAAAATAGCCAAGGCTTTTGCAGCACATTTGCTTTTGCCTTCCAACAATAATCATATTCACAAGACAGAGAAACATCAATGGAAAAAATAAACGTAATAAGAGAAGTTAGAGAATTAAAGACACATTTATCATACTCTAAAAATGTTGGTTTCTTTTTTGGTGCGGGGACATCTTGTGCTTTAAAAATTCCAAATGTTGAACAACTCACAACAGGCATTGAAGCAAAATTGACCGCTGACTTTCTTACGAATTTTAAAATTGTAAAAACCGACTTAGAAACAGCAATTACAGACAGAAAAGTAAATATTGAAGACATCTTAAATCATATCCGTAGAATAAGAGAAATCACAGGCGAAAAGGATAATAAAAAATATGAGGGAGTAACAGGAGAAGCGGCAAAGTTGCTTGACAAAGAAATATGCACAATCATTTACAACATCATAGCAGAAAAAGAAGCCGAAGCTGACATTGAAAAAACCAAAAAATTTTTTGCTTGGCTTAGCCTTTTAAATCGTGATTTCTCTAAAGAAGTATTTACTACTAACTATGACCTAATAATTGAAAAATCATTAGAGGCAAGCCAAATACCCTATTTTGACGGTTTTGTTGGCTCTTACGAGCCATTCTTTTGGCAAGAGAGCATTGACCAATTTGTAAATAAAAACGACTTAACTCAAAACTGGATTAGACTTTGGAAAATCCACGGTTCATTAAGTTGGTTTTGGAAATTAGACCCGAAAACAAAAGCACTGAAAATTATCCGAATTGGTAAAATTGAAAATATCAAAAAAGAGGAAAATGAGTTAGTAATTTATCCATCGAAAGAGAAATATGATTCATCAAAAAAGCAACCATTCATTGCTTATTTCGACAGGCTTAAAAATTATCTTTTAAGCGGTGAGTTATTATTTGTATTCACAGGTTACTCCTTTTCAGACCAGCACATAAACGAAATTATATTCAACTGTTTAAGACAAAATAACCGCCTAACAGCC
>PFPU01000172.1:3693-3951 GCA_002793215.1 Flavobacteriales bacterium CG_4_10_14_0_2_um_filter_35_18
GGGTAATTGTTTGGTGAGATATAACAAAAATGGATATGTAGAATATACTCAAAATCCTTCTGATGTCAAAAGGTGGATAAGATTAAATTTCACAGACAAGACTTTACAAAATTTTACTTTTAATACTTTTCCGCCCAATTTTTTAGAGTTTAAGGGAAAACTCTGGATGACTAATGGGGTTGACCCTGTTCAAATATGGGATGGCGAGAGTGTTATAAAACTGTTAGAAGATGAAATTTTTATGCGTGGACGACATAT
>PFPU01000044.1 GCA_002793215.1 Flavobacteriales bacterium CG_4_10_14_0_2_um_filter_35_18
ATTAATAATCGATTCATCATTAAATAACTGTTTGAATCGCAACTAGAATTAAGGCTTTTCCTGAATTTTTGGTTACAAAAATGAAGGGGGCAAAAATAATAATTTTTTTAACAAGTTTTTGATAATATAAGATATCTTATTAAAAATATGTGTTTATAACTAGTCTCATTAAAAGATGCCTTTGGCTTAATTAATGTAGCTACTGACTATGTTATTGGAATAGTTCTAGTAACCCCCATAAAGGGTGTAATTAAATACTTATATTATTATGGTAAACATCAAAAGTTTGTCGAAGGTCAATCCGCTAGACCTCAATGCGGAAAACAAGTTTTATGCTAAAGCAATTGCTACAGGAATTGTAGATTTTGACCGCTTAGCCTATTTAGTTTCTAACCAATGTACAGTAAGAGAGTCAGACTGTTACGCCGTTATTCGCGCTATGGAGCACAATATCATCGATGAGTTGATGCAGGGCAAAGTAGTGCAGTTTGGTGGCTTGGGAAATTTTCAAGTTGGTATCAAATCGGCAGGGGTAGCTACCGCTGCAGAGGTTTCTACCAATTTAGTGAAAAAATCTCATTTGAATTTTAGACCTGGCAAGCGGTTTAGAGAAATGCTTGTTAATGTGAAATACAAAATGATTTAAGCTAGGACCTTAAATTAATTGTGTTTTAGAAAAGCCCCTTTTTGCTCTCGCAGAACGGGGCTTTTTATTTTGACTGCTGCTTTTTAAAATTCATGCTTAACTTGTCTTTAAAAGTACCGCAACTTTTTAAAATTCATGCTTAACTTGTCTTTAAAAGTAGCACAACTTTTTAAAATTCATGCTTAACTTGTCTTTAAAAGTAACGCAACTTTTTAAAATTCATGCTGAACTTGTCTTTAAAAGTAACGCAACTTTTTGAAGAATCATACTGAGCTTTTGTTTAAAAGTAACGCAACTTTTTAAAATTCACACGTAGTTTTTTTATAGGGGATGATGGAAGGGGTTAGGGGGATTTTGGCAGTTTGGAGTTGCTTGCCGTGTCGGATTTTTTGACATTACTTCGACCACGCTCAGCAGCCAGCCTCAGTCTTGCCATGGCACCGGCTGACCTTATCGCTAAAAAAGTTCAAGAAATATTTTTTTAACGCACTGTCCCGCAATGAAAGGGTTCAATTGGCTTTACAGTGATCATCTGACGAATTTTTATGGAGATTTCCTTTAATGCGCTGTCTGGCAATGAATGTATTATAGTTTTTTCATTATCCCTTAAAAAAAGCATCCAGCGCAGCTTTAATTCGGTCTCGGTCCTCGCGGGTGAGGTTGGAACCGGAAGGGAGACAGAGTCCGTTTTGGAAAAGGGATTCACTTATGGTTCCGCCATAATATGGGTCGTTTGCAAAAATAGGCTGCAGGTGCATAGGTTTCCATAAAGGGCGACTTTCAATGTTTGCCGCATCCAGTGCCAAACGCAAGTCTTCGCGTGTTTTTCCGTCAGTCTGTTCGGGGTTTACCAAGATGGCAGAGAGCCAGTGGTTTGAAAAATAATCGGTATTTGGTTCTGTTAATACGGTTACGCCTTTGATGTCTTTGAAATAATTGGCATAAAAATCGTGCATGGCCCTGCGCAATGCAATATGTTCGTCCAGCACTTCCATTTGTCCGCGCCCGATGCCTGCCACGATATTGCTCATTCGGTAGTTGTAGCCAATTTCACTGTGCTGGTAATGTGGTGCGTTATCTCTGGATTGTGTGGCGAAGAACACCGCTTTGTCTTTAATTTTCTTTGTTTTTGCCACCAATGCCCCGCCACCCGAAGTGGTGATGATTTTGTTGCCATTAAAAGAAAGTACGCCTATGTCGCCCAAAGTACCGCATTTTTGGCCTTTGTATTTACTTCCTAGTGCTTCTGCACTGTCTTCTACTACCGGTATCTGGTATTTATTGGCCACCGCTAAAATGGTTGCTGCATTGAAGGGCATTCCGTATAAATGCACTGCGATGATGGCTTTGGGTTTTTTTCCTTTTGCGATGCAGTCAATAATGGCTGCTTCCAGTGCTTTCGGACACATATTCCAAGTTTCGGATTCGCTGTCGATAAAGACCGGCGTGGCGCCCTGGTATTTTATCGGATTTGCGGAGGCAGAGAAGGTCATACTTTGGCAAATCACCTCATCACCCGCTTTTACGCCAAGGATAATGAGTCCTAAATGAATGGCAGCCGTTCCGGAGCTTAAGGCACCGATAAAAACATTTTGGTTTAAATAAGTTTCTAAATCGTGTTCAAAACCGTTGACGTTTGGCCCTAAAGGCGCTACCCAGTTGGTATCGAAAGCTTCTTTTACATAGTTTTGCTCTGTTCCACCCATATGGGGGGATGACAGCCATATTTTTTTATTCATTGTGTTTTTTTTCTAGTAGTGGTAAAATTACAGTTATTTTTTGTTAGTGGTTGTGTGTGGGTGAAGTTTTTGAAAAAAAAGTAATCTGTTGCTTAGGAGTATTTTGTTAGATATCAACAACTTTCTGATGGGATTGCGTTAGTTCTCGATGGGTTGCCGCAGTCGAATTATTTCGGCTACGCCTCTCCCTTACGCCAGCTGGCTCAATCGCTAAAAACAGCTACCAGCTGTTTTCTTTACGCTCCGCCCCTCAATGACATCGGTTTTAAGTAACTTTTACAATAGCGTAATGAAGTTTGAATAGCATAATACCCTAAATCGTACCGTTGTATTTTATGATTTTGGCAGGATTGCCCACTACAACGGCAAAATCGGGAACGTCTTTAATGATGATGGCTCCCGCACCAACGGTTGCCCATTTGCCAATGGCAATACCTTGAATTACACAGGCGCCAATGCCAATATGCGTGCCCTCTCCAATTTTGACACCACCTGCAATGGCCGCATTTGGCGAAATATGCACATAATCTTCCAAAATACAGTCGTGTTCAATAATGGCTCCCGAATTGATAATCACGTGAGCGCCTATCACTGTATCAACATTGATAACGGCGTTGGGAAAAACGACTGTTCCTTTGTTTATTTTTATATTTTCGCATAGCGCCGCCGATGGATGAATTACGCTAAAAAAATCTGCTTTAAAACTCTCAGCAATTTGCTTTCTTACTCTGTTGTCTCCTATAGCGATAATGACTTTTTCTAAAGCAATATTTTTAATTTCAGAAGAATGATATACAGTCAATCCCATAAGTTCAGAAGCTTTTGGGTTGTCATCTATAAAACCTTTCAAATCTCTTTTTTTAGCCAGCAAAATACTTGCAATTACTTTTCCATGGCCACTCGCTCCAAAAATATACATCTTATTCCCCTTTAAATTTTTCTATAGTGAGGGATGTTTTAGAAGAAATATTTTCGCTGCCCAGCACTTTTTTAATTGTTAAAAACAGTATTCTCATATCTACCAAAAAACTGGCATTGTCAACATACCACACATCATACTTAAATTTATCTTCCCAGCTTATGGCATTGCGCCCATTTACCTGTGCCCAGCCCGTAATTCCCGGTTTTACCTCGTGGCGGCGGTTTTGTTCTTCGCTGTATAAGGGCAAATATTCAACCAATAGCGGCCGTGGGCCAATCAAACTCATTTCGCCTTTCAGCACATTGAACAGTTGCGGTAACTCGTCCAGTGAAGTTTTGCGCACAAAACTGCCTATTTTTGTCAATCGCTTTGCATCGGGCAATAAATTGCCTTCGTGGTCCTTTTTGTCGTTCATGGTTTTGAACTTCACAATTTTGAAGATTTTACCATTTTTACCCGGACGCAGTTGAAAAAAGAAAGGTTTGCCGTTGTTGGCAA
>PFPU01000153.1 GCA_002793215.1 Flavobacteriales bacterium CG_4_10_14_0_2_um_filter_35_18
TTTTAAAACGCTGTTTGTTATATAAATAATAAGTCTTACCTTTGCACACTCTTTTTTAAGAGAAAAACTAAAGTTTAACATACAAAAACTAATCGTTTGAACACATTAAGTTACAAAACAGTATCGGCTAATAAAGCAACTGCTCATAAAGAGTGGGTATTAGTGGATGCGGACGGACATTCATTGGGTCGTTTAGCTTCTAAAGTCGCCATGCTTATAAGAGGCAAATACAAGCCTAATTTTACACCTCACGTTGATTGTGGTGACAATGTTATTGTTATCAATGCTGAGAAAATTAATTTAACTGGCAACAAATGGACGGAAAAATCTTACATCCGTCACACAGGTTATCCAGGAGGACAAAGATCGTTAACAGCCACAGAATTATTTCAAAAAGATCCCACGAGATTAATTGAAAAATCTGTAAAAGGTATGTTACCTAAAAACAAGTTGGGAAGTGCATTATTTAGAAACCTATATGTTTATGTAGGTAGCGAACATAAACAAGAAGCGCAACAACCTAAAGTTATTAACCTAAACGATCTTAAATAATGGAAATCATACACACAATAGGCCGACGTAAAACTGCAGTTGCTCGTATTTACGTTTCTGAAGGAACGGGTGAAATAACCATCAATAAAAGAGATTTTAAAAATTATTTTACGGTTCCGATGCTTCAATATAAGGTTCAACAACCCTTAGCACTTACCAATACTAAAACTTCTTTTAATATAAAAGTATCCGTTTTTGGTGGAGGTATTACCGGTCAAGCCGAAGCTATTAGATTAGCTATTTCGAGAGCTTTAGTAAAATTGAACGAAGAAAATAAAGCGGTTTTAAAACCAGAAGGATTGTTAACAAGAGATCCTAGAATGGTGGAACGCAAAAAATTCGGTCAGAAAAAAGCCCGTAAACGTTACCAATTCTCTAAACGTTAATCTTTTTACAAAATTAATCATAAAAATAAAAACCCTGTTATCGATTAGTATAGCATCCAAATAGTTGAGACCGATTAAAAACTAAACGCTACTTAATTATTGCTACCTAACGGAACGTAAACTAAATTAAAATGACAGAAAAAATAGACATTAAAGATTTAATCAATGCAGGCGTTCATTTTGGACACATCACCCGAAAATGGGATCCAAATATGGCACCTTATATTTATACAGAACGCACAGGTATTCATATTATTGACCTTTATAAAACCGCTGCAAAACTTGAAGAAGCTTGCAATGCTTTACAAAAAATAGCCTCATCGGGCAAACGTATTATGTTTGTTGCTACAAAAAAACAAGCAAAAGACATTGTAGCTGATGTTTCTAAAAATCTTGGAATGCCTTATATTACTGAGCGTTGGCCTGGTGGTATGTTGACAAACTTTACAACCATTAGAAAAGCTGTTAAAAAAATGAGTCAAATTGACCGCATGAAACAAGACGGTTCGTTTACAGCACTTTCTAAAAGAGAACAATTACAAATAAACCGTCAACGTGAAAAACTAGAAAAGAATTTAGGTTCTATTGTAGATATGACTCGTTTGCCTGGTGCTATATTTGTGGTTGATATAAAAAGCGAACGTATTGCAGTTGCCGAAGCGCGAAAATTAAATATTCCCGTTTTTGCTATGGTAGATACAAATTCTGACCCAAGACTCGTTGATTTTGTGATCCCTTCTAATGACGATGCTTCAAAATCTATTAGCAAAATATTAGAATATGTTACCAAAGCCATCACCGAAGGTTTATCTGAACGTAAAAATACAAAAGATAAAACACAAGATTCAAAAGATGACGAAACTACCGAAGACCATTCTGTTAAAGTAGTCATTGAAGATGAGGATAACGAAAAATAGATTAACCCTTTAAAATTTTTTAAAATGGCAAATATAACCGCTGCCGAGGTAAATAACTTACGAAAATCAACCGGAGCAGGCATGATGGATTGCAAAAACGCTTTAGTTGAAGCCGAAGGTGATTTTGACAAAGCCGTAACAATCTTACGCAAAAAAGGACAAAAAGTAGCTGCAAATAGAGCCGACCGAGATTCTTCGGAAGGGGCTGTAATAGCAAAAGTTAGTGATGATAAAACCACTGGCGCTATTGTTTCTCTTAATTGTGAAACCGATTTTGTTGCTAAAAATGACGCTTTTGTGGCCTTAGCTACAAAATTAGCGAGCTTAGCTCTTAACTATAATTCGAAAGAAGAATTTTTAAACGCAAACTTTGAAGGAATGACCGTTGCCGATAAGCTTATTGAGCAAACTGGCGTGATTGGTGAAAAATTAGAAATCGCCGCTTTTGAAAAAATTTCAGGAGCTTATGTAGGTTTTTACATTCACACAGGCAACAAAATAGCAGCTTTAACGGCTTTATCGGCCCATGTTAAGGGTGCTGAAGAAGTAGCTAAAGATGTGTCAATGCAGGCTGCAGCAATGGGCGCAACAACTTTATCTTATAAAGATTTTTCGCCTAGCTTTGTGGCTTCTGAAACCGAAGCTAGAATAGCCGTAATTGAAAAGGAAAACCTTGAACTTGCAAGATTAGGCAAAACACTTAAACATGTGCCAACCTACATTTCTAGACTTCAGTTGACCGATGAAATTATTGCAAAAGCTGAAGCAGAATTAAAAGAAGAACTCAGAGCCGAAGGCAAACCAGAAAAAATTTGGGACAAAATTCTTCCCGGAAAATTAGAACGCTTTATTTCGGATAATACCACTTTAGATCAAGAGCAATGTCTTTTAGACCAAAACTTTATTAAAGATGATAAAATAACAGTTGCACAATATGTTAAGTCAGTTGGAGCCATTTCTGTTACAGGCTTTAAAAGAGTTTCATTAGTATAAAACATCACTTTAGGTGATAAAAAATCCCGCTTTTAGCGGGATTTTTGTTTTAAAATTTAAGTCAATCTTCGAGTTCTAAAACAATAGGGCAGTGGTCAGAATGTTTGGCTTCAGGTAAAATATAGGCGCTTTTTAAGCGCTTTTTTAAAGATTCACTCGCCATTAAATAATCTATACGCCAGCCTTTGTTGTTATTTCGAGCATTGGCGCGATAACTCCACCAACTGTAATGATGTGGCTCTTTGTTAAAATATCTAAAGGTATCAATAAAACCACTTTCTATAAATTGATGAATCCATTGACGCTCAATGGGCAAAAAACCAGAAGTGTCTTTTAACCCAACTGGATTGTGAATGTCAATTGCTTCATGGCAAATATTAAAATCGCCTCCAATAATTAAATTTGGAAGTTCTTTTTTCAAGTGGTTAATGTAGTCTTGAAATTGCGCCATATAATTGAGTTTAAAATCTAATCGGTCATCGCTGGTTCCCGAGGGTAAATATAAACTCATCAAAGAAACTTTATCAAAGTCAACGCGTAAATTGCGCCCTTCAAAATCCATACTTTCAATGCCCGTGCCATATTCTACATGGTTTGGTTTAATTTTAGACAAAATTGCCACGCTGCTATATCCTTTTTTTTGAGCCGAAAACCAATAATGATAGGGATATCCAGCTTCTTCAAACACCTTTACATCGAGTTGCTCTTTTTGCGCTTTAGTTTCTTGAAGTAAAAGCACATCGGGATTGGCAGCTTGCAACCACTTGATAAAATCTTTGTTTAATACGGCTCTTAGACCATTTACATTATAGGAAATGATTTTCATTTAAGTCATTTTTAGTTCATAATCGGCTCTTAATTTTCGGCGCATCACCTTGTTTGAAGCCGTTCGAGGTAATGCGTCAATTTTAATTAGGTCGCTTACTTTAAAGAGTGGATTTAATTGGGTTGTAATGATTTTTTGCGCCTTTTTTAGGCGCTCTTCATCTGATAAAGTTGACAACACTTCAACGTAATAAACCACGAGTAAACTTGGTCCGCCACCTTTTGGTGCGGCCGCTATGGCAACCGATTCTTTTACAAAATCAAGGCTATTGATAACGCCTTCAATTTGTACGGAACCTATTTTTATACCCCCTAAATTCATGGCGTCATCAACGCGCCCTTCGGCTTTGTAATAGCCATTTTCTAATTGTTGCATGGCATCGCCGTGCCGTCTTAAAAGTTGGTTTTTATAATTTGGGGTTCCTTCAAAATATTCTTGATGATGATCGCGATTTAAAAGGGTATTCGACAAACCCATTGTGGGTGGAATCATAAAAACTTCTCCCTTTTTTGAGCTTCTATTTTCATCGTTTAACAGAACAAATTCAGTGCCTAACGCCTGAGTAGAAAAGGTGCTGGGAATATTATCTTGCACCAGTGTGCTGGTAACATAACCGCCACCAATTTCGGTTCCACCGCAATATTCAATAACGGGCTTTCCACCCGCCAATTTCATAAGGTATTCCATTTCGGTGGGATTAGAAACTTCGCCCGTTGAACTAAAACATTTAATGGCATTCCAATCTAAGCCTTCCATGCAAGTGGAAGTTTTCCAGTGTTTTACAATACTTGGAATGACCCCCAACATGGTAACTTTGGCATCTTGAACAAAGCGACCAAATTCAGTATCTAAAGGCGCACCATCATACAATGCAATCGTAGCTTTGTTGATGAGCGCGGCAAAAACCAACCAAGGTCCCATCATCCATCCTAAATTTGTGGGCCAGCAAACCACCTCATTTTTTTGAATATCATGATGATAATAAGCATCAGAAGCGCCTTTTATGGGCGTGGTATGATTCCACGGAATGGCTTTTGGAGCACCCGTTGTTCCTGATGAAAACAAAACGGTAATGAGCGTTTCGGGATTTTGTTTAACGCTTTCAAAAACAGTATCTGAAACTAAAAAATCATTCCAATATACATCGCCTAGGCGCAAATTCACAGCTTGATTGGTGGCTTTAATAACAATAGCTTTTGGCGCTTTAGCTTGACATATTTTATCAAATAAGGGCAATGTTTTTCCTGCTCTTAACAGATAATCTTGTGTAAAAATAAGTTTGGGATGGGCAATTTTTAAGCGGACTTCAATTTCGTTTGGCGTAAAGCTATCGGCAATGGTAACAATGGGGGTTCCGGCTTTGATTCCCGCCAAATAAATAGCAACGGCTTCAAGGGTCATTGGCATATCAATGGCAATGGCATCGCCTTGTTTTATTCCCGCTTGACGGAGGCTATTAGCAATTTGATTGACTAAATTTTCTAAATTTTGTTGTGTAACATTGGTTAGTATTCCGCCTTCTTTTTGATAAACCAAGGCAATTGCCTGTGGGGAATTATTAAAACAACTATCCACAATGTTTAATTGGGCCTCTTTTAACCAAATTGGGGTTTCAACGCCAGTTGAAACATCTAAAACAGTTTTATATTTTTTTGAAAAAACAAGGTTTAAATTTTGTATGGTTTCATCCCAAAATTCAGCCCTTTTAGTAACAGACCAGTTCCAAAAGTCTTGATAGTCTTTAAATTGATGCTTTTGCATCATTTTAAAAATGTTGCTTTTATTTACGACCGATTGATTTGGTTTTAAAACAAAATTATCCATAGTTTAAAAATCGGGGTCGTCTTTTGTACTGTTATTATTTGCATTTTTAGAGGTGCTACAATCTACATTTATAGTCATATCACTAGGTCTCACAAAATCGAGTTTGCTAATATTTAAAGTTTTGTCTTGATAAACTTGTTTCATAAAAAGCGCCCAAATTGGCAATGCCATTGAGGCACCTTGTCCGCGTTCAAGATCTTTAAAGTGAACGGAGCGATTTTCGGCTCCCACCCAAACGCCCGTAACTAAATTGGGAACCATACCCATAAACCAGCCATCGGATTGGTTTTGTGTGGTACCTGTTTTGCCGGCGATGGGATTTGTAAATAGGTAGGGATGCCCTGTTGCAATGCTATCGGGGTAGTGGCTAGGACCAGTTCTTAAACGCACGCCAGAACCATATTTTGTTACACCTTCTAATAAATTAATAATGGTGTAGGCAGCTTCTTTGCTCATTACTTCTTTAGTTTCGGGAGCAAAATTTTGCAAAACGGTTCCATTTTTATCTTCAATACGCAAAATCATCATTGGTTTTATATACATACCTTGGTTGGCAAAAGTGCTGTAAGCGCCTACCATTTCATATAAACTCAAATCAACACTTCCAAGCGCAATAGAAGGAACTTCTGGAATATTGCTGTCTATACCTAAACTGTTAGCTAATTGAATGACGTTTTTTGGACCTACTTTATACATCATTCGGGCGGTAATCACGTTAATCGATTTTGCCAAAGCTTCTTTTAAGGTCATCATACCACCATATTTATTATCGGCATTGCTTGGTGTCCAGTCTTTTATCAATCCAAAAGTGCCAGCAGGAATGGTGTAGGGAATGTTTGGAAATTCTTCACAAGGTGAAATTTTTAATTGATTGATAACGGTGGCGTAAACAAAAGGTTTAAAGGTAGAACCCACTTGGCGTTTGCCTTGATATACGTGGTCGTATTTAAAATTTTTATAATCAATACCACCCACCCAAACTTTTACTTGACCTGTTTGTGGTTCAATGCTCATTACCCCACTTTGCAAAAAATATTTATAATATCTGATTGAATCTAAAGGACTCATTAAGGTGTCTTTTTCACCTTCCCAAGAAAAAATGCGCATTTTTCGTTTGGTGTTGAAGGCTTCCGAAATTTCTTTTTCGGACGCACCAGCCGATTTCAAATTGTAATAACGAGGCGTTTGCTTCATCGAAGACTTTAAAATGGTATTTACAGAAGTGTTAAAATTTTCCATTTCCAATTTATTCAAAGCAGTTCTATCGGCAAAATTTTTTGCTCGTTTTAATTCATTGGAAGGGATAAAAATAAAAGGCGCGTATTTATTGTGTTGTTGTTGTTTAAAAAAGGCCTTTTGAAGATTCGCCATGTGGCGTTTCATCGCATTTTCAGCATATTTTTGTAGCCTGGAATCAATGGTAACATATATTTTAAGTCCGTCTCTATAAATATTATAATCCGAACCATCTTGTTTTTTGTGACTTATCGCCCAATTTTTAATAAAGTCGCGTAAATATTCTCTAAAATAGGTTGCCGTACCGTCGTTTGTATCTTCACGATGCAAGTCGAGGTTTAATGGGAGTTCATACAACGAATCGCGTTGCTGTTCTGTAATAAAATCATTGCGATACATTTGTTTTATCACCACATTTCTTCGGCTTAGAACACGGTCGGGTCTGCGAATGGGGTTGTAAAGTGCTGCATTTTTTAGCATGCCAACCAGCATGGTGGCCTGCTCTGTTTTTAAATCTTTGGGTTCAACGCCAAAATAAATTCGCGATGCCGAGCGAATGCCAACTGCCAAGTTTAAAAAATCGTATTTGTTTAAATACATCGCCAATATTTCGTGTTTGGTGTATTGACGTTCTAATTTAATAGCAATAATCCATTCTTTTGATTTTTGAATAATGCGTTTAAAAATATTGTCCGATGCGCTTTTAGTAAAGAGCATCTTAGCCAATTGTTGTGTTATGGTGCTTGCGCCTCCGCCTTTGCCTAAAGTTAAAACGGCTCTAAAGGTTCCTCTAATATCGATGCCCGAATGCTTATAATATCGCTCGTCTTCAGTTGAAATTAAGGCCTGAACCAAATTATCCGGAAGGTCGCTAAAACTAACAGGCGTGCGGTTTTCGGTATAATATTTCCCTATGGTTTTGCCATCGATAGAGATGACTTCGGTTGCAACGTTATTTTCGGGGTTTTCGAGTTGTTCAAAAGTAGGAAAGGGTCCAAATAAACCCAATGCCGAAAAGATAAATAACAAAACAGCTGCTAAAATGCTGAAGCCAAAGCCCATCCAAATAAATCGGGTGTATTTTATAAAATTGGTATTTGATTCTTTTTGTTTAATGGCCATTGTCTAATTTTTTATTTTTTATATTCAATACGCATGCCTACATCGGTTAAACCGATTAAAAATTCATCGCCTTTAAGGCTGCCGTTAGCGCGATTGGCGTGTGATATGCTAAAACGATAAGCTCCTTTTTTAGGAAAATTAGTATTGGTTTTAAAAACGAGTTTATTTTCTTTAACTTCTGCAAAACCTGAGCCTAACCAACGCCCGGAAGGATCGGCCATTTCATATTCTAAAGTGTCAATTTGCGAAATTGTATGATTAAAATAGGAGTTAACAATTAAATATAAGTTGCTGTAAGGGTATAAATTGGTGTTTCTAACCGTTATAAAAATACTTGCAGGGGTTATGGTATCGGTAACTTCAACATCAAAATTTACCGGTTGATTTATTGCCCATTTATCATTGTTAAGGCTCACATACTTGTTAAAAAAAGCTTGTTTAGAGCAAGAGAGCATCCCTAAAGCAATGAATAAAAAACACCATTTATTCTGCATTTTTATTAAATTTCTTGTTTCTATGTTTCTTCTTTTTATTTTTAGGCTTATCAAATCGCGTTAAACTTTCTTGACCAACTAAATCCGTAAATTTAGTGTTATCTGTTTCAACTTCAAAGGCAAAATCTTCAAGGCTCACATTCGATTTTCCCGCTTTATTTAGCGCGATAATTTCGTTAGCTTGTTGTGTTGTTATGGTGTGCCAATTGATGGGGTTATCTCTGTAAGCATACCAAATTAGGCCTTTAAAAATGTCCATTTTTTGAAAAATAGCATCGCCTTTTTCGGTTTTTAGCATGAGGTCTGTTCGCGGAAAAGATTTTAAAGCCTCTAAATAAGATTCGAGTTCATAATTTAAGCAGCATTTTAATTTGCCACATTGTCCGGCCAATTTTTGAGGATTTAACGAGAGTTGTTGGTAACGTGCTGCCGAGGTATTTACCGATCTAAAATCGGTTAACCAAGTTGAGCAACACAATTCTCTACCGCAAGAGCCTACACCGCCTAAACGCGCGGCTTCTTGACGCAATCCTACTTGTCGCATTTCGATGCGAATATTAAATGACGATGCCAATTCGCGGATGAGCAATCTAAAATCTACACGCTCATCGGCGGTATAAAAAAAAGTAGCTTTAGAACCATCACCTTGATATTCAATATCCGATAATTTCATTTTTAAGCCCAATCGCAAGATAATTAAGCGCGCTTTTTTTTGTACTTCAAGCTCTTTTGCTCTCGCCGCTTGCCAAATATCGATATCTTTAGCCGAAGCTATTCTGTAAATTTGCTTGATTTCTTCGCTTTCGTGAGCGAGATTATTTTTTTTAAGCTGAATTTTAACTAACTCACCAACCAGCGTAATGACACCAATATCGTGACCCGGCGAGGCTTCAACGGCAACAACATCGCCAATTGACAGACTTAGTTTTTTGGTGTTTTTATAAAAATATTTTCGCCCGTTTTTAAAACGTACCTCAACAATGTTAAATACTTGTTGATGATTGGGCAAAGTCATATTGCTAAGCCAATCAAAAACACCTAATTTATTACAACTATCTATACCACAAGAACCGTTATTTCCGCAGCCATTTGGAAGGCCATTTTCTTGTGTTGAACAACTACCACAACTCATTTTGTTATTTATATTTTAAATCAATTGCTCAAAAAAGCAATCGTTATGGGTTTTAAAAATTTTTACTAATGGGTAAAGATACTACAATCTTTTTAATGAAATTATATTGCAATTTTATGTTTGTTTAACCGAAATTATTTTTACCGGACAAGCAACAGATGCCTTTTGAGAGGCTTCAAACACACCTTCATCATTGGTTTTAAGGGTAAAAAAACCTTTTTTATCTTGTGATTTTAGCAAAACAGATTTACCATCTTTTTTTGACATTTGAAACTGGTTTGGCGCTAACTCAACACAATAATTACAGCCGATACATTTTTTGCGTTGCAGCGTGATGATAACCATATTTTCTTCGTAATTTTATTTTGGCAAATCTACTAAGTTTACACCTTAATTTTGTTTATTTTTTTAATCTTTGCAAGATGTATTTTGATGAAATTATAGGCCACGAGCACCTAAAAAAACAACTTTTAGAAAGCCTCCGCAATGGGCGCGTGCCACATGCGCAATTGTTTGTAGCGCCCTCGGGATCTGGTGCTTTGCCTTTAGCTTTAGCTTATGCGCGTCAATTGTTGTGTTTTTTTGAAAAAGAGGGTGTTTGGATTGAAAACCCAACCGCTAGTTTAAAATTTAGCAAACTAGCGCACCCTGATTTGCACTTTGCTTTTCCGGTTGCAACAACCGAAAAGGTCAAAAAAAATCCCGTATCGGATTTGTTTATGGACGAATGGCGTCAATTTTTATCAGAAAACCCTTATCGTAATTTATTTGAGTGGATTCAATATTTAGGGGTCGAAAAAAAACAAGGACAAATAGGCGTTGAAGAGGCGCAAATCATCTTAAAAAAATTGAGCCTTAAAGCCTACGAAGGGCAGTTTAAAGTTTTGATTATTTGGATGGCCGAAAAAATGAATAATGCCACCGCCAACAAATTGCTAAAACTCATCGAAGAACCCCCCAAAAACACGGTATTACTGCTCATTGCCGAAAACGAAGACCAGCTTTTAAAAACCATTTTGTCGCGCTGCCAAATCCTTCGGTTTTTACCTTTGCCCGAAGCGGTAATAGATAATGCCTTGCAATCAAAATTTCACAAAACACCACAAGAAGCCCATCAAATCTCCATTCAGGCACAGGGAAGTTGGAATAAAGCTTGTCAATTGGCAACGCTCGATTCGCAAGACGAAGGTTTTGAACTTTGGTTTGTAACATGGGTTCGTGCGGCGTTCAAAGCCAAGGGGAATGCTGCGGTGATCGCCGAATTGATAGATTGGAGCGCAACAATAGCAGCAACAGGTCGCGAAACCCAAAAACAATTTTTAGATTACTGCTTGGCTTTTTTTAGACAAGCACTATTGCAAAATTATAAAGCCGAATCACTGGTTTATTTGCAACCTACAACGGCAAATTTTTCTATTAAAAAGTTTGCTCCCTTTGTAAACCAATCTAACATTTTAGAGATTGCCGAAGCAATTGAAACGGCACAATTCCACATTGAGCGCAATGCCAATGCCAAAATTGTGTTGCTAGATTTGTCGATAAAACTGACCCGCTTTTTGCACCAAAAATAAAAATTTAACAACATTTGGTGATTATTCACCAAAAGTCAGATCTATTTTAATGATTTTTTAGATCAGATTGCAAATCTTGATAAAGAAAAGTGTGAAGGGTTTTTTTAAGGTTTGCCCGATCGCTCATTTTTAACGATTTGGTTTCTACAAACTTGTGGACTTTAGCACGCAAAATGCCTGGGCTTCCGCTAAAAAACGTATAAGAAAAACGCTTTTTACAATCGTAGAAGCTTATGGGCACAATCGGAATTTGATGTTCTATTGCCAATCCAAAAGCACCATTTTGAAATTCGTCAAGCACAATACGCTCGTCATCGGGAACTTTGCCTTCCGGAAAAATGCAAATACTCACACCCTCTTTTAGGCGTTTTTGAGCGCGATAATAAACTTCTTTTCTGCTTTTTGCTGAACTTCGGTCAACTAAAATGCAAGTACGTTTATAAAAATATCCAAAAATTGGAATTTTTCCAAGCTCAATTTTTCCAACAAACACAAATGGATTTTTTGCTACTACCAACATCAATAGCACATCAATCATCGAGGTGTGATTGGCAATAAACATGTAACTTTTTTTAGGATGAATGGCTTGTTCAAAACTTATTTTAGCCTTAAATCCCATCAAAAAAAGGTTGGTTTTTGCCCAAGCACGCGCAATCTTAAAAAAAATGGGATAAAAGCGGTCGCTTGAAGTAATCACAATTAACACAGGAAAAATGGCAATAATCGTTACTAAAAATATACCGTAAAACCAGATGCGCCAAATGAGTCTAAAAATGTTTAGCAAAAATTTCATGTTGTCAAAAATAGTCATTTAACTTGTATGTTTAATTGTGTATTTTTGTGCTTTAAACATAGCAAATGGCAAGAATTTTAACGGGTGTTCAAAGCACCGGCACACCACATTTAGGAAATTTATTAGGCGCGATTATTCCCGCCATCACTTTAGCAAATCAACCCGAAAACGAGTCGTTTTTATTTATTGCCGATATGCATTCGTTAACGCAAATTAAAGAGGCTTCAATTTTAAGACAAAACACTTACAGCACGGCAGCAACTTGGCTCGCCTTTGGTTTAGATATTGAAAAAACCGTTTTTTATCGTCAAAGCGATATTCCGCAAGTAACCGAATTGGCTTGGTATTTAAGTTGTTTTTTTCCGTATCAGCGCCTCACTTTAGCACATTCTTTTAAAGATAAAGCCGACCGTTTAGAGGATGTAAATGCCGGTTTATTTAATTATCCCATGCTCATGGCAGCCGACATATTATTGTATGATGCCCAAATTGTTCCTGTTGGAAAAGACCAATTGCAACACCTCGAAATGACACGTGATGTGGCTTCTCGATTTAACAATAAAGTGGGTGAAACCTTAGTTTTACCCGATGCCAAATTGCAAAATGACACCATGTATGTGCCAGGTACTGATGGTGATAAAATGAGCAAATCTAAAAATAATATCATAAATTTATTTTTGCCAGATAAGCAATTGCGCAAGCAAATTATGGCTATCAAAACCGATTCAACACCACTTGAAGAACCTAAAAATCCTGAGACTTGTAACTTATTTGCACTTTATAAATTAGTAGCTTCTAAAGACGAAATTGAAGCGATGCGCGCCAATTATTTGGCGGGAAATTATGGCTACGGCCAAGCAAAACAAGCTTTTTTTGATTTGCTAATTACAAAATTTAAAAACGAACGTGAACGCTATTGGTATTTTATGGAAAACCTGCCCGAAGTTGATAAAGCCTTAGCACTAGGAGCCGAAAAAGCCAAATTGGTTGCCAATGCGGTGCTGGCACGAACACGTCAAAAATTGGGTTACTAAAATTTTTCAAAAACACCCAAACCAAAAAGCGCAAAATCGTACTTTGCCGGATCTTTTGGGTCTAACAATCGAAGGTTTTTATCCAATTCGCACACCGCTTTCCAATCGTTTTGCTTGCGCGATAAAAGTCCGAGTTTGCGCGCCACGCGACCGCTATGAACATCTAAAGGACAAGATAATTTTGAAGGCAAAATCTGTTTCCAAAGCCCAAAATCAACCCCATTTTTATCTTGGCGAACCATCCACCTTAAAAACATATTGAGCCTTTTTGCTGCACTTCCATTTATTGGATCTGAAATATGTTTTTCGGTGCGTTGTGGATGTTTGATTTCAAAAAAAAATTGTTTAAACCGATGAATGGCAAGCTGCATATCAGGCTCATCCGATAAAGGCGTAAGTGCAAATTCCAATCCGCCAAGGTTTTTATAGAGGTGATTTAAAGTGGTAATAAAATAGGCAAAATCGGAGGCGTTAAAAGTGCGATGGACAAAGTTATTGAGGTTTTTTAAATCTTTTGCTTGGTGATTGATGACAAAATCAAACGGATTATTGCCCATTAATGCCATCATTTGTGTGGCGTTTTTAATAATCATGGTGCGATTTCCCCAAGCGATGGTTGCCGTTAAAAACCCGGCGATTTCAATGTCTTCTTTTTTACTAAACTGATGCGGAATTTGAATGGGGTCAGTTAATATAAATTTTGGATGGTTATATAATGCAACTTTTTCATCCAAAAAATCCTTAAGTTCCTGATTGTGTATAATTATCACTTTTTTTTGACAAAGATAAAATATCATCTTGCTAACGCAATAAATATAAGATATTAAATATTTTTTGTAGATTGCTGTAATATTAACCTTTAAATCTTAACCTTATGTTTACAAAATCAAATGTTTTGGCTACCATAGCCGGAGGTATTGTCCTCTTTTTTGGTGGTTGGATTTTTTACGACATGTTAGCTGCCGATTTTTATGCAGCTCATTATTCAGTTGGCGCTACTGCCTTGATGAAAGTTGCTACCCTTCGCACAATGTTGTTTATTGCGGTTGGTTGTTTGGTTCAAGCCTTTGTTATGTCGACTGTGTTTTCGAAATTGGCCGATAAATCAAACGGTTTTTATTACGGCGTTTATTTTGGTGGCTTTGTTGGATTTGGCATCAACTTTTTGACTTATGGCATTATGAATGTTGTAGATAAAACAGGTTTGCTGGTTGATGGTATTTGGAGTCTTATTTTTTATGGCATTATTGGATGGGTAATTGCCTTTGTGAGCAAAAAATTTGCAAGCTAAAATTAAAACACCTAACAGGTTTTTAAAACCTGTTAGGTGTTTCTAACTAATAATTTTCCTCTCGCAACTGCATGAAAGCCTTTGGATGCAAGCAAGCTGGGCAAACTTCTAGGGCTTTTACCGATTCGTAAACATAGCCACAATTGATACATTTCCACCAAACTTTACCAGCTTTCATAAAGACGGTATCTTGAGATAGGTTTTGAAGTAATTTTAAATAGCGGCGTTCGTGTTCAGCTTCAACCCTTGCAATCATTCTAAAAGCTACGGAAATTTCATTAAAACCCTCATGTTTTGCCACCTCGGCAAAGTGTGGATATAAGTCGGCCCATTCTTCGTGCTCACCTTCGGCGGCAGCCTTTAAGTTTTCTATGGTTGTGCCGATAATTCCCGCAGGATAGGATGCGGTAATTGCAGTGATACCACCTTCAAGGAATTTGAAAAAGCGTTTGGCGTGTTCTTTTTCCTGATTAGAAGTTTCCATAAAAATGGCTGATATTTGTTCGTAACCTTCTTTTTTTGCGACACTTGCAAAAAATTCATACCGATTGCGTGCTTGTGATTCGCCAGCAAATGATTTTAACAAATTTTGTTCGGTTTGTGTTCCCTTTAGTGATTTTTCCATAATGTCTATTGTTTAAAAAGATTAAATTGAAGCATGTGTTTTTTGGGTGGTAATAAACCCCTAAATTAGGTAGGTGTGTGCTTAAAAACGATGACTTATGTTAGGTTTTAAAAATAAAAAAAGCTTTCCTAATTAGGAAAGCTTTTTTGTGCGGGCGGAGAGACTCGAACTCTCACACCTCGCGGCACCAGATCCTAAGTCTGGCGTGTCTACCAATTCCACCACGCCCGCATTTGGTTTGATTGCTTAGGATATAAAATCAAACGAGGGTGCAAATATAAACAATAATATAAATTGCAAAGCAGTTAGTGCGTATTTTTATTATCTTTGGGAAACAAAAAAAAGATTAGTCATGACCAGCCCAAAATTGTATGTAAATAAAAATAAAGAACGCTTTTTATCAGAGCTTTTCACCTTTTTAAAAATTCCTTCTATCAGTGCCGATAAAGCCTGTAAAAATGACCTATTAAACGCTGCAAATTTTGTAAAAGAAGCCTTGCTAAAGGCGGGTTGTAGTGCTGCCGAAATATGCGAAACACCCGGAAATCCAATTGTTTATGCCGAAAAGTTTTTAGACAAAAAGGCACCTACCGTTTTGGTTTATGGCCATTACGATGTGCAACCTGCCGATCCTATTAATTTGTGGCATGTGCCACCGTTTGAGCCTGTAATAAAAAAAACCGAAATACACCCCGATGGTGCTATTTTTGCTCGTGGTGCGTGCGATGACAAGGGGCAAGTATATATGCACATTAAGGCTTTAGAATATATGACCGCCACCAATAATGTAACTTGCAACCTCAAGTTTATGATTGAAGGCGAAGAGGAAGTTGGCTCGCCAAGTTTAGAATGGTATGTTAAACGCAACCAGCAAAAACTGGCAAATGATGTTATTTTAATTTCAGATACCGGTATGATTTCTAACCAACAACCTTCCGTTACAACGGGCTTACGAGGTTTAAGCTATTTAGAAGTTGAAGTTACGGGACCGAACCGCGATTTACATTCCGGTTTATATGGTGGAGCAGTGGCAAATCCCATCAACATTCTCACAAAAATGATAGCCTCTTTACACGATGAAGCCAATCACATTACCATACCCGGTTTTTATGACCACGTTAAAATTTATTCCGAAGCCGAGCGTGCCGAAATGGCAAAAGCACCTTTTTCATTAGAAGACTATAAAAAAGCGCTCAATATTGCCGATGTTTATGGTGAAGCAGGCTATACCACTAACGAGCGCAGCACCATTCGTCCAACTTTAGATGTCAACGGCATTTGGGGTGGTTATATGGGCGAAGGCGCAAAAACCGTAATTGCCTCAAAAGCCTATGCTAAAATTTCGATGCGCTTGGTGTCGGGACAAGATGAGGTGGCTATTTCTAAATTGTTTGATAAACATTTTAAAAAGATAGCTCCAAAATCCGTAAAGGTAAAAACAACTTATCTTCACGGCGGTTTGGCTTATGAAACACCTACCGATAGCATTGGCTATCAAGCGGCAGCAAAGGCATTGCAAGAAAGTTTTGGAGTGCCTTCTATACCACAATATTCGGGCGGAAGCATTCCAATTGTGGCTTTATTTGAGCAAGAACTCAAGAGCAAATCTATTTTGATGGGCTTTGGTTTAGACAGTGATGCCATTCACTCACCCAACGAACATTTTGGGGTGTTTAACTTCCTTAAAGGGATAGAAACCATCCCACTGTTTTATAAATATTACGCGCAATTGTTTAAAGAAAACAAGGCGTAGGGGTTTTATTTAATGCTGACGGCGGTACACTCTGAATTAAACGAAATAATTGCTCGGTATCTGCAATGTCTGTAATTCTCATTTTACCATCTTCCGCTTGCATTTTCAACTGTCCGATTTTTTCGGACAGTTCACTGCCTTCTTTTTTTAGTTTGCTTTTTAAATCACTCCAATATTTGCGTGGTCTATCACTTTCGGTAAGTATTTGTATGACATCAATAATAGAAAAATACCATTTTTCTTCCGCTTCA
>PFPU01000049.1:0-332 GCA_002793215.1 Flavobacteriales bacterium CG_4_10_14_0_2_um_filter_35_18
CCTGCATCTCCGCTGGCATCTCTCATTTCCTTTAAGATGCTTTCGTATAAATGCGAAAGTGAGTTTAGTTCTTCATTGCTTGTAAAATGTATTTCATCAATTTTGTTTATGATGTCACGAAGCAAATAACCGTTAATCATTCGGTTGGTTACGCCTTTAAAAACGGTTGCAATTACGTCTTTGCGTTCTGCACCTGTTTCACTCTGTATGGCTCGTAAATAGTAGAACAAACCTGTTCTTTCTTTTCCGTCTGCCAGTTTTATTTTCTCGTTGTTTACAAAAGCTAATAAATCATCTCCAGTCAAATTTTTGTCTTTTGCCCAATCTCTCCA
>PFPU01000049.1:344-3457 GCA_002793215.1 Flavobacteriales bacterium CG_4_10_14_0_2_um_filter_35_18
TGCAATGGCTGATTTGTATTTTTTACCTTCCAGTTGTGCGTTTATTTCTTGTAAGTTTTCGTTGTCGTCCAAGAATTTTAAAAACATTATCCAAGTCAACATTGGCAAACGGTCGCCATCACCGTTCATTCCTTTGTCCTTACGCATAATGTTTCTACACGTTTTTATAATGCCACTTAAACGCTGTGCAGGTGTTTCAATGACAACTGGTTTCGCTTCTTTCTTAGGTGCTTTTTCTTTTTTCGTCTTTGCCATTTTCTATATTATGCTGCTTCTGCGTAAAGCAGAGTTTGTAATTCTTCAATTGCTTTTTTGAATTCGTCTATTCCACCAAATTCATTTACTATTTCTATCGGGTTGCCTTGCTGTGCTATGGGTTCAACTGAAATAATGTCGGGTCTGATTTGATTCAAACCGTAATCAACATATTTTTCTAAAATCAAATTCAAAACGTTTTTTGCTCCTTCGCTATAATGAGCAAAAAAATCAGGTTTGTTTTTCTTCAATAAATCGGCTCGTTGTTTCCGTGTCAAAGGTTTTAAATCGAAAGCTACAAAGCAAAGTAAATCGAATGGGTCAATATCTTGTTGCTTGGTTATATCCATTAATTGCTCAATTGAAATACCATTGTTTTCCAATTCATCAATTATATGTTGTCGTTCTTGTAAATCATTCCATTTGCTACGGAAATCATTCATTGAAGGAAACATAGTTGTAATTTGTTCTTTAGCAAATTGGGTAAACTGAACCGTTCTTAATTTACCATTTGCATCTAAAATTTGAACACTTTCTGCAACTATTGAAACTGTTCCTTCACTGATATAATATTTTCGTCTTGGTTCTCCACCGCCACCGCCTGTTGGTGTTTCGTCTGTATCGTCATTGTCTTCCCAATCATCATTATCATCAGGTGTTGGGTCTGGTGTCCATTCGTCTCCTTCTGTTACATTTCCATCTTCGTCTATTTCTTCTTCGGTTATTAATGGCGGTTCTCCATCAAAGTCAGAGTCAGCAAAATTCCGTGTTGCACTTCCTGTATAATCTAAAATTGTGAAGAACAATTTTTCTTTATCTTCTCTTACTCGTGTACCTCGTCCAACAATCTGTTTAAATTCGGTCATTGAGTTGATTGTTCGGAAAATCACAATGTTTTTGCAAGTCGGAACGTCAACACCAGTGCTTAATAATTTTGAAGTGGTTACAACAACTGGAATTGGTTCGTCAATGTCCATAAACCTACTTAAATGTCCTTTCCCAATATCGCCTTCCTCTGAAACAATGCGAACAATATAATCAGGATATTGCTGAACTAAGTCAGTATTTAAGTTGCTTATTTCTCTGCGGAAATGGTCAGCGTGTTCTTGGTTTACGCAAAACACAATGGTTTTATCAAACCTTCCGTATTTCACCATAAAGTTGTAAAGATGCTTTACAACCGCTTTTGTTCTCGGCAAATAGGAAAGTGTGTTTTCAAAATCAGGAGTAGTGTAAATTCCGTCAGGAATTAATTCTCCGTTGTCGTCAAGTTGACCATCTTCGGGTCTAAATCCAGTTGCATCTGTTTCAGTAACTACACGATGAACCAAATAAGGAGCTAAAAAACCGTCCTCAATTCCTTGCTTTAAACTGTAGATGTATAGCGGGTTTCCGAAATATGCGTAAGTATCTTTGTTGTCGTCTCTTAATGGCGTTGCTGTTAACCCAATTTGAACCGAAGTATTGAAATAATCTAAAACTGCTCTCCAATTGCTATCGTCAGTTGCACTTCCTCTATGGCACTCATCAATTAAAATTAAATCAAAAAAATCTCTTGGTAATTTTCTGAAAGCTCCAGTTCGGTTGCTGTCCTCTGCTAAAGATTGGTAAGTAGAAAAATATACTTCTCTACTACTTGGCAAGCCTTCTTCGGGTACTAAGCATCTTGCATCACCGAAAACTGCAAAGTCTTTGGCGTGTGGGTCGGAAACCAAAATACTTCTGTCGGCAAGAAATAATATTTTTGGTCTGCGGTGTTCGCCTTTAGTATTCCAACGGTTGTTCCAAAGTTTGTAAATGATTTGAAAAGCAATTGTTGTTTTTCCTGTTCCAGTTGCAAGAGTTAGTAATGCTCTTTTCTTACCTTCTAAAACTGCTTTAATTGCTCGGTTAATTGCAATTGTTTGATAATACCTTTCGGGCTTGTTTGGTATAGGTAAAAATGGTTTTAAAAAAGTTTCTTGTATTTCAGGTTTAACTGGTTCAGCTTGGTTTAATCTGTTCCAAAGTTCTGTCGGTGTTGGATATTTTGAAATTTTGGTTTCAAGTCCTGTGATAAAATCAAACTCTAATATTTCTGTTCCATTAGTCGAGTAGGCAAATTTAAGTCCGAGTATTTGAGCATAGTCTTTTGCTTGTTGGATGCCGTCAGCAGCCAACTTGTATTTTTTCTTTGCTTCAACAATTGCAATCGGAAAGTTTGGTGAATAACGAAGTAAATAATCAAAGCGTTTCGCCTTTTTTCTTTTAGCTTTTCTTCCAATAACAATAATTTTCCCGTCTGTGAAAGTGCGTTGTTCAAGAATTAATTCATCTGTCCAAAGGCTTTCATACAGTTTGGGCAATACTTCCTTTCGGCAAGTATCCGCTTCGCTGTCGTGGTCGTCAATATGTATAGTTTTATCACTCATTTACTTGTCTCGTCTTAAAATAGTTTGTCAAAATACGTCTTTTTATCGGTGCGTTGGCAAGAAATGGCTCTTTTGATTTTGCCGAAGGGTTGGCTTCGTGTGTCAGGGTAAAAGCAAATGTGCCATTTGTGGTTAGGCAATAAAATTGTTTTAAAAAATGTGCGGTCGGTAAAAAATAAAAAACATCGAGTCGGCTTGAGTGCCTGCCTGTCCGGTAGGCAGGTCGGCTTTCTGGTCTTGTCAATATTTTGTTTTTATGTCCTTTCACAATGGTTTACTTCTGTCGTTTTTTTTTTCTAAACTTGGCGGTAACTCATGTATATATATGCCATAAAATGGTTCTAATCTATCTAAATTTGGTTGGCTTTGTGCCATAAAAGGGCGCTGGTATTTATTTAGCTAATATATAAATAATTCATTACAAATCATCAAAAGGGTTTTTAGTTA
>PFPU01000041.1 GCA_002793215.1 Flavobacteriales bacterium CG_4_10_14_0_2_um_filter_35_18
TCAAATTTTATCCGATGAATTAATTAAAAGCCAGAATCAATAAAACCGCTTACCATCTTTAAAACCCAACTTTTATCCGCGCATCAACAACTATAATTTGATCGTTAAAAGCAATTAATGGGTTTAGGTCAATTTCGGTAATTTCTGGATTAATCATCACCAAATTCGAAACCTTGTTAATGAGCGACGCAAAAAGGTCTAAATTGATTCCCAATTTACCGCGAAAACCTTTTAATAGGGGATAGGAATTTAAGTTTTCAATCATCACGCGGGCTTCAGTTTTTGAGATTGGAGCTAAACCAACTTGCACATCTTTTAATATTTCAACAAAAACACCACCAAGTCCACATAGAATTAGATGTCCAAAAGCACCTTCTTTTTTAACGCCAATAAATAATTCCGTTCCGTTGAGCATCGGTTGAATTAAAACGCCACTTGCATTTTGAATTTTCATCAATTGCTCAAAAGACTGGTTTAAAGTTTTTAAATTGTCAATATTTAATAGCACCCCATTGACATCAGTTTTGTGAATAGGGCCTACAACCTTCATTACCATTGGAAACTTAATATTATTTGTTGCAATTATCAAATCTTGCTTGGTTGCAACAATCACTTCTTTATTGGTGGGTATGCCAATTAAATCTAAAATAGCTATTACATTTTGAGGGGTTAAAAAACCCTGTTTTACTGGGTTTATAAAGGTTTTAAAATCGGTTTTCGCTAAAGCGGAAGTTGTTATGGTGTTAATATTTGGATGTGGTGTGTTAAAAACTTTTGTTAAAGCAGTTCCAAAAACTACTTCATCGTTAAATATAGTATGTCCTTTGGCAATAAATTCTTTAAGTTCAGCAGCCACATTAACAACCGAAGGCAGAATGGGATAAATTGGTTTTTTTGAGCTTTTTATATGCGCATCTAAAACCGTATAAACATCAAAAACATCTGTTAAACCTGGGCTACCAAAAATAACGGCAATGGCATCAATATTTTTAAATTCGGTTTCGCAATAATTCAAAATACCGTTTAATTGTTCGGCTGTTCCCGTTGCTAAAAAATCAATGGGATTAGAAACCGAAGCGCCATTAAAAAGCTTTTCTAAAAGTTTATCGGCAGCAATCCCTTCAATTTTTGGAATGTGTAAGCCATTTTTCGAAAGCACATCAGTTAACATCACCGCCGGACCGCCAGCGTGGGTAACAATAGCGATATTTTTTCCTGCTAAAGGTGGATACATAAATACTGCAGCCACATGAATCAGCTCTTCACGCCCGAAACACCTCACAATGCCTGCTTTTTTAAATAAGGCGCTTACCGCCATATCCGAATTTGCCAACGCACCCGTATGTGATGAGGCGGCGCGACTGCCTTCGTCAGTGCTTCCTGCTTTTATAGCTGCAATTTTACACCCCTTTTTAATTAGAGATTGTGCATGTTTTAAGAGTTTTTGTGGATTATTTATAGATTCAATATAAAGCAATTTTACTTGTGAGCTTTTTCCAAACTCAAAACGCTCATCAAAATGTTCCAAAATTTCTTCAATGCCAATTTGGGCACTGTTGCCAACGGTATAAATACTCGAAAACGGCAAACCTATTTGCATCGCTGCTTCAATGATAAAAACAGCCGTTGCGCCAGAACCCGAAATAAAATCAACGCCCTGCGCTTGTAGTTTTGGTATTGGTTGGGTAAAAACACCTGTGTAATGTTGATTGATTAACCCAATGTTATTAGGCCCTAGCAGGGTTCCGCCAACGCGATTGATGATGGCGACAATTTCGTGTTCAAGTGCCGCGCCTTCGCTGTCTTTTTCAGAAAAACCAGCCGAAAATATGATAAAACCCTTAGTGTTTTTAGTCTCTGCTAAAATTTTTACCGTTTCTAAAATATAAGGTGCGGCAATTGCAATAATTGCCAAATCAACTTGAGGAAGTGCGCTAGCTTGATTGACACATTTTATCCCTTGAGTAATTTTTGCTTTCGGATTAACCACATATAATTTGCCGTCAAAATGATGGGTGATGAGGTTGTTTAAAACTTGGCCACCAGGACTTTTTAAATTATCGGAACCGCCAACAACAACAATGCTTTTTGGCTGAATTAGATTTGGATGTAAAACCATACCAAGTTTATTTATAAAGCCTTATTTGTTTGTGATAAATTTTTTCCCTTTAAAAAGGCCTCAATATTTAATTCGGCAACGTGTTCACCTTTTGAAATAAAGAGTGTTTGGATGGCTTTTAAAATCACCTCATCAGATAGGGGTAATAATGACGAAGCAGCACCGAGCAACACCATATTGGCCACTTTTGAATTGCCCAAATCTTTGGCGCTTTTTAACGCATTTATTATTTTGTGGTTGCGATGTGTTTTAATTTCGTTTAAAACGCTTTTTAAATCGGGATAATTTTCAATATTTTCAAACGGATTTGCATCGGTAACCAACCAGCCATCTTGCTTTAAAAAAGGTAAGTAGCGCAACAATTCCATCGGTTCTAAGGCGATAATTAAATCGGCTTTGCCAGAGGGAATTAAATCCGAAAAAATTGCTTGGTCCGAAATGCGAACATGTGATTCCACAGCGCCGCCGCGCTGACTCATGCCGTGTATTTCGGATTGTTTTACATATAAATTTTGTTGCAAAGCGGCCGTGTCTAAAATGGCGGCAATACTCAAAATGCCTTGTCCGCCTACGCCGGCTAAAATGATATTTATTTTCATAATTACTAAGCTCTTTTTAAAACAAGTTCTTTGCGTTTATCCTTTTCGGGTTTCGATAAACGCACACAAGCACGTTGGGCAATAATTACCGAAATACCTTTGTAATACAGTTCTTTGCGGATAATTTCAACATTGAGTTCATGATTTTTAAACAAGGGATTGATAACAATGAGATGTTCTTCGGGAACACCCAATCCTTTGCAAATGGCAATTAAACGACCCAATGCTTGCGAATCTTGTCCGCCCGTCATCGCAACAGCAGAATTATCAGAGATGATTACCGTAATCGGGCTATTTTCATTGATGGCATCTAACAGGCCTGTCATCCCCGAATGGGTAAAAGTAGAATCGCCAATAATGGCGATGGTCGGAAACAACCCTGCATCGCTAGCGCCTTTAGCCATTGGAATTGAAGCGCCCATATCAATCAATGTATTAATGGTGTTAAAAGGAGGTAAGGAACCTAATGCATAACAGCCAATGTCGCCAAACACGTGTTTATCGCCAATTTCAGGAATTAAACTGTTGATGGAATCAAATAAATCGCGGTGGGCACAACCCACACAAAGTTCAGGTGGCCGGTCGGCTACGATATTTGGCACTTTAAAAGTGGTGTCATCGCTTAAACCAAGTGCTTTGGCTACGATATTCGGATTTAATTCGCCCGTTCTAGGAATTGTGCCACTTAAGCGCCCTTTAACCTTGGTGTCAATATCAAAATAATCTTTTAAGCGCTCTTCTATAATCGGATAACCCTCTTCTAAAACTAAAATGGTATCGCAAGATTGGTATAATTTTTTAATTTTTTGTTTTGGAACAGGATATTGCGATAATTTTAGGATAGGATAAGGACAAGCTTTGTCTTCAAAATTTTCCATCACATAATTAAAGGCTATTCCCGTTGTGATAATGCCAATAGAATGATTTTCTCCTTCAAGGTATTGATTAAAATTTGAAATTTCGGAGGCAGCGAGTAAATCATCTTGCTTTGCTACTAATCGGATGTATTGATCTCGGGCATAGGCAGGAATCAATTTAAAATTATTGGCATAATCGGGAACCGATAGTTTGTTTTCAATCCGCGCTTCTTTTGTCTCGATAACCGACCGAGAATGTGATAAACGCGTAACCATGCGCAGGATTACCGGCAAATCGTATTGCTCCGATAAATCGAAAGCAAACCGCGTAATATCATAAGCTTCCTGCTGATTTGAAGGTTCTAAAATGGGCACTAAGGCAAATTTACCGTAAAAGCGTGAATCCTGTTCGTTTTGAGAGGAGTGCATAGAAGGATCGTCGGCAATAATTAAAACCAAACCACCATTTACACCCGAAATAGCCATGTTCATAAAGGCATCTGATGCCACATTTAAGCCCACATGTTTCATACAAACAAGCACGCGTTTACCGGCATACGACATACCTAAAGCCGCTTCGGTGGCTGTTTTTTCGTTTGTTGACCATTCAGTGTGAATAGCGCGTTCTTGTGCTAATTTTGATTTTTGGATGTATTGTGTAATTTCGGTAGAAGGTGTGCCTGGATAGGCGTAAACACCCGATATTCCAGCATCTAAAGCACCTTGAGCTATGGCTTCGTTACCTAAAACTAATAATTTCATTTGCGTTTTTTTGTTGCGTTATTTGCGCCCAAAAATACAAAAAATGCAGGGAATTAATCTATAAAAAGCGTATAGATATTTTTAAATTCTTAAATTTTAAAATACTTATTTAAGAATTTGTTAATTTATATTTGAGAATCAAACTGATTTTTTACAATATCAAAATTGCTTAAAATAGAAACCTATTTATTTAATACTAGAATCCCAGCTATTTTTTGCGCGTATGTTTTTGTAAATTTTAATGCCCATCATTAACAAAATGGATACGCCAACAATACCTACCAAACCAAAAATCCAACCAATTGAATTTTTAAGCACTACTAAAAATACGCAAGCAAACAAAATAATGGTGGCGACTTCGTTCCAAATTCTGAGACCAAAAGCCGAAAATTTAATTTCACCGTGGCTCATCTGATTGTAAATCAATTGGCATGAATAGTGATAAATATATAAGGCTAGCACAAAGCCTAATTTTATAAGCATCCAACCTTGAGTTAAATAGGCGGGGACTTCATATAACATCCAAAAAGCGAAGACACTCGCCAAAATTGCCGACGGCCAGGTGATCATATATAACAAGCGTTTGCTCATTAATAGGTATTGTTTGCGCAGAATAGCACTTTCTAATTCGGGTTTTTCTTCGGCTTCCTTAAAGTAAATAAAGAGTCGGATAATGTAAAATAAACCAGCAAACCAAGTGGTTACAAATATAATATGCAGAGATTTTAAATAAAGATAGTCCATAGAATTTCTCAGATGAAAAATCCAAAAATACTAATAAATAAGTTGTTAAAAAAAGGTGTAATAACTATAAATCTGTTTTTAAATTTATTTTTAATAGATTTACCAATTCTATAGTAATCCAAAAAAGCAACCAAACCAATGAAAACATTTACCATCAAAGAAATCAATGCGCTATTAAAGGGCGAATTGGTTGGCAATACGACTACAAATATAACAGGTCCAGAGGAATTAAAAAGGGCACACAATAATCAAATTTCATTTATAGGCAGCTCAAAATATGTAAAGGAATGGGAATCTTCAAATGCTTGTGCGGCCATTATTAACGAAGATGTGAAATGTGAACCAAGCGAAAATTGCGCCTTAATAAAGGTTAAAAATGCCGATTTAGCCATGGCTAAAATATTAGAATTATTCGATCCCGGTTTGCCTGAATTTGACCAAGAAATTCATCCCACAGCAGTGATACATCCCACAGCAAGCATCGGAAAAGCTTGCAATATTGGCGCAGGTTGTTATATTGGTAAAGGGGTTGTTTTAGGTAATGGTGTGGTGTTATTTCCAAATGTTACCATTCTAGACGAAACAAAAATAGGTAACAACACCTTAATTTGGTCGGGGACAGTAATTAGAGAGCGCTGTGAAATTGGCAGCGATTGCATTTTTCATATCAATGTGAGTATTGGAGCCGATGGTTTTGGTTACCGCCCAAGTGATGATGGAAGGGGTTTGGTTAAAATTCCTCAAATAGGCAATGTAATTATTGGCAATGCAGTTGAAATTGGCGCTAATTCGTGTGTTGATAGGGGGAAATTTAGTGCCACAATTATTGGTGATGGTTGCAAAATTGACAACCTCGTTCAAATTGCACACAATTGCGTTATGGGTCGTTCGTGTATCATGGCGGGACATAGCGGTTTAGCAGGCTCTGTTACCTTAGGCGACGGTGTTATAATTGGTGGAAGCGCCTCAATTAAAGACCATGTAACGCTTCATTCGGGCGTGGTTGTTGGCGCAGGCTCTGGTGTTTTAAATGATGTTGAAGCTGGCAAAACGGTTTTGGGTTATCCGGCACAAGATTCAAGAGAAATGCTCAAACAATGGGTAATGATGCGTAAACTTACTAAATAGTTAGCGCCCAATGGTCAATCCACTTTGCAAGGGTTTTTGCCCATTCGTCATCATCATTTAAGCAAGAAATCGTATTAAATTGTTCGCCACCATTTTCTATAAAGGAATGCTTGGCTTCAATACCAATTTCTTCAAGTGTTTCAAGGCAATCGGATACAAAAGCGGGGGTTACAATAGCTAAATTTTTTAGTCCACTTAAAGCAAAATTTTTAATGGTATCACTAGTATAAGGTTGTAACCAAGGGTCGCGCCCTAAACGCGATTGAAAAGAAACACTGTAAGTTCCTTCTTTTAATTGTAGTTTTTCAGCAACCAAGCGGGTGGTTTCAAAACACTGGTGGCGGTAACAAAAATCGTGAGCAGGCGATTTTGTTTGACAACAACTACCATCTATTTTACAATGCGATTTTGTGATATCCGATTTTTTAATATGACGTTCTGGCACACCGTGATATGAAAATAAAAGGTGTTTGGGTTTTAAAAGCTCCAATTCTTTTTTGATATGCTTACTCAAAACATCAATATAATCAGCCCTATAATAAAAAGCAGGTAAATGAGTTAGCTTGATATTTTTATATAAATCTGCTATAATTTTTTCAGCTAAAACCACAATGGTTTCAGTTGTTGCCATTGCAAATTGTGGATAAAGGGGTATCATAAATAGTTCGGTTACACCTTGTGATGCCAATTTTTCAATACCACTTTTTAAAGAAGGGTTTCCGTAGCGCATGGCTAATTCTACTGGAAAATTGGTATTTGCGCGGACTTTTTCAAGCAGTTTTTCGGAATAAACAATTAAAGGAGAACCGGCATCTGTCCAAACTTTTTGGTAAGCCTTAGCCGATTTTTTTGGTCGGGTATTTAAAATGATGCCTTTAACAAGTAGCAGGCGTCCCAAATAATTGATGTCAATCACGCGTTCATCCATCAAGAATTCGCCTAAATATTTTTTTACGTCTTTTGGATTTGGACTGTCAGGGGAGCCTAAATTGACTAATAAAGCGCCTTTTCTATTCATTTGATATGTTTTTATTTAAGGTATATTGTTTTGGTGTAATGCCAAATTTACTTTTAAAAGCCGAAATAAAATGCGTAGCAGAGCTGTAACCAACTTCATTGGCAATTTCATTTATATTTTGGCGATTTTGGTCTAATAATTTGCGAGCATGTTCCATTTTATAATGCAACAGATAAGTAAATGCGGGCATCCCGTAAAGGTCTTTAAAACCAATTTTTAATTTTTTAACATTCAAGCCAATCGCCTTTGAAAGACTTTCAAGCGAAGGTGGGTTTAATAAATCTTTTATTAAAAGCTCTTTAGCTTTTTTAATTTTAACAATCTCATCTGAATTTGCGATAAAAGGGCATTGCTCTAAGTCTTTGTTGAAGGTTTCGTTAAAATAAAGACTCAAAATTTCAAAAACTTTTCCGCGCACATATAGCGAATGGAAGTTGTTATGATAATTATTAGTGATTAATTGCTCAACACAATTGGCAATTTCAGATGAAATTGTCTTTGTTTCTAATATGGTTTGATTGGCATCAAAATTCTGAATAGGGAAATTGTCGGCATCAACATCCGAAAACAGCTCGTGAAAGTGGTTGACCTTTAGCAAAATGGCAACTATAGTTGTGTTAGGCTGTAAATCAAAAAACAAATTCATTTGATTGGCTTTAAAAAAAGTAAAACACGAGTTATAGGCTTTTAACTCAACCGCACAATGCGGCATATTAAAAGCAAGCTTTAAACTACCTTTTAAACAAAAGTAAAATTGTATAAAATTGGCGTCAATTGAATGTTTAATAGTGATTATTTCATTAGTGTTATTTTCAATGAGCATGACCAATTTTTTGTTTGTATCATTAAAAATGTAGGTAGGTTTTATAGCGCTATTTTCCATAATTTTTAAAAGCTGATTTTTATCATATTTTATTTTAGTGAAATTAACTATGTCTTGTATATATTAGCTTTACAAGGCAAATATAGTAAAAATAAATTAAATCTTTTGTCGCTATTAAAAGTTCTTTTACCGTTATTTTTGTTTTTTATTTAGCTGTAAATTTGCAGTATCAAAATTGAATATCATGAACGAAGGTAATTCTTCAAAATTTTATAACATTGGTTTAAGTTACAAAAAAGCCGATGTAGCAACCAGAAGCAAATTTAGTATTTCTCCTGATAATCAAATCAAACTTTTAAATACTTTAAAACAAAAAGGCAGCGAAGGTGCGGTGGTTATTTCTACTTGTAACCGGATAGAAATTTTTGGTTTTGCCAAACATCCCTTTGAACTTATTGAAGAGTTGTGTAATTATTCAGATGGCACTGTTGACGAAATCATTAAAGTTTGTCATGTTTTTAAAAGTTATCAAGCTATTGATTATGCTTTTAGAATCGCAACGGGCTTAGATAGCCAAATATTAGGCGATTATGAAATTGTTGGTCAACTAAAAATTGCTTTTAAACAAGCAAAAAAAGCAGGCGCGACTAACATGTTTTTAGAGCGCCTTTTTAATGCCGCCTTACATGCCAGTAAACAGGTAAAAAATAATACCAAATTAAGCTCCGGCACAACTACTGTAGCTTATGCAGCAATTCAATATTTACAAGAAAATTGTGAAATGCTAAACAATAAAAAAATGGTATTGTATGGTTTAGGAAATATTGGTAAGCATACCGCGCTTAATATTAAAGAATATATTGAGGTTAACAATGTGGTTTTAATTAACCGTACTTTTGAAAAAGCGCAACAATTTGCCGAAGAATATTGCCTATCAGCGCAAAAAGAAGAAAATCTTAAAGCTGAGTTGCAAACAACTGATATATTAATTGTCGCAACGGGTTCTAGTAAACCTACCATAAATTTAGAATTGATTCCAACTGATAAAAATATTACCATTTTAGATTTATCAATACCTAGCAATGTGGCTGCTGAAGTAGGTAACTTAGCCAATGTAAAGCTTATAAATGTCGATGAACTTTCTAAAATTACCGACAAAACCATCGCACTTAGACAAATGCAAATTCCCTTTGCCGAAGCCATTATTGAAGAAAATAAAAAAGAGCTTTTAGAATGGGTTGAAGGCAGAAAACATACACCCGCATTAAAAGAATTTAAACAATACCTTGAAGTGCTTCAAAATGAAGGTATTGATTATTACAAAAAGAAGAATCCTGATTTTGATATCGCTCAAGCGGAATTAATTACTTCTCACATCATTCAAAAAATTACCACTAAATTTGCCAAACATTTAAAACACGAAGACACCCAAATCGGTAATAGTATCGAATTGATTCGTAAAATTTTTGAAGTGGAGGTTTAACAATGGTTGATAAAATTATAAGAATAGGCACAAGGTCGAGTGAATTGGCATTGTGGCAAGCAAATTTGGTTCAAAAGCAACTTGAAGCCATTCAGGTAAAAAGCGAAATTGTAAAAATTGATTCAACAGGCGATTTTATATTAAATAAACCTTTATACGAACTAGGCGTTGTAGGCGTTTTTACACGCAATTTAGATGCCGCCCTCTTAAATGGCACCATAGATATTGCCGTACATTCCCTAAAAGATGTGCCAACGGTTTTACCACAAGGCATTGTTCAAGCGGCCGTTTTAAAACGCGCCAATCACAATGACATCCTCGTTTTTAAAGATAATTGTGAATTCCTTTCACTAGAAAACGCCACCATTGCTACCGGAAGTTTGCGCAGAAAAGCACAGTGGCTAAATAAATTTCCAAGTCACACCATTGTTGATTTGAGAGGTAATGTTAATACCAGATTAAAAAAGTTAGAAGATAATAATTGGAATGGAGCCATTTTTGCCGCCGCCGGTTTATCACGTATTAAAAAATTACCCGAAAATCACGTAAAATTGAGTTGGATGCTTCCCGCACCAGCACAAGGCGTTATCATGATTGCCACTTTGGCAGAGAATACTTTTGCTCTTGAAGCTTGCCATCAGTTAAACGATAAAGAAACCGAAATTTGTGCGGGCATTGAACGCGCATTTTTAAATACACTCGAAGGTGGATGTACCGCACCAATTGGCGCTTTAGCGCTTATTAAAGAAGATGAAAACAAGGTTCAAGAAATAAATTTTAAGGGCGTTTTATTTAGCCTTGACGGAAAGAAAAAAGTAGAAGTTAACCGCCTCTCTAAATTGGATGAGTGTCAAGATTTGGGAAAATGGTGTGCCAATGAAGTCCTTAAAAATGGTGGTCGGCGCTTGTTGTTAGATGAAGGCCTTAAAGAATCATTTGATTATCACATCTATTCAACAAAAGAGCTATCTAAACCGCAACAAGACTTATTTTTACCAAATATCAAGGTTACTTATAGCGATTTTATCCGCGTTAAACACAATCGTTTAAAGCCCGAAATCGCCAAAAAAACCTTCCAACATGTGGTTTTTACAAGCCAAAATGCCGTTGAAGCTGTTTTACAAAACTTTGCCGCAGCCGATTTGAATTTTACAAAAATTTATTGTGTTGGTCGTCGCACCAAAAAACTGATTGAAGATCGGATTGGAACGGTTTTTCATATAGAACAATCGGCTTTAAAATTAGCTGAATATCTGTTAACTCAAGTTAAAAATGAGGAAACAGTAACTTTTTTTTGTGGCGATTTAAGACGTGACGAATTACCCGAAATACTTGAAAAAAATAATATTGAACTTAACGAAATTGAAGTTTATAGCACCCAAGATAGTGCTACCACTTTAACTGAAACTTACGACGGACTCTTGTTTTTTAGTCCCTCAGCCATTCATAATTATTTAGCTGCTAATAAAGCTTCTGATATTTTGGTGTTTTGCATTGGCGAAACCACAGCAGCCGAGGCAAAAATTCACTTTAAAAATGTTAAATCAGCTAAATTGCCAACGGTAAATCATGTGATTGACCTTGTAAACGAAACTTTTAAATAAAATAAGATGTTAAGGACTAGAAGATTGCGCAAAACAGAAAGTATCCGACGTTTGGTTCGCGAAACTAAATTAAGTGTAGATGATTTTATTTATCCACTTTTTATTGAAGAAGGCGTGAATATTGCCAAAGAAATTAAGTCGATGCCCGGCATAAAACGCTATTCGATTGACCGAATAGATGAAGAATTAGATGAAGTGGTTACTTTAAACATTCCAGCAGTACTGCTTTTTGGAATTCCATCAGACAAAGATGATACAGGCTCCGAAACCTGGAATGACAAAGGTGTTATTCAGCAGGCTATCAAACATATAAAAGAAAAATACCCCAATTTATACGTCATTACCGATGTTTGCTTTTGCGAATATACCAGTCATGGCCATTGCGGAATTATCTGTGATAATGATGTTGACAATGATGCTACTTTGCCAAATATTGCAAAACAAGTTTTATCGCATGTTAGGGCCGGAGCTGATATGGTAGCGCCATCAGGTATGATGGATGGAACCATTCAAACCATTCGCGAAGCCTTAGATGGCGCAGGTTTTTACAACCTTCCTATTATGGCTTATTCGGTAAAATTTGCTTCGTCTTTTTATGGACCTTTTAGAGATGCTGCCGATTCAGCACCCGCTTTTGGCGACCGTCGCACCTATCAAATGGATCCTGCAAATAGGCGTGAAGCCTTGACCGAAGCAGGTTATGACGACTATGAAGGCGCCGATATTTTAATGGTAAAACCGGCATTATCCTACTTAGATTTAATTAGAGAAGTTAAAGATAGTACCAATAAACCCGTAGCTTGTTATAATGTAAGTGGCGAATATGCTATGATTAAAGCCGCTGCTTTGAATGGCTGGATTGACGGTGAACGCGTGATGATGGAAAGCCTTTTGTCTATGAAACGTGCTGGTGCTGATATTATTATCTCTTATTTTGCTAAAGAAGTCGCTAAGGTTTTAGCTCGAAAATAACTAACATTTTTATAAAGTTGCTTTTATAATTGATTTGTAAGCCTGAGCAAAGTTGTAATTGAACAATTTAAAACTTGATACCTGATACTCGTTACCAGCTACCAGCTACTAAATACTAAACTATGAATTTTAAAAAATCACAACAACTATACAAAAAAGGATTGGTTCACATGGTGGGCGCAGTAAATTCACCTGTTAGAGCCTTTGCATCGGTAGGAGGAAATCCATTGTTTATAAAAAAAGCTAAGGGTTGTCAAATTGTAGATGTAGATAATAACAAATACGTTGATTTTGTGCTTTCTTATGGACCAATGATTTTAGGTCATCGTCATAAAAAAGTTCAAAAAGCCATTCAAAAAGCATTAAAAAATGGCTATACTTTTGGTGCAAGTACCGAAAATGAAATTAAGTTAGCCGAGCTAGTTTGCGATGCGTTCCCAGGAATGGATAAAGTTCGCTTTGTAAGCTCTGGCACAGAGGCTGTTTTTAGCGCCATTCGTTTAGCGCGCGCCTTTACTGGTCGCGATAAAATTTTAAAATTTGCCGGCTGTTATCACGGGCATTCCGATGCCTTATTGGTTGCTGCAGGCTCTGGATTAGCGACTTTAAGCATTCCCGGAAGCAAAGGTGTTCCTAACGATGCCGTTAAAAATACATTGGTAGCCGAATACAATAATTTAGAAAGCGTTAAACAACAAATTGCAATTCACAAAGATATTGCCGCCATTATTATTGAACCAATTGGTGGAAATATGGGCGTGGTTTTGCCTCAAAATAATTTTTTAAAAGACCTGCATCAACTCGCCAAAGCGAATGATATTTTGCTCATTTGTGATGAAGTGATGACCGGATTTCGATCAAAATTTGGAGGTGCTCAAGAACTGCTTGGCGTAACAGCCGATATCACCTGTTTAGGAAAAGTGGTAGGCGGCGGATTTCCGGTAGGCGCTTATGGTGCACGCAATGAAATTATGGAGCTGGTTTCTCCTCTTGGCGCGATGTATCAAGCGGGAACTTTATCGGGAAACCCCATTGCAATGGCATCGGGAATCGCAACTTTACGCGAATTGAAACGTCAAAATCCGTATGCTGAATTTGAAAAAATTGGTGAACGATTGAAGGATACGATGCTAAATGCTGCTAAAAAAAATCACATTGATTTGGTGGTTAACCGATTCGGGTCAATGATAAATCCATTTTTTACTAAAACTGAAGTGGTCGATTTTAAAACAGCTCAAACCAGTGATACTAAAAAATTCGGAATTTTCTTTTGGGAGCTAATAAAAAACGGCGTGTTTTTGCCGCCATCACAATTTGAATCTTGGTTTTTATCTTCTGCTTTAAGCGAAGAAGCTATTAAAAAAACCGAAAAAGCAATATATGCTGCAATGAAAGCGGTAGCTGGATAGCTTTTAGCCTTTAGCTTTTTGAAAAATATTTAAAATGAGAAATTTTAGAAATTTTAGAAATTTGGAAACAAGGGATAGCGCTTGTAAAGCTAGTTTATGAAATGGTTAAATTGCTTCCAAAAGAAGAAAATTATAGACTAAGAAGTCAACTGTCAAGGGCTGTAGTTTCAGTACCTTCAAATATTGCTTAAGGTTGTAGTAGAAATAGTGAAATAGAATTTAAACGTTTTTTGGAAATAGCACTTGGTTCGTTATTTGAAGTTGAAACACAGTTAATAATAATTCAAGAACTAAATTTTGTAAAAGTGAATGATTTAATACAAATTATGGTATTGATTGAAAAAGAAGGAAAGATGATTAATACACTAATTTGTAAAATTAAAAATAACTAAAAGTCAAAGGCCAAAAGCCAGAGACCAAAAGCTAAAAATATGATAATAAACGATTTATATTTAAGAGCCTTAAAAGGCAAAACCGTTGAACGTCCACCTGTGTGGATGATGCGCCAAGCGGGCAGGTTTTTACCTGATTTTAGAGCATTACGCGACAAATACGATTTCTTTACACGTTGCCAAACACCCGAATTAGCGACGGCCATAACGATAATGCCTGTTAAACAAGTGGGTGTTGATGCGGCAATTTTATTCTCGGATATCTTGGTAATTCCACAAGCCATGGGAATAGAGGTGCAAATGAAACCAAATTTCGGTCCCTATATTCCAAATCCAATTCGCACTCAAAAAGAGGTGGATGCCATACAAATTCCAGATGTAAATTCTGAATTAAAATACGTGATTGACGCGGTAAAAATGACTAAATCGGAACTTAATAATGAAGTCCCGCTAATAGGTTTCGCTGGTTCACCTTGGACAATTTTATGTTATATTGTTGAGGGACAAGGCTCAAAAACTTACGATAAAGCCAAAGCATTTTGTTTTACAAATCCTGTGGCAGCGCATCAAATGTTGCAAAAAATTACCGATACAACCATCGCTTACTTACGCGCCAAAGTAAAAGCTGGCGTTGATGCGGTTCAGGTTTTCGATTCGTGGGGTGGTATGCTCTCACCAGTCGATTATCAAGAATTTTCTTGGTTTTATATCAATCAGATTATAGAAGCCCTAAAAGATGAAACACATGTCATCGCTTTTGCAAAAGGATGTTGGTATGCACTTGAAACAATGAGTCAATCAAATGCCGCAGCTTTAGGTGTTGACTGGACTGTAAGTCCTGAAATTGCAAGAAAATTGACGAATGGTAAGACTTTACAAGGCAATTTAGACCCAGCACGCCTGTTATCGCCAATCTCTGAAATTAAAAAAATGACGCATGCTATGATTGATGCCTTTGGAAAAGATAAATACATTGTCAATTTGGGTCACGGAATTTTGCCAAATACGCCGATTGACCACGCCAAAGCATTTGTTGATACCGTAAAAGAATACCATTTTAAGGGCTAATACTAAAATAATGAAAACAACACTTATTCAAAAATATAACATTCCAGGTCCCCGCTATACTAGTTACCCAACGGTCCCTTTTTGGGATGAAGCCGGCATTGCATTAAGCGACTGGAAAGAGACGGCTAAACGTGCTTTTAACGAAAGTAATGATGTAGAAGGAATGAGCATTTATATTCACCTTCCTTTTTGTGAAAGTTTGTGTACATTTTGTGCTTGCCACAAACGCATTACCAAGCAGCACAATGTTGAAACGCCCTATATTGAAACAGTTTTAAAAGAGTGGCAATTGTATTGCGATTTGTTTGGAGTAAAACCACGCATTAAAGAAATTCATTTAGGAGGCGGCACACCAACATTTTTTGCTCCAAAAAATCTTGAAAAATTGATAAAAGGCATTTTAGAAACTTCGGTAAAAGCTGATAATTTTAGTTTTAGCTTTGAAGGTCATCCAAATAATACTACAAAAGCTCATTTACAAGCACTCTTTAATTTAGGCTTTACGCGAAGTAGTTTTGGCGTGCAAGATTACGATCCTAAAGTTCAAAAAGCCATACACCGCATTCAACCATTTGAAAAGGTTAAAGAAGCAACCGAAAATTCTAGATCAGTTGGTTACGAGTCAGTTAGTCACGATTTAGTTTTTGGATTACCTTTTCAAACCGAAGATAGTATCCGCAATACCATAAAACACACCATTGAATTAAAGCCCGATCGCATTGCCTATTATAGCTATGCGCATGTGCCTTGGATTAAAGGCGTTGGTCAGCGCGGATTCGATGAAGGTGATTTGCCTAAGGATGATGAAAAACGGCATCTTTACGAATTAGGAAAACAACTTTTTTTTGATGCCGGTTATGTTGAAGTAGGAATGGATCATTTTGCCTTGCCAAGCGACACCCTGTTTGAAGCAATGAAAAACAAAACTTTACATCGCAATTTTATGGGCTATAGTGCCGGAAAAACTAAATTAATGGTCGGCTTAGGTATGTCGGCTATTAGCGATTCTTGGTATGCTTTTGCACAAAATGAAAAAACCATTGAAGATTATACTGAACGCGTTAACCAAGGTATTTTGCCCATTTTTAGAGGACATTTGTTAACAAAAACCGACTTAATTATACGCCAACACATTTTAAATTTGATGTGTCAGATGGAAACCACTTGGAATTTAGGCTTATCATTGCAAGTAAAACAAGAAATTATTAAACGCTTGCACGAAATTATTGAAGACGATTTAATAGAAATTACCGATACAAAAGTTATTGTAAAAGAATCGGGCAGAATGTTTATCCGCAACATTTGTATGGCATTCGATCTGCGCTTAATTGAGCATAGGCCCGATACAAGAATATTTTCAATGACCATATAATATTGTTTTCAAAATAAAAAATCCCCAAGCAATTTGCTTGGGGACTATGAAAAACCAATTCAATAATAATTTATTTTAGAAATGCCACAATCGGGTAATGTTAAAGCCGATTAAAATATCGCCATTGCCGACTTGATTTTGGTTAAACACGTAATTTCTTTGTGGATTAATGCCTTTATAGTTGCTAAAAAACACTTGAAAGGCGTGAGAGCCTGTAGAAAATTCAGCTCCTAATCCAAACCCTGCATAAGGTTGATTATATTTATGTTGGGTAATCGGTTGGTTATATTCTG
>PFPU01000111.1 GCA_002793215.1 Flavobacteriales bacterium CG_4_10_14_0_2_um_filter_35_18
ATAAATGTTAAGAATTTAAAAAGAAGAAATTTATTTGATAATTTCTTGCAAAAAGAAGAAAACCTTGTATATCTGCACTCGCAAAAGCGGATAAATTCCTCCTTAGCTCAGTTGGTTAGAGCATCTGACTGTTAATCAGAGGGTCCTTGGTTCGAGCCCAAGAGGAGGAGCAACACCAGTAAGGGTTTCAAGACATTTAGTTTTGGAACCTTTTTTTATGCGCAAGGTTTGAGCAAGGTTATTGTGCAAAAATACAAATAGTATCTTCCTTGTTTTAATTCAAGACCTTTAATGTTCAAGCTGTTTTCGAAAAATATGGATTTTAAAAAGAAATATCCGGTAAAATTAAATCTTGAAATTGATTAAGAAAAAATAGTTTTTCAGCAAGTTCAAGCCCTTCTTTAGTAATATCTTACAAATGGGGATATTACAATATTACCTAAGGTACTGTGTTATTTTATTTGCTATTGAAGATTCTAAATCTCCAATATTTAAATAAAAACCTTTGTCTTTTTTAAATAAGGATTTTAATTTATTGCTATTTTTCCACAATAAAACTTTTCCGCATAAAACATCAGCTCCATAATAAACAAGTATATAACTATTAAACAAATCTTTTTCTAGAGGCTTTACTTGTATAGAAAATTGAGAGTAAGAGTTGTACTTTTCAGAAAACTCAGATATTAAATAGTTTTCAGTTCTATTTAACCTGCCAAGGCCTTTGAAATTGTGGTTATTAATTTTTAGTGATAACTCACCAAGTTCATTTATAACTTCAAAAAAGATAGGAATTAAATAGTTGCTTTCGTCAAGATAAAACCCAAAATACTCCCCAATTAAAAAATTCACAATTTCCAATCGATTTACAAAAACTGACAAATCAGAATCTTTATGAGGTAATACACTTTCTACTTCCATTCGTTGAGAATACAAGTAATGATGAAAAATTGGGTTTATATCTTTAGATTTAACCTTTAAGTCCTGTGTTTCAAAATCGTTAACTTGTTCGAAAATTAATTTACCAATAACCGGACTGTTATTTCTGTTAAAACCACAATAGGCACCTAATAAAACAGGTTTTATTTGCATATTGTTCCCATAAAATAAGTTGACAAAGCATTCTTTATTTAAACTTGAATTTTCTTTACTGAAGTAAAATGACAATGCACTTTCACCCGTAGGGACACATTTACCAAAATAAGTGTAATAGGTTGGTTCAGAATTTCTTTCCCAATATAAAATTTCCCATGATGCTGTTTTCATTTTATGAATTGTAAATTTAGATTTAATGTAATATTGTCTATCCTCAACATAATAGCCAATATAGTATAATGAATCAGTGTCAGTAGAAGTTTCTTGAAAATTATTGTACTCTTTTTCTCGAATGTTAGCACTTAAAAATGGGGAATCATTTAAATATTGATTATAGTCATCATAACCGGCTGCAATAATCAATAAAGATAAATAGTCTCTCCTCAATTTGACAGATTTACTACTGCCTTTTTCAAGTTCCCTTACCTTATTGTATAAATATTTACCATTAATCCATTTTCTGGTTTTTTCTAAAATGAATTCCTTTAAATTAGGTTTATCCTCATCATAGTTACCAAAACCATACAATTGAAATACTGTTAAAGTTTTTATTTCAATTGAATAATGATTTGTAAAAATTGACAGTAACTCTCTGTGAAGTCCAATTAAAAACCCATTTGAAATTTGAATTCCTCTAATACTCATTTTTAAAAAAATTAATTATGATAAGTAAAAATAAACATATTCCAATTAAATTCCTATTATTAAAAAATAATATTAAATTAACAGGAATAATGGAATAAATAATTTTCTATCTATATGTTTACATCCCAGAAAATAATTAACTAACTTAAACTAACTAAAAATGAAGAACTTATTTTTTTTCGTCTTACTTGTTTGCACCCAATTAATCTATGGTCAACAGACCAAAGATGTTGGCGGCAAGATCACAGATCAGAATGGTATTCCAGTTCCTGGAGCCACTATTGTTGAAAAATCTAAACCAACAAATGGAGTAATTTCAGATTTTGACGGACAATTTGTTATTACTGTCAATAAAGAATCTAACGAGTTAGAAGTTTCATTTATTGGATACGAAACTCAAACAATAAGTATCAATGGACGGTATATCAACATCTCTTTAAAAGAAAATGCCAATGAATTAGAAACTGTTAATGTTAAAGGATTTACCTCTATAACGAGTAGTGCCAGGGTTAGAACTCAGGCTATTCAAAGTTTGCCCGAAACCACCGTTGCTTTGGATGCTCAAGGTATAGAATCTGGTGGGATTGTTAATATTCAAACATTTACATCACAGATCTCTAACGTAACTTTTAATCAGGCCCAGCAACCAGGTGTGAATTTTTTAACGGTACGTGGAATTTCTCAAATTAGAAATGGGGAATCTCCTGTAGCTGTAGTTATAGATGGGATGACTTTACCTGATGCCAGCGCTATGAATATGTCTTTGTACGATATAGAACTGTTAGAATTTGTTAAAGGACCACAAGGAACATTATATGGGAAAAACGCAATTGCAGGCGCAATAAATATAACGACAAAAGACCCTACAAACACTAATCAGACAAAGTTAAGATTGTCAGCAGGTAATGGCGGTTTAATTGGTGCAGGGTTGTCTTCATCGGGCGCTTTTGTAAAAAACAAATTATATTATAGTGTCACAGGGGGATTTAAAAATTTTGACGGATTAATTAATAACACATTTTTAAATGAAAAAGCAGATTTTTCAAAAGAGATGAACATAAGGGCAAAATTAAAGTATAGATTTAGCCCAAGATGGTCAGCCAGCTTTGTCCAAGATAATTTTAAAGTAGATGCCGGTGGTAATTATTATGTAACCAAAACAGATATATTTGATCCAAGCATTCCGGTTTTAGCTGATGATGATTATTCCAGTGAACCATTTGGAGATGTTCTAGGAGACTCAGAGCTTTCTAATTCATTAAGCAGTTTAAAAATTGAGGGCAATCTTGAAAAGGTTAAATTTCAGTCTGTTACATCTCTCAATTATACAAAAAGGTATTATATTGGTGAAAACGACTATTCCCAATATGCATTTAGTAAAGTGTCACAACAATCAGATTCAGATACATTTAGTCAAGAATTCAGATTGGTATCAAAAGATAATGAAGATACAAAAATTAACTACACTATAGGTGCATTATACCAAAACAGCAAGCGTTATTTAAACACTTCTACATTCTTAAATAAAACATTTTATGAAGGGGGATTTGTAGATGCTTCAGCGGCCAATGCTAATTATAGCAATGATCCTTTCGTAGGAAATGATGATGATAATACGATCCAGACCTTGGCAGCTTTTGTCTTTTTCGATTATAAACTAACTTCAAAATTAACAGCATCTGCAGGTGTTCGTATGGATTATGATAAATTAAAAAATGACTCCCACATTACAAATACAACGCTTGAGAATGATATAACAGTATTGCAGCCAAAGTTTTCATTGGCTTACCAGGCATCAAAAAGCACATTGATGTATGCCAATTATGGCAGAGGCTATAGAAGTGGTGGTTTTAATTCAGAAGCCACTGTTAAATTTGGTAAAACTTATGAGCCAGAATTTACCAATAATTATGAAATAGG
>PFPU01000026.1 GCA_002793215.1 Flavobacteriales bacterium CG_4_10_14_0_2_um_filter_35_18
ATAAGCTTCATCATCATATTGCGTTGCATTGTCAATTAAGTTTTGGTATTGCCTTAAATTACTTTCAATTTCATCAAAAACCAATTGGATGTCACGACTGTTAAATTGGGCATAATACTTTAGGTTTTCCTGATATTTAGCTATCAAAATAGCTGAAAGTTTTTGTGCTTTTTCTTTAGCGCCAATCTTATAATAATCCTCTATATGACCCAAAACCAGTGAGTAATAGCCAAATTTATCAACAGGCATTTCATTAATAGAGATATCTAAAACTTCCTCAGCCTTTTTAAAATTTCCTTCGTCAATAAAAGCACTCGCCAAGCGTTCTAAGCGCCCTCTATATGAAATGCTGTTTCTGCGTGTTTCAACATCGAGATAAACATTTGGGTCTTTTACATTGCCCCAGTCCCATTTTTTTACATTTTGATACATGGTTTCGGTATTGATACTTCCCATACCAAAAGGCCCATCGGTAGAACTATTTTTAAGAATTGGAACCAATTTATAAGCAAGACCGTCAACCTGTAAATAATTTTTTAACCAAATGTATTCCTCATCATCAAAACTGCCTCCAGTGAAGTAAATAGGGCGTTTCCAGTTGTTATTGGCTAAAATATCGAGCATCAAAACGCGGTTTTTGGTGATGCCGCTTTCGCTGATGTCAATATCGATATAAGGAACAATTTTGGCAGAGTCTTTTAAAGCAACAATGCCATTTTTTAGCACAGCATCTTTATCGACAGGAATTCGTATTTTATTGGTTGGATAATAAACTTCCTTATGACCATTACCAACTTCAACGCGGGTTCTATCGTCTTCACTAACAATCCAATTCATAAAATCTTTGATATCCCAGCGCTTATCGGTTTGCTTTGAACCATATATGATTTCTCGCGAGCCATTTTTGTATTTATCGTGTGTGAGTTGTGATGGAATGGCTTCAGCATCATAGGTTTTGCGCTTCATTTGATCAATATACCATGCCGTGTTAAATAAACTAGAGTTTACAATTTTAATATCCCTGCGATAGCCTTCAATTTCTTGGATGTACCAAAGCGGATACGTATCATTATCGCCAATGGTAAATAAAATGGCATCATTTTGACAAGAATCTAAATAATTTTGTGCCATTGAACGGGCCGAAAATCTTCCAGAACGGTCGTGATCATTCCAATTTTGATTAGCCATTAAGCTTGGAACCGCAACTAAACTCAATGCGCTTACGCCAAATGCCAAAAAGGTTTTATTTATTTTGTCTTTCAACTTTTCATATAGTGCCAAAACGCCAAAGCCTATCCAAATGGCAAAAACATAAAAGGAACCTACTACCGCATAATCGCGCTCTCGCGGTTCAAAGGGTTTAGGATTGGTGTAAAAAATAATGGCTAATCCTGTAAAGACAAAAAACAGCAATAGCACATAAAAGTTTTTTAAATCTAAATTTAATTGAAAAAATACGCCAATTAAGCCTAAAATAAGGGGTAAAAAGTAATACACGTTCCGTCCTTTATTACCGCTAATATCCGATGGCAAATTGGTTTGTGGCCCTAAACGCGCTTCATCAATAAAATTAATACCACTTAGCCAGTTGCCATTTAAGATGTCGAGTTTTCCTTGTTCATCGTCTTGGCGGCCAACAAAATTCCACATAAAATAGCGACCATACATATAGCCAAACTGAAATTGAACCATAAATTTGATGTTTTCGCCAAATGTTGGTCGGCGTTTGCTATTTTCGCTTATGCCCGCAATCGATTTATAGTTTCTAATGGCTTCGGCAGAGGTAGCGGTCATCCTCGGAATAAACCCCTTGTGCTTGTTTGAATAGTTTTGTAAATCTTCTTTATAATCATTTACGATGATGTATTTTTTGTTGACGGTGTCTTTTTCGTAATGAGGTTTTCCATCAATATAAGGCTTATTTTCATCTAATTCCCTTTCAAAAGCAACCGAGTAATATGATTCATAAAACAACGAAACATCGCCATATTGCTCGCGGTTATAATAAGCCAACAATTCGCGCGCACTTGAAGGATCACTCATGTTTATGGGCGGATTTGCCGTTGCCCTAACTGGCAACATTATCCAAGATGAAAAGCCCAACATCACAAATAAGATGCCTAATATTAAGGTATTAGCATGGTAAAAATGATGCTTTTTAGTATATTTTAATCCGTAAATAAAGGCAAAAATTAATATCAGCGCGGCAATAATGCTACCAGAATTAAAAGGCAAGCCCAAATTGTTTACAAAAAACAATTCTAGGGCGCTAAAATATTTAAGGGTAAAAGGAAATAAAAATTGAAACACAAAAGCCAAAGCTAAAACGGCTAAAATATTGGCAATGATAAAGTTTTTGGTGTTTACAGTTTGATAACGTTTAAAGTAATAAATGAATGCTATTGCCGGAATCACTAATAACGACATCACATGAACGCCAAATGATAAGCCTATTACAAAGCATAAAATTAACAACCATTTGTTGCCTCTTGGCGAATCCATATCGGCTTCCCAACGCAATCCTAACCAAAATAAAAGCGCCAAAAGCATTGATGACAAGGCATAAACTTCCGATTCTACGGCACTAAACCAAAAAGTGTCACTAAAGGTATAGGCTAAAGCACCTACCATCCCACTACCTAAAATAGCGATTTGCGTTTGATAAGAAATTGTCGCATTTTTAGCTTTTAGCAAGCTAAATGATAAGCGCGTAATAGTCCAAAATAAAAATAATATGGTAAAGGCACTGGCTAAAGCCGACATAAAATTGACCATCATCGCCATGTGTGCCTTGTCGCTCGCAAAAATGGCAAAGAACGCACCGAGCATTTGAAATAAAGGCGCTCCAGGTTCATGACCGACTTGTAATTTTATGGCAGTTGATAGATACTCACCACAATCCCAAAAGCTTACCGTAGGTTCTATGGTGCTTGTATAGGTAAATAAAGCGATGGCAAAAGTAACCCATCCTAAAATAGAATTCCATTTTTTATAATTAAAATCGAGCATGTTTTGTGTTTTTATAGCGTTGGCGAATTTAATAAATAATACAGTAACCGTATTAAAAAGCAACTAAAATACAGATTAAATAACTGTTAAATGACTAAAAAATTTATTTTTTTAAAATCTTTGCGCATTTAAAACTTTACTGTAAATTTGCGCCTGCTTAAAGCAAAACAAAAACTGACCCATGGTGTAACGGTAGCACTCCGGTTTTTGGTATCGTCAGTCAAGGTTCGAATCCTTGTGGGTCAACAAAAAAGCCTTCTATTTTTAGATGGCTTTTTTTGTTTTTAAAAGCTTTATTTTACCGATAAACAAAATAATTACTTTAATTTTGCGCGTTTTTATACCCTAAAACTGACCTATGGTGTAACGGTAGCACTACGGTTTCTGGAGCCGTCTGTCAAGGTTCGAATCCTTGTAGGTCAACAAAAATTACCTTTGCCAAAAGCGCTCCAAAAACAAATTCTTTGAAGATTTGTAACATTTAAAACTGCTAAACATTTAATAACCATTTTGTTAAAAAATTAATCGTGTTACTTACCTAAACACCAATATTAGGTCTAATAAATTCAAAGTTTGTGGTAGTTTTTAATCACTGTGAATACTTTTGAGTCGTATTAACAACATAAACTATTTGTATTTTATAAAAAAACACCCCTAACCCCTCTCGATAGGGGAATTAACCACCGTTAACCTTTAACCTTTAGTTGTTTATTGAGTAAATAAGT
>PFPU01000141.1 GCA_002793215.1 Flavobacteriales bacterium CG_4_10_14_0_2_um_filter_35_18
GTTTTCTCCTTTTGGCAAAGACACAAAAACCTTATCAAAAAGAATATAAGGACCAAATCGTCCATTTGAAACAATGACATCATGACCTTCAAAAACACCTAAAGTTTTTGGCAATTGAAATAAATCTAAAGCGGCTTTTAGCTCAATATTTCCTAGTGTTTGTGCTCCTTGTAAACTTGCAAATTTTGGTTTTTCATCATCGGTAGCCTCTCCTATCTGAATCATTGCACCAAATCGTCCCAAACGGGCATAAACATTTTTGCCGGAATCAGGGTCAACGCCCAAAAGTCGCTCACCCTTAGCGCGGTCGGCATTTTCGGCAACATCCTCAACTGTTGGGTGAAAATCTTTATAAAAAGATTTTATCATTTTTATCCAATCGAGCTTTCCTTCGGCAATATTGTCAAATTCCTGTTCAACATCTGCAGTAAAATTGTAATCGAGAATGTTGTTAAAATGCTCAACTAAAAATCCGGTTACTACTTTTCCGATATCCGTTGGAATCAATTTTCCTTTATCAGCTCCAAAGTTTTCGCTGATTACTGATGCTGTAATTTTGTTGTTTTTTAAAACCAGTTTATTGATGTTGCGCTTACTGCCAGTAATAATTCCTTTTTCGATATAAGCTCTTTTTTGGATGGTAGAAATGGTTGGCGCATACGTTGAAGGTCGTCCAATGCCCAATTCTTCTAATTGTTTTACCAAAGAAGCCTCCGTAAAACGGTAAGGTGGAACGGTATAGCGCTCTGTGGCACTTATCAATAAATTTTTAAGTGCCTCATTGATGGCTAAACTTGGCAACATGCTGTCTTGATCTTCTTCGTCAAAATCAGTTCCTTCAAGATAAACCTTTAAAAACCCGTCAAATTTGATAACCTCACCATTTGCAATAAATTGTTTATCGCTATTAGAATGGTTTATTTTAACATTGGTGCGTTCTAACTCAGCGTCGCTCATTTGAGAGGCAATGGTGCGTTTCCAAATTAAACTATAAAGTCGGTCTTGGTCAAAATCAGCCGAAACCTGTTGCACATTTATATCAGTTGGTCGAATCGCCTCATGGGCTTCTTGCGCGCCTTTTGAATTGGTTTTAAAAACGCGAGGCTTGCTGTAATTTGCGCCATAACTTTTGGTAATAGCTTGTGCTGCAGCAATTTTTGCGTCGTTTGACAAGTTTAAACTATCGGTACGCATATAGGTTATTAAACCCGCTTCATAAAGTTTTTGGGCAACCAACATGGTTTTAGCCACCGGAAAACCCAATTTTCTTGAGGCTTCTTGTTGTAAAGTTGAGGTTGTAAATGGCGGTGCTGGTGATTTTTTTGCTGGCTTCACTTGTAAGTCTTCCACCTTAAAAATGGCGTTGACACTGGCATTTAAAAAAGCTTCTGCATCGGCCAAAGTATCAAAATTTTTGGGAAGTTTTGCTTTGAATTTTTGATTTTCGTGATTCGAAAATTCAGCATCAACTCGAAAAGAAGCACTTGCAACAAAGTTTTCAATTTCAGTTTCGCGTTCAACAATGAGTCTAACAGCTACCGATTGCACACGCCCAGCCGACAAGCCGCCTTTCACTTTACGCCATAAAACAGGCGACAATTCATAACCCACAAGTCGGTCTAAAACCCGACGTGCTTGTTGGGCGTTTACTAAATTATAATCTATTTTCCTCGGATTTTCAATGGCTTTTAAAATGGCCGTTTTGGTAATTTCGTGAAAAACGATGCGTTTTGTATTGCTATCTTTTAATTTTAATTGTTCAAATAAATGCCACGAAATGGCCTCTCCTTCACGATCCTCATCACTTGCTAACCAAATCGTTTCGGCTTTATTGGCTAAATCTTTTAGCGTTTTTACAAGTGTTTTTTTGTCTTGTGGCACTTGATAATTGGGTTTAAAATCACCCTCAACATTAATACCTAATTCCTTTGATGGCAAATCGGCTATATGTCCAAAACTCGATGCTACTTGATAATCACTTCCTAAATATTTTTCTATTGTTTTGGCTTTCGCCGGAGATTCTACAATTACTAAATTCTTAGCCATAGGTTTATTTTAAGATGCTGCAAAAGTATGTAGATTTTTTAAATTACCTATTTTAGAGGACTTTTTTATAAATTGAAGCTTTATCATGCTAATTTATAAACGCCTCTTTGCAAATCACAATTTCATAATTTGATCTTAATTTTTCTGCCAATATGTCACCTTTTAAGGGTTTTGATTACCTTTGCACAAATTAATAATATGTTTACCGAAAAAATTATAGAAGAACAAAAACAAGGTCAGGCCTTGATTACCGAAATAAAAAAGGAAAATTCTAAAAAGCTCTTTATTGAGAGTTATGGGTGTCAGATGAATTTAAACGACAGTGAAATTGTTGCTGCCATACTTTCTGACCACGGTTTTAACACCACTCAAAATTTGGAAGAAGCCGATTTGGTATTGGTAAACACCTGCTCTATTCGCGAAAAAGCTGAGCAAACTGTAAGAAAACGTCTCGAAAAATTTAATGCCATAAAAAAAATAAATCCTAAAATGAAAGTCGGTGTTTTGGGCTGTATGGCCGAACGCTTAAAAGAACAGTTTTTAGAAGAAGAAAAAATTGTCGATTTGGTTGTGGGACCCGATGCCTACCGCGATTTACCAAATTTAATTGCCGAAATTGAAGCCGGCAGAGATGCCGTAAATGTTATTCTATCGCGCGAAGAAACCTATGCCGATGTGTCGCCAGTGCGCTTAAACTCTAATGGCGTTTCGGCTTTTGTGTCGATTACACGTGGTTGTGATAATATGTGTACTTTTTGTGTAGTTCCTTTTACCAGAGGTCGCGAACGCAGTCGTGATCCGGAAAGCATTATCAAAGAAATTCAAGATTTATCCGATAAGAATTTTAAAGAAATAACCTTGCTCGGTCAAAATGTGGATAGTTATTTATGGTTTGGTGGCGGACTTAAAAAAGATTTTAAAAATGCCAGCGATATGGCGCAAGCTACGGCCTTAAGTTTTTCAAACTTATTAGATAGGTGCGCCTCTCAATTTCCAAAACTGCGCTTTCGCTTTTCAACTTCTAATCCGCAAGATATGCACTTAGATGTGTTGCACACCATGGCCAAACACGACAACATTTGCAAATACATCCATTTGCCTATTCAGTCAGGCAGCACCCGCATGCTTGAACGTATGAATCGCAAACACACGCGCCAAGAATATATGACCTTAATAGATAACGTACATAAAATTTTGCCCGATTGTGCCATTTCTCATGATATGATGGTCGGATTTTGTGGTGAAACCGAAGCCGATCATCAAGAAACTTTGTCGCTAATGGCTTATGTAAAATATGATTTTGGATTTATGTTTGCCTATTCTGAGCGTCCCGGAACTTTGGCAGCCAAAAAAATGGACGACGATGTGCCGCTAACAGTTAAAAAACGACGCTTAAATGAGGTCATTCAACTGCAACGCGTACACAGTTTATACCGAACTGAACAATTTTTGGGAAAAACAGTGGAAGTTTTGATAGAAGGGGAATCAAAAAAATCGGATGCGTATTGGATGGGACGGAATTCACAAAATGCCGTAGTGGTTTTTCCAAAAACAAATATAGAAAAGGTAGGCGATTTAGTTCATGTTAAAGTAAACACCTGCACTTCGGCAACTTTAATAGGTGAAAAAATAAGTTAATTTAAATTCTCCAAACTATGGAATTATCGGTACAAACCATCAAACAACGTTTTGGAATTATTGGAAACGATTTGCATTTAAACCGCGCCATTGAAAAAGCCCTACGCGTTTCACCCACCAATATTTCGGTTCTTGTAACAGGCGAAAGTGGGGTTGGAAAAGAAAATATTCCAAAAATAATTCACCAACTTTCACACCGTAAACACGCCAATTATATCGCTGTTAACTGTGGCGCAATTCCCGAAGGAACCATTGATAGTGAATTATTTGGTCATGAAAAAGGCTCTTTTACAGGCGCTACACAATCCCGAAAAGGCTATTTTGAAGTCGCCGATGGTGGCACCATTTTTTTGGATGAAGTTGCCGAATTGCCTTTGACCACACAAGTTAGGTTGCTTCGAATTTTAGAAAATGGTGAATTTATGAAAGTAGGCTCCTCACAAGTGCAAAAAACCGATGTACGGATTGTGGCTGCCTCTAATTTAAATATGATAAAAGCCATCAGCCAAAATAAATTTAGAGAAGATTTATATTATCGCTTGAGCACCATTGAAATTAATTTACCGCCTTTGCGTGAACGCAAATCAGATATTCACTTGTTATTTAGAAAATTTGCTTCCGATTTTGCTCAAAAATACCGCATGCCAACCATTCGCTTAGAATCCGATGCGGTTAGCCTTTTAGAAAATTATAATTGGCCTGGAAATATCAGGCAACTGCGCAATATTGCCGAACAAATTTCAGTAATAGAGCAAATTAGAGTGATTGATGCCTCCATTTTAAAAGCTTACTTGCCCAATCAAAAAGAGAATTTACCAGCCCTGATTGGTGAAAAATTTAAAGAAAGTGAATTCGCCAATGAACGAGAAATTTTGTACAAGGTATTGTTTGATATGCGACATGATATAAATGACTTAAAAAAACTGACGCTGAGTTTGATAAAAGACGAAAATAACCAAATCAACTTGAACGAAAACAAACATCTTATCGAAAAACTTTACAACAATTTTGAATTGCAAGATCAAGAGGAATCTCCGGTTGAAATTATTACTGCTGATAAAAATAAACAGTATAATCAAGCCAATTTTAATGAGGTAGAAACCATAGAACCCGTGCAATCTTTGAGGGATACCGAAATTGAAATGATTACCCAAGCCATTGCCCGCCATAAAGGAAAACGTAAATTAGCGGCAAAAGAATTAGGCATTTCTGAACGCACGCTTTATAGAAAAATTAAACAACTTAATTTATAGTTAGCTTCTACTTTCAGGTTTAAAGTTCATAATTATTAATATCTTTGAAATCCTTAATAAGCACTCAAAAAAATATGAATCGCCAAATAAATCATTTATTTAATAGCACTTTAATAATTGTTCTTATCATAACATTTACGGCTGGTTGCGGGGCTTATTCGTTTACCGGAGGTAGCACTGGCGAAGCCAAAACCCTTCAGATAGATTATTTTCCTAACAATTCAGAGTTGGTTGAACCCCGATTAAGTCAAGCATTTACCTTGGCTTTGCAGGATTTATTCTTAAAACAAACCAATTTAAATTTGGTAAAAACAAATGGCGATTTACAATTTGAAGGCGAAATTACACAATACCGCATAGAGCCTATGTCGGCAACTGCACAACAAACGGCCGCACAAAATAGGCTGACTATTATGTTAAATGTCCGATTTTTTAACAAGTTAAAAGAAGTAGATAATTTTACCCAAAGCTTTAGTTTTTATTATGATTATGACGCTAATGCTCAATTAACTGGCAGTATTTTAGACGAAGCCTTTAAAGTTATTTTTGAACGCATAACCCAAGATATATTTAATGCTTCAATAGCAAAATGGTAAAATGAATTTAGCCGAATTTAATACAAACCTCATCAACCCTGATAAAATAGACAAACTATTTATCGATAAAATTGAGCCTGTTTTAGAAGCTTATCCTTATTTTCAGGCAGCTCGGATTCTTCATTTAAAGGGCCTACAAAATCAGGAAAGTTTTAAATTTAATGATGCCTTAAAAAAAACCGCTGCTTATACAACCGACCGCTCCGTACTTTTTGATTTTATTTGTTCATCAAATCAAATTGTAAAAGCAAACACAAAGGAAACAATTTCGGAATTACCTAAAACAATTAGCGCACACCACAAAATTACACCTTTTGAAACCTTAAGCATAGGTAAACCATTGGTTTTTAATGCCACCGAAACCCATTCATTTAACGAATGGCTTCAATTAAAACAATTAGAACCCATTCACCGCGAGGAAACTAAACCTGATGAACCCAATGATTTAATCGAAAACTTTATTAAAACAAATCCTAAAATAAAGCCTCTAAAAACCATTGAAAAGGCACCTATTTTTATTGAAAGTATTCAAGAAAACCCAAATATTATGACCGAAACCTTGGCAAAGGTTTACCTCGAACAAAAAAAATATGAAAAAGCGATTAAGGCTTATCATATTTTAATTTTGAAATATCCAGAAAAAAGTGGTTTCTTTGCAGACCAAATTAGAGCAATAAAAAATTTACAAAAAATATAATATTTACACATCATGACTTACACCATTTTCTTAGTATTAATCATTATTGTAGCCGCATTTCTTGTTTTACTTATTATGGTTCAAAACCCAAAAGGCGGCGGATTATCCTCTTCTTTTGGAGGTGGTGGCACACAAGCTTTAGGTGGCGTACAAAACACAACTAATTTTTTAGATAAAAGCACTTGGGTTTTAGCAGCAATCCTATTTTCTTTGATTTTGTTGTCAAATTTTGCCATTGAACGCACTAGTGTGCAACAAAATTCTCAAGTTGAACAAAAGCTTGAAGACCGACAGGTTCCGGTTGAAAATCAAAAATTGGCTACACCTATTACTTCGCCAACAACTGACAGCAAAAAAGACAGTAGCAAATAGCAAAACCGTTCTTTTAATCCTATAAAATGCCAGCGCAATGACACGTTGGCATTTTTTTTATTTCTTTGGCAGAAATCTAACTTTGGCATCATTTCTGACTAATCTTAGTGGACATTAACTTAAAAATTTTATAAAAAATGAGTAAATTAAACATCAAACCTTTGGCCGATCGCGTTCTAATTGAACCTCAGGCCGCTGAAACCAAAACGGCATCTGGAATTATCATACCAGATTCTGCCAAAGAAAAACCACAACGCGGAAAAGTTGTAGCCGTTGGCAGTGGCACTAAAAAAGCGCCTTTAACTGTTAAAGTGGGCGATACCGTTCTTTACGGAAAATATGCCGGAACTGAATTAAAATTTGAAGGTATTGATTACCTCATCATGAAAGAAAGCGATATTTTCGCCATTATCTAAACAAAAAATAAAAATTAATCCAAAAATTTAAAAACATAAATTATGGCAAAAGATATAAAATTTAACATTGATGCACGCGACGGTTTAAAACGTGGTGTTGACGCCTTAGCAAATGCAGTAAAAGTAACTTTAGGACCAAAAGGTCGCAATGTAATTATTGGAAAATCATTTGGTGGACCACAAATTACCAAAGATGGTGTTACCGTTGCAAAAGAAATTGAGCTTGAAGATCCCTTAGAAAATATGGGTGCACAAATGGTTAAAGAAGTGGCTTCTAAAACCAATGATTTAGCAGGCGACGGCACCACAACCGCTACCGTTTTAGCACAAGCAATTGTTAAAGAAGGCATCAAAAATGTTGCTGCCGGCGCAAATCCAATGGATTTAAAACGCGGTATTGACAAAGCAGTCATTGCCATTGTTGCCGACCTTAAAAAACAATCTCAAGAAGTTGGCAATAAATCGGACAAAATAAAGCAAGTTGCTTCAATATCAGCTAATAACGATGATTCTATCGGCGATTTAATTGCACAAGCTTTTGCTAAAGTTGGCAAAGAAGGTGTGATTACCGTTGAAGAAGCTAAAGGCATGGAAACCTATGTTGACATTGTGGAAGGTATGCAATTTGACCGCGGTTATTTATCACCTTATTTTATTACCGATTCTGAAAAAATGATGGTCGATTTAGAGCGACCTTATATTTTATTGTACGATAAAAAGGTCTCTACAATGAAAGATTTGTTACCCGTTTTAGAACCTGTAGCTCAATCGGGCAAACCTTTATTAATAATTGCCGAAGATGTTGATGGTGAAGCTTTAGCAACTTTAGTTGTAAATAAATTAAGAGGCGCATTAAAAATTGCTGCCGTTAAAGCTCCCGGTTTTGGAGACCGTAGAAAAGCCATGCTCGAAGACCTAGCCGTGTTAACTGGAGGTACAGTAATTTCGGAAGAACGCGGATTTACCCTAGAAAATTGTACCATTGATATGCTTGGCACCGCCGAACGGATCACCATTGACAAAGACAATACTACTGTGGTTAATGGCGCTGGAGTTCCAGAAGATATCAAGGCACGCGTTAACCAAATTAAAGCGCAAATAGAAACAACCACATCCGATTACGATAAAGAAAAATTGCAAGAACGCTTAGCAAAATTAGCTGGTGGCGTTGCCGTTCTTTATATTGGCGCACCTAGCGAAGTTGAAATGAAAGAGAAAAAAGACCGCGTTGACGATGCTTTACACGCAACTAGAGCGGCCATTGAAGAAGGTATTGTTGCAGGTGGTGGTGTTGCATTTGTTCGTGCTGTTGCCGCTCTTGATAAATTAATTCCTTTAAATAATGACGAAGCTACTGGCATAAAAATATTGCGTCGTGCCGTTGAAGAACCTTTACGCCAAATCGTAGAAAACGCTGGTGCTGAAGGCTCTGTAATAATTTCTAAAGTATTTGAAGGTAAAAAAGATTTTGGCTATAATGCCAAAACAGATGAATATGTAAACATGTTTAAAGCTGGAATTATAGACCCTACTAAGGTAACTAGAATTGCCTTAGAAAATGCAGCTTCGGTTGCAGGTATGATTTTAACTACCGAATGTGCTTTAGTTGACATTAAAGAAGCAAGTCCTGCTGGCGGTGGCATGCCTCCAATGGGTGGTGGAATGCCAGGAATGATGTAATATAGAAAATCTTATAAATATAAAAAACCTGCTTTAAAACTTTTAAAGCAGGTTTTTTTAGCTTCTAGATTTAAAAACTTTTATAAAAATTGTTAAATCTAAATATCATGTTTATTTTTCGTTTTTCTTAATTTCGGCTATAAACCGATTGAGCTGTAACCCATATTTAGATTGCTTAACACTCTTTATTAATGAATTGTTAATGGTATCGAGCAACTTGATATTTGCATTGTATAAATCGGTTAAGGCAATATAGGCCGAAACTTCATTTTTTGGGTGTGTTACGGCAAAATTTGTGGCGTATAAATAACGCCTTATAAGGAGCCGTTGCGATAACTTATCAATACTATCAATTAACACTTCATTTTTGGTTTTGTTGGCTTCAAAGTCAGCTTGAATTAAATCGAGTTGTTGGTTGTTAAATTTACTAATCATCTTGTTGTATTGATTGAGCAAATCTTGATTTTTAGAGCCTTTAATTGTGGCCGCAATATCAAACCTATCGAGTTTTGATTTAATTTCAATTTTACCTTTTTCTCCAAAAAATAATATTTTTTTGTCCGAATCGGCAAGGGTAATGTAATACATTTCAGGGCTTTCAACATTATCCGACAAGGTAAAAGTAGCTGCGCCATCAACAACAATTGAATCGACAGTTACCATTAAAGTATCTACCACTTTTTGAAGATAAACCGTCCCTTTTTTAAGTCCATCTACTTGAACTTGCACTTCCATAGAGCCCACCTTTTTGGTGTTACATGCCAAAAGGCTAAGTAAAACCGCCCCAACAACTAAAATTTTTTTCATTGAATTCTTTAATTTCATCCTACAAATATCTGTTTTTTAATCGGTTTAAAAAACAAGTTTTTTACAGCTATTTTGCTATGCTTTAAAGGTGTTTAATCTTGTCCTACAAAAAATAAAGCATTGCAAAATAGCAATTTTCCATTTTGCCAAAAGCTTCTAAACAAAGGGTCATCTACCAAATAAATTACTTCGCCACGCCCCTTTGGTTCAACACCAAAAACTAGAGATTCGTTGGTGTTTTCAATGGCATATTTACCTGCAAATCCGCTTATTAAATCTTTTTTATTTTTAATAACACTCACGTTATAAGCATTTTTTAAATAGGGATATTTAATAGCATTTAATTTTAAAGTATAATAATGTTTAGGATATCCAAAGGCTAAGGGGTTGGTATTATCGAGTGTTGCTTTAAAAATACTGCCGCCAATAAAGCTTGAAATGCTGTTGCGTTCTTGTTCGTCAAAAGGCAAGAGTATTTCGGCTTTTTTAATGATTTCTTTTTTATCACTAGCCTCGGCCTTTTCCTTATCGGATGCAAAATTAGAAATATCAAATTCGTCGCTATCTGCAAAAGCACTCACTGCGCCATCAACCACAATTAACTTACCGCCATCTTGAACCCAATTTTTTAGTTTTTCTAAATTATCTTTACTCAAAACCCTTGAATAATAACCATCTGGAATAACCAAAACCGTATAGGTATTTAGGTCTATTCTGTTAAAATAATCGCTACCTATTTTTGTAATTGGGTAATGCAATTGCTGTTCAAAAAATTGCCAATAAGCACCATAACTTGTTGATGATGTTTCGTTTCCAGTTAATAAAGCTATTTTTGGTGCTTTGATATAGGTCACGGCACTCGAACCAAAATCTTTACCCTGATCAACAAACCCGGTGTTTACGGCCGTAATGTTTCGTTGGTATTTTTTAGATATATCAATTACTAATTGATTAAAATTAGCAAGCGCTTCATTTCCTTTTTTGGTGATGATGAGTGTGCCAGCTTCATAATTTTTTCCTTCCACTTTAAAAGCACCGGTTGAAAAGCGGACTTTTACTTTTTGTTGTAATAAATCGGCTAAAAATTCGGCATCTTTAACATCATCCCATTTAGCCAAATAAGCATAAGGCGCGGAACTTGCATAAACAGAATTTTCGCCTAAATTGTCAATATAATCTTGAATAGTGAGCTTTGTTTTAAGAGCAAAAGCATCTAAACCACGCGCATAGGGAACTGCCCATGCGGTGATATCATAGGTAAGCGAATCTTTTAATTTGGTTTGGGGTTCGAATAAGGCTTTTACCAATCGGGCTTTTGGTTGTGCTAAGTTTATGACCAAATCGGAAGTTTGTAATTTGGTATTTAAAAGCGCATTGTCTTGATAGCTAAATCCGCTAACTTGCGTCAGTATTTTAGGGCTACCATAGCTAATTCTATGGGCATCTAAAAAGGCTTTTAAACTGTTTATTTTATCTAAACCATTGCTACCTTTAACAACATAGCTTTGGTAAATTCCATTTGGCTTATTCTGATTTTCATTAAAGTACTTGCTAAACGCCTCCACTAATTGTTGCGAATTATTGGAAGCCACTTCAATAGTTGATAAACTGGTGGTATAATGGTGTGTTAACCGATCTTTTAGGGTTAAAATATCTTCATCTTGAGTGGTAATTCCTAAACCAGCTCTAATGCCAGCTTGCTCATAAGTCATCCCAACAGCGCCACTATACATTGGATAGGTATCGCCATAACTGGGATATAACAAATCAAAAACTTCTTTAGTAAAATAAAGCCACCCATTTTTATCGAAATACTTGGCGTGATTTTTACCTATTTTAATTTGAAAGTCACGTTGAAATTGGGTTACAACTTCGTGATAAGGTTCGGCTGCGGGTGCAAAATAATAAGGCGAATTATAACCTTGTTCGTGAAAATCGACATGAACATTTGGCAACCATTCATTATAGATTTTAATACGGGCAACCGTTTCTTTTTGTGACATCCAAGCCCAATCTCTATTTAAATCGAATAAATAGTGGTTGGCGCGTCCACCTGGCCAAGGTTCATGATGTTCAACATCATCGGGATTGACGTTATAAGGCGTATTTTTTATTTGATTATACCAACTTACATAACGCTCTCTGCCGTCAGGATTGATACAAGGGTCTAAAATAACTACCGTATTTTTTAACCAATTTTTGGTTTCCAAATTTTTAGGGTCAACTAAAGCAAATAAGGTTTTCATAGAAGCTTCAGTGCTACTCGCTTCGTTGCCATGAACATTATAACTCAGCCAAACAATTGAAATGGTATTCGCTTGCTCTTGGCCGGCTAACAAACCCGCTGCTTTTAAATGGTTGGTTCTGATGTTTTCTAAATTGGTAAAATTTTCGGGCGAAGTGATTATTGCAAGCTCTAAGGGTCTATGTTCATTAGTTTCACCGTATTGAATCAATTTAACATTGGCATTGTTAGACGCAATATATTTAAAGTATTCAGTCACTTTATCATGTCTGGTAAAGCGCGCTCCCAGTTCATAACCCAAAAATTCGTCAGGAGATTGTGTTTGCGATAAAATGGTGGTAAAACTAAATAAGATTAGTAAAGCTGCAAAGCTTTTTAAGTTGTTTTTCATAGTTTGTCTAATTAAAAAATCAAATATAAATAATACTTGGCTAAACATTTAGCCAATACGTAAATTTTAATATAAGGGCTCGAGTTCGGGGTGAAAAATCGGTTGTTCTGTAATTGTCGTTGTAAACAATAAACAAATCGGATAAAGGTTTAAAGCGCCATTGAAGGCGGGAGTTTATTCCTAAAGATTCGTTTTGATTTGAATATTGAATAAAAGTTGACCAGTATAATTTTTTATTAAATGTCAGATCAATTTTTGGTCCGATAAGCCAAATTGAAGTAGATGAATAAGGCTGTGGCAAGCTGATATAGTTGTAATTAATTTTGATAGATGCCGCAACTATAGGTTGTTTTCTTAAATTTAAGTCGGCATTGATACCATATCTGTTTCCATTAAAAAATTGACCAAAAATGCCTCTAATATTATAAGAAAACTCATCGCGTCTATCAGAGCTGTATCTCAATTCAAAATCGGAATAATAAAATCCCTGATTAGCAGGAAGTGGAATGGCATTTTCTTTACCAGTCGGTTCAAAATCGTCTAACAAAAAAGTAAAATTATTATTTACAGTAACTTCAAATTGTGATTGGTTTTTAAAGGTTGCGCTCCAAGATAATTGGTGTAAATAATCTGATTTTTTAAAATTTGAGTCTGGTTTCCAAATGAATTCAGAGCTAAATGTAAATCGATGCGTATCAAAAATACTGTGATTAGGATAAAAAATACGTTCATAACTTGGCCTGAATTTTAAAGCATCTGTTCTATTTATAAAACCTAAATCTGAATTAAAATCATTCCCTACATACAGACTACTAAAGCCAACTTTGTTAAAACGAGAATTGTATTCTAAATTAGCTCCAGCCGATTTATCTTTATCCCCCGCATTTGGTGTAAATGATTTGTGTGCAAAAAAATTTCCAACCCACTTATTACTTTGGGAGGCAAGTTTATAATCGATGCCAATTACTCTGTTGTAATTACTTTGTGGTGTTAGGTAATCGGCTTTTGACGTGTTTTGGCGATTTATAAAAACTAAACCAACGTTAGAGCGACTAAAAACTTTATGTTGCAGAGCCAACACCGTATTGTTATTGGCATTGATATGGTTTGTAGCATCTTCGACGGTTTGGATGTTTAAAAATCCTAGGCGCAAATCATCATTGAGTTTTCCGCTTAAGCGAATGCCTCCCACAATTTTATTTTCAATGGGGTCTCCATTTAAATCCTCGGCAACCCCAATGCGTCTTGAAAAAAATGGATTTGCCTCTCTATTGTCGCCAAAATCGCTAAACAAATCGCTATTTTCAATAAAAAATTGACGCTTTTCGGGCAAGGAAATTTCGAATCGTGTTAAGTTTACAACTTGGTCGTCGGCTTCAACTTGCGAAAAATCGGGATTTATCGTAAGGTCTAAATTCATACTATTGCCAATGGGGACTTTAATATCTCCCCCAAAATTTATGTTGTCAAGTTTGGTTTGGTTTTCAAAATCTTTTGAGGTTTGTACTTTTGTATAAGGAATTATAGAAAGTGGCGTGGTAGATTTAGATAAAGGTTTTTCAAAATTCATTTCGGCCATAAAAGCCAAACCAAAAATCAGTTGATTTTTTGGAATGTTCATTAAAGAACTTTGTTCATTTGATTGTGCATCAAACCGATAAGCATTAAAACGCCATTTAGTTTCACCTTCTCTAAATTTAAAATCTGCAAGCGGAATGGCCATTTCGGCAATCCAATACCCATCGTATATTTTGGAGGCATTGATCCATTTGGTATCCCAACTGGTATTAAATCCGCGCAAATCAGTACCACCACCCGAAATTAAGGCTTCTCTTTGTACTCCAAAAGGGTTTGTTCCAAAAAAGAATGCATTTGATCCATCGTTAAAAGTGTCGAAAAGCAAGCTAACATTGTCATTTCCTGTGGCTCTAAAATCGCGACGATAGGAAGGAATGATGTATTTTTTTCCTTTAGAATTTAATTTGATACCGATATACAGATTTTTAGAATCATAGGCCATCAAAATTTCGGTATCATATTGGGCGTGAACGGAATCTGTAGGAAAATACTGCCAAAAATCGGCTATTGCACCTGCCAATTGCCAAGCTTCATCATTTAATTCCCCATCAATTTTAATGGGTTTGTCAATCCATTTAACCTTAAATGTTTTTGGTTGTTGTGAATAAACTTTAACCGATATCAAAAAAATTATAACAGCAACCAACTTAAACTTCATAGAAGGAATTTATTTTTTTAAAGCCCAAATGTAAGTAAAAAGATTGTTTATTGATTATTTTCGGGTGTATTTGTTGGTTCATTGGGTAGGCGCTTAGCCTCTTTTAAAATTTTAGTCAGCATCCACTCAATCTGTCCATTGGTGGATCTAAACTCGTCAGCAGCCCATTTTTCTACAGCCTTTAATAAGGCTTGGTTGATGCGGAGTGCAAATGCTTTTTTAACTGACATTGCTTTAGATTTTATTTATAAATTCTATAATGGTTTCAACTAAAATGGGCATTACTGGCAATTCAGGTTTGGTATATGACAGCTGATTTTCTTGAAGGTCTCCTTTAATTTCTTTAAAGATATGGTTCATATTTTCAATGCGTATAAAAGTGCTTTTTATATTTGCTTGGTGCAGTAGCTCTGCATCGGTAACCGGAACTTGAATATCTTTTGAGCCGTTAATTAGCAATATTGGAACGCTAAGTTTTTTTATTTCGCTTTGCGGATTATATCGCATCCAATTGATTAAAAATGGTTGAACCGAAGGTCTAAAAACCGACAGCAACAAGGGCGGTATATTTTTAACTAATTGGCCTTGCTTTAAGGAATCTAAAACCACTTGCGTGGGAGCTGCCAAAAAGGGTGCTTGATTGTTAATTTGTTCGTAAAGAATCTCGGCAATCGGTCGGCCAGCACCCTCTAAAGAAATAAAACCATCAGATTGATTGGCAACTAGTATAGCTACCAAACTCCCCTGACTGTGACCGGCTACAACAATTTTAGAAAAGCGTTTGTCCTTTTTAAAATAGGCAATACTATTTTTTGCATCCTCTATAAAATCATCAAATAAAAGGTTTTCTTCTTTAAAATCTTTGCGTTTTAAAAGGGTAATCACATTTTTATCGAAGCGGAAAGTCGCTATTTTTTTATCCGACAAGGCTTCGGCTAAAAACTTAGTAGCATTGGTTTGCATCATCCCTTGATTGCCATTTCTATCGGTGGGACCAGAACCGGGAATAATAATGATTAGTTTTGGACTTTTAACATTATTAGGCATTAATAACGTGCCATTTATCGCAATTTTTGTTGACGGAATTGCAAGTTCTGTTTCGGTAAAATCTTTGGTTTGAGCTGTTAAAATGTTGGTAATAAAGAGACTGATAATAACAATTTTTTTCATTTTGATTTCTTGTTTTTTAATAATGATAACGCAAAAACGCTTAACCCACCTATCATAGCAATTGCTAAAACCATTGGCGTGAACCATTTATCCATTACGGGGGTTGTTTTATTGTTTGCGCTATTAATAATTTTATAAACGATAAAATAAAAGATCAGCATTACAAACAAATTGACAAAACGCATCATGCGCGTTGCCAATCGGTATTGTTGCTCAGCATTTTTGGGTGTTATCTTTACAATATAATTAAACTTATGTGGAATTTTATACAAAAAAATTAATCCCACAAAAAGAGCTATCCCTAAAACTGGCAAAATTAAAATACTTTGCTTTTTACCGTAATCATCCACATTCCCTTTATCGCCAAAGTGCGTTGGGATTTGACTGGGCAAATCGGCATAATTTTGAAAAACCATCGCTAACATTAGCAATAAAAATACAAGCGAACAGCCATCTAATATTTTATCGAGAACTGTGGCTTCAATTTTTATGCGCGGACGCTCATCATATTTTTTAAACAAATTAATTAGCATTATTTTAAGTGTTTAAAGTGCCCGTATTGATGACCGGATTCACATCTTTATCAGCGCATAACACCACCATTAAGTTGCTCACCATAGCGGCTTTGCGGTCTTCGTCAAATTCAATAATATTGTTTTCACTCAAACGATTTAAAGCCATTTCTACCATACTCACCGCGCCTTCAACAATTTTGTGACGTGCCGCAACAATAGCGGTTGCTTGTTGTCGTTTTAACATAGCTTGAGCAATTTCTTGGGCATAAGCTAAATAGGCAATCCGCGCTTCAAGCACCTCAATACCAGCTATTGCTAGGCGTTCTTCAATTTCAGCTTCCAAAGCTTTGCTCACTTCGTTTAAACTAGAACGCAAAGTGATGGCTTCTTTAACACCTTCATCTTCAAAATTATCATAAGGATACATACTAGCCAATTTGCGAACCGCCGCATCACTTTGAACCCGCACAAAATTTTCGTGATTATCAACTTCAAAGGCTGCTTTATAAGTGTCTTTTACACGCCAAACCAAGATGGTGCTTATCATAATTGGATTCCCTAATTTGTCGTTTACCTTTACGCGTTCGCTGTCAAAATTGCTGGCGCGCAATGATAAAAACTTTTTAGTATAAAACGGATTTGCCCAAAAAAAGCCATTATCTTTTACCGTACCTACATATTTTCCAAAAAGCAATAACACTTTTGAAGTGTTAGGGTTTACAAGAAAAAATCCTGGTAAAGTAAAAACAAAAACTAAAATTAGCACAATAAACCAAGGATTGCCTAAACGTGCTATTCCAAAAATTCCAATAATTAGGGCTAGTAGGTTAACAATTAACATGGCGTAGCCACTAGAAGGTTGAATAATGATTTCTTTTTTCATTTTTAAATTGATTTGATATTAATTTGATATCACAAATGTAATAAAAAGTTTATGATAAAATCAAATTATATTTTGAGATATCTTTATACTTTAGCAAAAATATTTGAAATGAAAACAAAAATCACCCTCGCAACACTCATTTTATTTTCGATGAGCCTTTCTCTTTTTGCTAACAAACCCAATTGGGGCGCTACCGGGCACAGAACTGTTGGCGAAATAGCTGATAATCATTTATCTAGAAAGGCAAAAAAAGCCATCGATAAACTCTTAGATTGTCATAGCTTGGCTTTCTACAGCAATTTTGCTGATGAGATAAAATCGGATAAGGCTTTTGATAACTATTACACTTGGCATTATGTAAATTTTGAATTTGATACCAATTACGATCCTGCTAAAGCTGATAAAAAAGGCGATTTAATTCAGGGTTTACAAACTTGTATAAAAATTCTTAAAGACCCGCTTTCATCTAATGAAGACAAGGTTTTTTATCTTAAAATGCTCATCCATTTTATGGGTGATTTGCACCAACCACTTCATGTGGGAAGAGGTGAAGATAAAGGCGGAAATGACATTAAATTAAAATGGTTTAGAGAGTCGTCAAACCTTCACCGCGTTTGGGATAGCGATATGATTGACAGTTATAAAATGAGCTATTATGAAATGGCTGATAACACCGATAAATTGTCGAAAGCCCAAGTTCAGTCGATACAAAAAGGGGGCCTATTAGATTGGGTTTATGAATCACAGGCTCTTGCCAAAACCGTTTATGCCTCGGTAAAAAATGACGATAACCTTTCTTACCGATATTCTTATGATTATTTGGCAACGGTTAGGCAGCAATTACAAAAAGGGGGTATTCGCTTGGCAAAAGTTTTAAATGATATTTTTGGATAAAATTAAAAAAGTGGCGTAAAAATTGTAATTAAAAAATTGCTTTGAACAAGCTTAAATCAAATTGTGCTTGTGAACTAAGTCAATCACTTTGGCATAATCGAATGCCAATTCTAATTTTTTTGCTTCAGTAAAGGTAAACCAATTATAGTCGGTTATTTCTGCTTCTTGAATGCGTATTTCGCCAGACCAAGTTCCCAAAAAACGGTATAAAAAGCGGTTTTGCCAAGTTGCTGTTGTCAATATTTCGGTAGGAAAAAAATCGAGATTGACCTCTTCTTTTACTTCTCTAACAACATTTTGTTCGGCTGTTTCGCCCAATTCAGCGCGCCCTCCGGGGCAAGCCCAAAATCTTGGGTAAATTTGGGTGTAATTTGAACGCTTTATGAGCAGAATTTTATGTTCGTTTAAAATAATACCCGAAGCCGCTAAAACTTTATTTGTTGTCATTAATTTTTATGAGCGCCATCGCAATAGGGTGCCTTTTTAGTTTGCTTGCAATTGCACAAATGAACTGATTTTTCTTCTTCTACCGAAAAAACGAGTGGTTTCATTTCACATTCTTTATGCGCGCCATCACAAAAGGGTTGCTTTATAGATAAGCCACACGAACACCAAGCGTACTTTTTATCTTTTTCGAGTGTTACTTTTAAAGGGCTATCACCTGCGCGTTTAGGAAGTTTCATAAAATCTTGCTTTTTAAGGTTTTCAAATGTAATGAAAAATTTAATTTGAACAAACACTCCTAAAAATTTAAAACCCTTATCAGATTATCCGATAAGGGTTTTAAAAAACAGTGGTTTAAAATACTACTTCATCAACTCAAAACTGCGTTTTATAAAGTTGGTTAAGGCTTCCCCTTTTAAAAGGTTTTGTGAAAGCTTGGCCAAATCTAAAGCCTGGTTGACATACTTTTCTTTATTTGTTTTGGCTTTCAAAATCTTATCCATTAAGTCGTTATTAGTGTTTACTACCAAATTATACATATCTGGAAAATTATTCATCCCCATCATTCCGCCACCGCCGGTTGCACTCATTTCTTTCATACGGCGCATAAATTCAGGTTGGGTGATAATAAAAGGATTGGCATCGCTATCTAAGGCTTCCATTTGAACCGAATAGGTTTCTTTTGGAACCACTTCTTCAATGATAGTTTTTAGTTTTTCTTTATCTTCATCCGATAATTTAGAGATTTTAGGGTCTTCTTTTTTGATTAAATTTTCGATATGGTCGGCATCTACGCGAACAAATGTTGTGTTTTCATTTTCGCTTTCTAACTTTTGAATTAAATGTGAAACAATTGGCGAGTCTAATAAAATGACTTCATAGCCTTTGGCCTTAGCATCAAAAATATAACTGTGTTGTTTATCCTTATCGGAAGCATATAAAACCACTAATTTACCATCTTTATCAGTTTGAAGGTCTTTGACTTTTTCTTTGAATTCATCAAAGGTAAAGTAAGCGCCATCAAGGGTTGGAAACAAGGCGAAATCTTTGGCTTTTTCATAAAACTTAGGTTCAGAAAGCATTCCGTATTCAATAATTACCTTGATATCATTCCAATTTTTTTCAAAATCTTGACGGCTATTTTTAAAATTAGCGTGAAGTTTATCTGCCACTTTTTTAGTGATGTGACTCGCTATTTTTTTAACAGCACCATCGGCTTGCAAATAAGAACGCGAAACGTTTAGTGGAATATCGGGAGAGTCTATAACCCCTTTTAACATTTGCAAAAAATCAGGTACAATACCTTCTACATTGTCGGTAACAAAAACTTGATTTTGATATAATTGGATGCGATCTTTTTGCATATCTAAATTGCTAGACAATTTAGGAAAATATAAAATACCGGTTAAATGGAATGGATAATCTACATTTAAATGGATGTTAAAAAGCGGTTCGGCAAATTGCATAGGATACAATTCGTGATAGAATTTTTTATAATCTTCGTCCTGTAAATCGCTAGGTTTTTTTGTCCAAGCAGGGTTTGGATTGTTAATAATGTGATCAACGGTAATTTTTTCATCTTTTGCTTTATCGCCTTCACCTACTTTTTTGGTTTCTTCTCTGGTTCCAAACTTAATTGGAATTGGCATAAATTTATTGTATTTCACCAATAACCCTTCAATTTTTGAATCTTCTAAAAAGTCTTTAGAATCATCAGAAACATGAAGAATAATCTCTGTGCCACGATCTGTTTTATCCGATTTTTCTAGGCTATAATTTGGTGATCCATCGCAAGTCCAGTGAATGGCTTCGGCATCTTCTTTGAATGATTTTGAGATAATTTCAACTTTATCAGCTACCATAAAAGCAGAATAAAAACCAAGTCCAAAATGACCAATAATTCCGGGGTCATCGCCTTTATCTTTATACTTATCAAGAAATTCTTCAGCTCCCGAAAAGGCAATTTCGTTGATATATTTTTTAACTTCATCTGCCGTCATGCCAATACCTTGGTCAATAATTTTGATTTGCTTTTTCTTTTTATCAACAATAACCTCAATCTTAACATTGTCAAGACTGTCTTTAAATTCGCCAATTGAGGCTAAGTGTTTAAGTTTTAGGGTGGCATCGGTTGCATTAGACACGAGTTCTCTTAAAAATATTTCGTGATCGGAATACAAAAACTTTTTAATAAGCGGGAAAATATTTTCTACCGTTACGTTAATCGTTCCTTTTGTCATAATTATAATAGTTTTTAGTTTATCCTAATAAGTCAAAAAAAATACCAAAAATTATAAAATGTCATATTGACAGTGTTAATTTTTTATTTTTAAAGCTAAATATTTTTAAATTGCGTCAATAAATATGCAAAACCTAATTAATCAATCTTTTTTTAAGATAATTAAAATTGAAACCTAAAAATATGTACAATTCAAAAATAAGTGGACTAGGCTATTACGTGCCTGAAAATGTGGTTACTAATGACGATTTGTCTAAAATGATGGACACCAATGATGCCTGGATTCAAGAACGAACCGGAATAAAAGAGCGCCGTTGGATAAAAGAAGGCAGCGAAGATACTTCGGCCGTTATGGGTGCAAAAGCTGCTAGGATTGCTATAAAACGTGCCGGACTCGAACCGAAAGATATTGACTTTGTGGTGTTTGCCACTTTAAGTCCTGATATGTATTTTCCAGGTTGTGGTGTTCAAATTCAAGATTTACTTGGTTTAAATACTGTTGGTGCATTAGATGTTAGAAACCAATGTTCTGGATTTATATATGCGCTTTCGACTGCCGATCAATTTGTTAAAACGGGCATGTATAAAAATGTTTTGGTAATTGGCAGTGAATTTCACTCGGGAGGCTTAGACAAAACAACCCGAGGACGTGGTGTAACTGTCATTTTTGGTGATGGCGCTGGAGCTGCTGTTTTATCTAGAGAAGAAGATAATTCAAAGGGAATTTTATCGACACATTTACATTCTGAAGGAAAATTTGCCGAAGAATTAGTGGTTAAAAGTCCGAGTATTAAGCATTGGGTTCCAAAACTTATTGAAGAAAATAACAACACCGATCCTGATTATTTTCCTTATATGAATGGACAACTGGTTTTTAAAAATGCAGTTGTACGTTTTGATGAAGTTATTAATGAAGGTCTTTCAAAAAATAATTTAAAAGCTACTGATATTGATTTATTTATTCCGCATCAAGCGAATTTAAGAATTTCACAATTTGTTCAACGCCGTTTTAGATTGCGCGACGACCAAGTATTTAATAATATCACTGAATTTGGCAACACCACAGCTGCTTCTATTCCAATTGCCTTAACCCAAGCTTGGGAACAAGGTAAGGTAAAATCGGGCGATTTGGTAGTATTGGCCACTTTTGGCAGTGGGTTTACTTGGGGTAGCGCAATAATTAGATGGTAAACTTGCTTTATAACGTTTTTAGATAATCGTATTTTTCTTTTAATACTTTTAAATCTTCCTGATTCTTTTTAAGTGTTTTTAAAACATTTGCAAACAATGGGTTAGATTCGGTTGTGTTAGAGAAGAAACTCATATTGTTATCTAATTGTTGAATTTCGCGTGTTAACTCGTCAATTTTTTTGATTAAAAAGAATTGCTCGTTCTCTATTTTTTTAATGTTATTAGTGGCTTTATAGCCATCCATTAACATTTTATATTTAATAAATGCTAAATCTTTTTTATCTAAATCTAAATCCTCTAAACTTTTTTCTAAAAATTTATTGAATTTATCCTCAATTTGACGCTTACCATCGGGAACATAGCCTAGCGTTTTCCAATCTTTAATGTATTCTTGCAAATTATCTTGCGTAACGGTAAGTTTACTGTCTTCAGCCTTTTTCTTTAACGCTTCTAAGTAAACTTTTTTAGCATTAAATGCTTCAATTTGACCATGATTATCAACTTCTTTTTCGGCGTGAATTCTTTCAAAAAAGTGATTACAAGCATCTTTAAATTCATGCCAAATTTTATCGGAATATTTGCGAGGCACATGGCCAATATTTTTCCATTCAGCTTGAATTTTTTTAAACACTTCGGCGGCAGCTACAATATCTTCACTGTCTTTAAGCGTTTGTGCTTGATTTAACAGGTTTCGTTTTTTTGTCAAATTATCTAATTGTTCATTTTTTACGAGTTTATAAAATTCGTTTTTACCGCTATTAAACAATTGGGTAGCTTCTTTAAATTTTTTCCAAAGTGCTTCATTTTGTTTTCTCGAAACGCGACCAACTTTAAAGAATTCATCGCGACATTTATCTATCGACTTAATGGCGTTTTGCCAATCGGCATGAGATTTTAGCATTTCGGGATTAAAGGCAGCGATGCTTGTAATTAAAGCTTCTTTTTTAGCGGCATTTTCATCAAATTCTACCTTAATATCTTTAAAAGCCTCGTGGCGTTTATCGTGAATTACCTTGGTGGCATCGCTAAAACGGTTCCAAACCTCTTCGCGAATTTCTTTTTGAACAGGTCCAATATCTTCTTTCCAAGCCTTGTGTAATTGCTGTAATTCTTTAAAAGCGACATCTATATTGGGTTCTGAAGCCAATTTTTCGGCGCGTTTTATAAGTTTTTCTTTTTCATCTAAATTATGTTTAAAATCTAAATCTCTTAAATCATTATTGATGTGAAGAAGGTCATAAAAACGTTCAACATGGTGTAAATAAGTTTGCCAAGTATCGTTGTAATTGTTTCTTGGAATTTGTCCAACTTTGTTCCAACGTTCTTGCAAATTTTTAAATGCTACATATTTATTAGTATCTTCAACATTATCTATCAATTCTTTAAGTGCTTTGATAATGTCTAATTTTATTTTAAGATTGTCTTGTAATTCTTGATCTAAAGCCTTATAAAATTGTGCTCTAGTTTTTTTATACTGATTTAGCAGTTCGTTGTATTTGGTTTTATAGGGAGTAGAAAAATGAAAATCAATACTATCACCACCTTCGGCTATAAATGCTGCTTTTTGTGTTTCTAAAAGGGTTTTGAATTTTGCATCAAAAACGGTTTTGATTGCTTCAACCTCATCTTTTATTTTATTGATAGGCCCATTATTTACCAAATTATCTAAAGTTTCAACTAAAGTTTCTAAATCGGCGTTATTATCGTCAGCTAAAGGCTGATCTTTAACTGCCGATTTTAAAGCTTTAGCAGGTTTTGTTTTTGGCTCATCTGCCAAAATTACTTCGTCTAATAAGGCTTCGGTTGTTTCTTGAGAAGTTAAAATGGGCGTTTCAACGGTTGAATTTGCTTCGTTAGTTGTTGCACTTTCATTCGTTTCTTCTAGGTTTTCTAGCGGGGTATTTTCTTTAATCTCGTCTAACATCTTATATATGTTTATGGTTCAAAAATAGTGGCAATTTATCAATTGCTTTTTAGAAAGGCAAAACTAAGTAAATTTTTTAGTATTTAGTGCTTTTTAGGCATTCCAAATTTCCCATGATTTTTCGGCTTGCAGTTTTAACATATCTGCACCATTTTTAATTTTAGCGCCACAATCATTTCCGTATTGTAGAAATTTTGTAACAGGCGGATTGTAAATTAAATCGAATAAAACATGGTTTTTATTTAAATATTGATAAGGAATATCGGGACAATTATCAACATTAGGAAAAGTGCCAAGTGGGGTGCAATTTACGATGAGTTTTGTTTGCTCAATTAGTGTTTTTGTCAATTGTTTATAGGATAAAAACTCATTATTAGTTGGGTTTCGAGATACAATTGTGATATCAAATCCCAATTTTGTGAGCACAAATTTTACCGCCTTTGAAGCGCCTCCCCATCCTAAAATCAAAGCTTTTTGATTTGTGTTTTTAAAAAGTGTTTTTAAAGATTGTTCAAATCCATAAACATCGGTATTGTAACCTATTAGCTTGCCGTTTTCTATTTTTATGGTATTTACTGCCCCAATTTGTTGGGCTTCTTTAGACAATCCGTCAAGATAAGGAATGATTTCTTGTTTATAAGGAATGGTAACATTTAATCCTTTTATTGTTTTATCAGCATTAATTAGCGCCTTAAAAGTAGAAATATCATCTAAATCAAAGTTGCAATATTGGCAATTTTCAAAATTTAATTCTTTAAATTTTTGAGTAAAATAAGACTTAGAAAACGAATGAGAACTATTTTTTGCAATTAAACCGTATGTTATTTTTGGAGTGCTCATCAATAATTATAGGGTGCGTTTGTTTTTTTGGCCATACCAATCAATAACCAACAAAATAGCGATGCCAAAAAGGATAAATAAAAAGGCTATCCAAGTTTCAATTTTATTTGCTTCGGGAAGGTAACGGTGATAATCTTGAATGATTTTATTTCCTTCAATATCAATAGCTGCAACGCCGTCAACCAATTTATAGACCGCTCTTTTAAAGGGCCAAACTGTGCCGAGTGAGCCAGAAATAAAACCAATAATCAAAGCATTTACAATTTGGTGCCATCGTTTTAAAACATAGCCCAATATGTGAGAAGTAACCACCAAACCAAAAGTGGAACCCGCCGTAAAAGAGCCAATAATTTTAAGGTAATGAATTCTAATTGGGTTGTGAATAAATGAAAAATCGCCCGAAACCAACTCCGTCAAGGTTTTATAAAGCATATTTACTGAATCAACTAATAGCAGCACATAATTTCCCATTAGCATCACAATAAACGAACCCGAAAGACCTGGTAAAGTCATCCCCGAAACCCCAACAATGCCACATAAAAACACAAATAACAGGTTGTCATTTTCGGTAGCGGGATCTAAAACACTTATTAAAATACCGATAGAAATTCCTATGAATATGGCAAACAAATTTTTAATTTGCCAATCTTTAAATTGTTTTGAAACATAATAAATTGAACCGATAATCATTCCGAAAAAAACACTCCAAACATATAATTCGTAGTGTCTGATAAGATAATCGAGAACTTTTGAAACACTAAAATAACTAAAGGTGCTTCCTCCAAAAATAAAAATTAGAAACGGGGCATTGGTATAGTTATAAAAACTTTTGAAACGGCCATTGATTAAAAGTTTAAGCGCTTTTCGGTTAATTTTTTGAAGTGAATAAATAAGCTCTTCATAAAAACCAACTACAAAGGCAACTGCGCCACCCGAAACGCCGGGCACTTTGTTGGCAGCACCCATAGCAAGTCCTTTAATAAAAAGGAGAAAGTTATCAAATGTTGTTCTGGGTTGCGCCATAATTAATTTTTTGTTTGAGAGAGTTTTTCAAGAGCCAATATTAATCCAAATCCTAAGAGTACCAATAATAAGGCTAAAATCAATTGATTATCACCTTGATAATTAAATGGCGACACGCTTGCTTCTTCTATTACTTTTAATTTTCCATCTATCATTTCTGATTTTAAAACCTGTTTCCAAGGCCAAATTTTGTTTAAAGAGCCAATTATAAAACCTGTTAATACCGCTAATGTGGCATTTCTATGATGATCAAACATCCATTTTAAAAGTCGTGAAAACGATAACAAACCTACAACAGCTCCTGCCATTAGTGTTAAAATAATTTTAAAATCTCTTTCGTGAAGTGCATCTAAAACAGGTTTATATGCCCCTAAAAGCACTAAAATAAAACTTCCTGAAATGCCGGGTAAAATCATTGCACAAATGGCCAACGCACCCGATAAAAATATAAACCAAGGGGCAACATTACCGCTCATTGCAGGCAATATTGTAATAAAAAAAGCAATGACACTACCTATAATCAACGCTAAAATTTGTTCAAATTGCCATTTTTTTACTTGCCGCCCTACAAAATAGATACTAGCCAATATCAACCCAAAAAAGAAAGACCAAAGCAAAACGGGTTTATGTTCTAAAAGCCAATTAATTAGTTGCGCTAAACTCAAAATACTTATGCCAATTCCAGATAGCAGTGCTATTAAAAAATGGCCATTTATCGATTTCCAAGCTGCTTTTAAACCTTCGTTCATTAAAATTTTGATGGTGTTAGAATTTATTTGATTAATGGTTTCAATTAATTCTTGATAAATTCCTGAAATAAAAGCTATAGTACCGCCCGATACTCCAGGCACAACATCAGCAGCGCCCATGGCAATTCCCTTTAAAATCAATACGATATAATCTTTTAGGCTTCTTTGCATCTTTTTTAAATTTGAATCCAAAGATAACTTATAAAACGATAAAAATAGAGACCAGTTTAAACGCTAATTTATTTGTAATTTTATCGCAATTTTTACTACCAATCCGCTATGACAGATTATAAAATGACCATTATCATTCCTGTTTTTAATGAGTCGGGTAATATTGAACGGATTGCAAACACTTTTAACGCTTATTTTAAACAGAGTAAAACCAAAAGCAAGGTGCTTTTTGTTGACGATGGCTCTAAAGATGATAGTTTTAACAAAATTGAAACCATCTGCCAAAACAATCCCAACTTTGAGTACCTGAAATTTAAATTTAATTGCGGATTAAGCACGGCTATTAAAGCTGGAATTGACCATATAAAAACCCCACTTATCGGTTATATTGATGCCGATTTGCAAACCGCTCCTTATGATTTTGATAAACTTTTAGAACACATCGAAAATTATAGCGCCGTTATTGGTTTTAGGGGAAATAGAAAGGATTCGTTTAGCAAGAAAATTCAATCAAAAATTGCCAACAGCATTCGCCGCGCTTTAATTAATGACGGCATTATTGATACGGGATGCCCCTTAAAAGTGATGCATAGCGAGGTCGCAAAAAAAATACCTTTTTTTAAAGGCATGCACCGCTTTATTCCGGCACTCATTAAATTGCAAGGAGGTACAATAAAACAAGTAAACGTGCAGCATTTTGAACGCATAGCGGGAATCTCAAAATTCAATATTTTTAACCGCTCAATAAAACCATTACAAGATGCCTTTGCTTACCGTTGGATGCGCAGCAGATACATCAATTATGTGGTTGAAAAAAACAATATTAAATAAATGAGCGATTGGCTATCCTATAAAAGTTTTATTTACGCCATTGGCTTTTTGGCACAAATTCTATTTTCGGCGCGCCTTTTATTACAATGGATTAAGTCAGAAAAAGCCAAGCGTGTTTTAACACCACAATTGTTTTGGGAACTCAGCTTAATGGCTTCCTTTTTATTATTTGTTTATGGATGGCTTCGCGACGATTTCGCCATTATGCTCGGACAAATTTTAGCCTATTTTATTTACATCCGCAATATGCAATTGCAAGGTTCGTGGCAAAAATTACCTTTACTTTTGCGCTGGTTTTTATCGGCTTTTCCACTATTGGTTATTGTTTATTCCTTTAATAATAATGCCTATGACCTTGACCGACTCTTTAAAAACGAAGCCATTTCTACTAAACTGCTTATTTGGGGAAGTTTGGCGCAAGTTATTTTTACCTGCCGATTTATTTACCAATGGTTTTACTCCGAAAAACGAAAAGTGTCAATGTTGCCAACCGGTTTTTGGGTTTTGAGCTTAATTGGCTCATTAATGATTTTAAGTTATGCCATTATACGAAAAGACCCGGTTTTGTTTATTGGTCAAATTTTTGGGTTTATCGTGTATTCTCGGAATATAACTCTTGCTTTTAAAAGCAAAAAAGCAAGTTAAAAAGGTTTATTGTTTTTTAAACTTTTCAATACTTTGTTTGATTATTTCCAATTTAAAAACCTCAGGAAATAAACTAATCAATTCTTTGTGATAATTAAAATCGTCTTTTAATGCCGATTCAAATAGCTGAATTGCCAATTTTTCTTTCATAAAGAGCATTTGCAAACATGCCATTCGATACTTTAATTCAAAACTATTTGGATACATTTTTTGAGCTTCAATTAAAAGCAACCAAACATCATTAATATCACCAATAAAAGTTAAAACATCGGCATAACTCAACCAAATATCAAGGCTGTTATCGCTGAGTTTGATACATTTTTTAAAGCCTTTTGTCGATTCTTCAAACAGGTTTAATTTTAGGGTAATTTGACTGTATTTGCGCCAATATAAACTATTTTCACTATCAATTCTCAATGCTTTATTAATACAAGACAGCGCTTTTTGGTAATTGCCTTCTATAAAATTCAAATTGGTCAGTGCCAACCAACCTTTATCTAAAAGAGGGTCTTCGTGAACGGTTTTATCAAAAAATTTCAAAGCCATTTTGTTGTTTCCCAAAGCTTCATAACACCTGCCAATATGCAAATAGGTAAACGACGTGGCATCTGATAATTCCAAACAAATAAAATAATTGTCAATAGCTTCTTGATAGCGTTGTAAAGTTTCTAAGGTTTTGGCTTTTTCTAGGTAACCACCCAAAAAATATTCATCAATAATTACGGTATAATCAAAGGCTCTTAAAGCTTCTTCATAAGCGCCTAAAGCAAAATATTGACGGCCCAATTGATGCCAAGCAACTTCGCTATAAGGATCATTGTTAATATATTCTTTTAAATAATCTATGGCTTTATCACTTTGATTAAGCATTTCAAAACAATAGACCACATTATATAATGAGGCATAATCTTCACTATCTAATTCCAAACACTTTTCAAAGTTTAACCGCGCAGCTTCATAGGCATCTAAATATAAAAATTCCATACCCAGCAAAGCATAAATTTCTTCAGGCTCATCTGTAAAACTCAAGGCCATTTCTAAAGATTTTATTGCTTCTAAATGCTTGTCTTTTTTTGAAAGGATATTGGCTTTTTGTATGTAAATTTCTTCATTATTCGGTTCCAATTCCATCAATTTTTGAACAATATTTTCGGCTTCTACAAGTTTATTCTCAAAAATCAACAACTCTACCTCAATCAACTGCAATAGTGTAGAACTAGGATGTTGCGATAATCCCAACTGAATGGCGTTTTTTGCCAAACTTATTTTGCCAATATCCATATAGTGATGGGTAATGACCTCAAAGGCTTCTAAATCAAAGAAAAAAACACTGTTAGTTTTTAACATTGATTCAAATTTGGTTATATAAAAATCGTCGTTTCCGTCTGAAAATTCTTCCATGAATAAATTGAAAATGAATACAATAAAATTACACTTTGAAACTTTTAAAATGAATTAGTGCGCTATTTGTTTTTAACAAATTAATTAACAAGCCAATTTAAACAAATGCTTTAAAAAAAATAGTAACTTTGTCTTTCAATTAAGCAACCTGTTATTTGCTAAAATGGCTAAAAAGAAACTTCTCAACAGCAATGCAATTGCAATAATTTTGCAACGATTGGCTTGCCAACTTATTGAAAATCATAACGATTTTAAAAACACGGTCCTTATTGGTTTACAGCCAAGAGGGGTTTTTTTAGCAAAAAGGTTAGCCGTAATTTTAGAGCGCGATTATCATATAAAAGACCTTAAATCTGGACAGCTCGACATTACTTTTTTTAGAGATGATTTTAGAAGACGTGGCGAATCACTAGAAGCCAATAAAACAACAATCGACTTTATTGTTGAAGATAAAAAAGTAGTCTTTATTGACGATGTTTTATTTTCGGGCCGTAGTGTTCGCGCGGCACTTACCGCCATTCAATCGTTTGGACGCCCCAGCGCCATTGAACTTTTGGTTTTAATTGACCGACGTTTTAGCCGCGATTTACCCATTCAACCTAACTATAAAGGTTGCCAGGTAGATGCCATAAATCAAGAAAAAGTAATCGTTCAATGGCAAGAACAACAAAAAACAGATGCGGTATATATTGAAAATTAATCTATAAAATGCACCAAATATTATGGCCGGTTTAAGCTCGCAACACCTTTTAGGTATCAAACAAATCAACAAACAAGATATTGAATTGATATTTAATACCGCAAGTCATTTTAAAGAGGTTATAAACCGACCAATAAAAAAAGTCCCTTCCTTGCGGGATATCACCATTGCCAATTTATTTTTTGAAAACAGCACACGCACGCGTCTTTCTTTTGAATTAGCTGAAAAACGCCTTTCGGCAGATGTTATCAATTTTTCGGCAAACCAATCCTCGGTAAAAAAAGGAGAAACCTTAATTGATACCGTCAACAACATTTTAGCGATGAAAGTTGATATTGTGGTGATGCGTCATCCCGATGTGGGCGCTGGTGTTTTTTTATCTAAACACATCAAAGCCAAAATTATAAATGCCGGAGATGGCACGCACGAACATCCAACACAAGCACTTTTAGATGCCTTTTCTATCAAAGAAAAATTGGGTAGTATTCAAGGTAAAAATATAGTGATTATTGGCGATATTTTACATTCACGGGTAGCACTTTCTAACATTTTTTCACTGCAAATGTTAGGTGCAAATGTAAAGGTTTGTGGACCCTTAACTTTGATTCCAAAACATATAAAATCTTTAGGCGTTGAAGTAGAATTAAATCTTGAAAAAGCCCTGCAATGGTGCGATGTAGCTAATGTTTTACGTGTGCAACACGAACGAATGGACATTAAATATTTTCCTAGCGTTCGCGAATACACACAGCTTTTTGGTATTAATAAACAAAAACTCGACCGACTTAAAAAAGAAATAGTTATTATGCATCCTGGACCTATAAACCGGGGGGTAGAAATTACCAGTGATGTAGCCGATTCTAAACAAGCCATTATTTTAGATCAAGTCGAAAATGGCGTTGCCATTCGTATGGCGGTAATTTATTTACTGGCTGAGCAAATTAAAACCACTTAAAAGATGATTGTAAAAAAAGGTGCTAATTACACGTTAATTAAACCTAAAGCCAAAGATTTTGACACTTTTTTAGCCGAATTTGACGCGCTCTATAAGGGTTTAAATCAAACTAACCTGATTTTAGATTTATCAAAAATTACCAATAACAGCGCCAAAAATATCAACCAACTATTACCCATGCTTAAACAAAGTAAATTGCTTAAAAAATCATTTATAGTGGTGGCTCAAGCTATTAATATAGAGTCTATTTCAAACCAAATAACCTGCACGCCCACACTTTTAGAAGCTAAAGATATTTTAGAAATGGAAATGATAGAGCGTGACCTCGGCTTTTAAATTATGAGTATTAGTTTAACCATATTAGGCTGCCATTCTGCAACACCACGTACTTTTGCTTCGCCCACTTCACAGTTTTTAAGCATCAATAATGAACATTTTTTAATAGACTGTGGCGAAGGAACACAGGTTCAACTTCGCAAACACAAAGTTAAGTTTACAAAAATTTCTCGGATTTTTATTTCACATCTTCACGGCGACCATTTATATGGGCTAATTGGTTTAGTTTCAACTTTTAGCCTTTACCAACGTCAAGCGGAATTGCATATTTACGGTCCAAAAGGCATTGAACAAATCATCACATTACAGTTGCAATTAGGGAAATCGGTTTTGAGTTATCACTTAATTTTTCACGAGCTTACCTCTAAAAAAAGCGTATTGATTTTTGAAAATGATAAAGTATCCGTCTTTACAATCCCTTTAAAACACCGCGTTTACACTAACGGCTATCTTTTTAAAGAAAAAATTGGCGAGCGAAAACTCATTATGGAACAAGTAGGTCGCATTGCCGAAATTGACATTTGCGATTATCAAAATCTTAAAGATGGTAAAGATTTTTTGATGGAAGATGGTTCCCTAATTAAAAACGAAAGCTTAACATCAAACCCACTTCCACCAAAAAGTTACGCCTTTTGTAGCGACACCTGTTTTAATCCTAAAATAGTACCTACCATTTTAAAAGTTGATTTGTTATACCACGAAGCTACTTTTTTGCAGGAAGATGCCAAATTAGCGGTAAAAACAAAACACAGTACCGCGCAAGATGCCGCTAACATTGCCAAACAAGCCGAGGTTGTCCAATTGATTTTAGGGCATTTTTCGAGTCGTTATAACGATGAAAATCTGTTTTTAACAGAAGCCCAAACTCAATTTAAAAATACTGTTTTGGCAAAAGAAGGTCTGGTTATTACTATCTAGCAGCTACTTTTTTCTATTCATAAATATATTTCTATATTTAGACGCAAATTTACGACCATTATATGCCAAAATTTAAAACACCTGTTGAAGCTTTTTTGTTTTGGGAAAGCAAACAGCCTGATAAACTATTTTTAAATCAGCCTCTTAACGGACAATATAAAACTTATACTTATAAAGAAGCCGGACTAGAAATACGCAAAATAGCACAAAGTTTAAGAGATTTAAACCTCCCTAAAGACGGAAAAGTTGCCATTCTGTCAAAAAATTGCGCCCACTGGATAATGGCCGATTTAGCCATTTTGATGGCAGGCTATGTTTCGGTTCCCATTTATCCTACGCTATTAGCTGATGGCATTGAATACATTATCAATCACAGTGAAGCAAAGGCTATTATTATCGGCAAACTCGACCATTATGACAGTCAGAAAAATGGCATTAAAAACATCCTGAAAATTAGTGTTTCGCTTTATGATATTGAAGAAGAACAAACTTGGGAACAATTGGTTAAAACCAGTTTGCCGCTAACCGATTCAAAAGGTTTACAACCCGATGATTTAATGACAATAATTTATACATCGGGCACAACGGGTGTGCCTAAAGGCGTGATGCACAAAGTGAGCAGTTTTGCACAAGTGGGACAAACCGCCCTTGAGGTGATAAATTTGCCAAGTCACCCGCGCTTTTTTTCCTATTTGCCTTTATCGCACATCGCCGAGCGCATGGGAATAGAAATGCACGGACTTTTTAGAGGCGCTCAATTCTATTTTCCAGAATCACTTGAATCCTTTGCTGCCGATTTAGAGCGCGTTCAGCCTCATTTGTTTTTTGCTGTGCCCCGAATTTTCGCAAAATTTAAAGAAAAAATATTGGCTACCATTCCGCAAAGAAAATTAAATATCATCTTGGCAATTCCTGTTTTAAACACACTTTTTAGAAAAAAACTCCATAAAAAATTAGGACTCGGCAGTGCACGAATTGTTTTTTCGGGCGCAGCACCGCTTGCGGTAAGCATGATGAATTGGTATGAAAAAATTGGTATCAGCATTCACCAAGCCTATGGCATGACCGAAGATTGTGCCTTGTCACATTTTAATTTACCTAATAACAATATTAAAGGTTCCGTTGGTAAACCACTGCCTGGAGCTACCGCCAAACTCAATGAACTAGGCGAAGTTTGTATAAAAAGCAACTGCTTGATGTTGGGCTATTATAAAATGCCCGAAGAAACCAAGGCGAGTTTTGATGAAGAAGGCTATTTAAAAACCGGTGATATTGGCGAATACAACCATCAATATTTATACATTACAGGTCGCATAAAAGACCAGTTTAAAACCGATAAAGGAAAATACATTGCCCCTGCACCTATTGAATTAGAATTTTTAAAAAATAGAAACATTGAGCAAATATGCGTTGTTGGCATGGGCATTCCACAACCAATTGCCCTAATAACGCTAGCCGAAAATTCTAAAAATTTAACCCAAGTAGAATTATCTGCTTCGTTAATCGAGACTTTAAATCAAATCAATCCGACCTTAGAAAAACACGAAAAAGTTGAAAAAATTGTCATTATGTCCGAAGATTGGACTATGGAAAATGGGTTGCTCACCCCAACATTAAAAACTAAACGCAACCAAATTGAAAAAATTCACCAGCCAAAATATGCCATTTGGTTTAATCAAAAAAACACCGTTATCTATGAATCATAAAAACGCTTTTAATCTAAAACACCTATACGGCACAAAGATTTTATGCGCTTTGTTTCTTATCGGATTATTGAATGTTTTGCAGGCACAAATAAATCCTAAAAATATAGATATTGTTAGAGACCAATGGGGCGTTCCGCACATTTTCGGTAAAACCGATGCCGAAACTTCTTATGGTTTGGCTTGGGCACATGCCGAAGATGATTTTGTAACCATTCAGCAAACGCTTATGGCCGGCAAGGGTTTACTCGGCAAAAAACTAGGTAAAAGTGGCGCTGCTATTGATTATTTTGTTCAACTAATTCGCGCCAGAGCGCTTGTAGATGAACAGTTAAATACCCTAAATCCAAAATTTAGAAGCGTTTTAAATGGCTATGTTGAAGGAATAAACGCCTACGCCAAAACCCATCCAAATGCGGTAACCTTGAGCAAACTTTTTCCGGTAAACGAAAAAGATTTGCTAACTTCTTATGTTGTTTCATTAGCCGTTATGGATAAAGTTGATAAGGTAATTAGCGATTTGTTCAACAATAAAATAACCGAAAATCCCTATTCCATTTACGGTTCAAACGCTATTGCGATAAGTGCAAAAAAAACCACCAATGGCAAAACTTTTTTAGCTATCAATTCCCATCAACCGCTCGATGGACCGGCTTCGTGGTATGAAGCGCATTTGGTTAGCGAAGAAGGCTGGAATATTTTAGGGGGGTTATTTGCGGGAGGTGCTACTGTTTTTCAAGGTGTTACACCAAATTTAGCTTGGGGGCATACCGTAAATTATCCCGATAAGGTGGATGTTTTTAAACTCAAAATGCATCCTACAAAAGAAAATTATTACGAATTTGATGGCCAATGGAAACCCTTGGAAGTTAAAAAAGTAAAACTTGGAGTCAAAATTTTAGGACTTCCTATTCGCGTTTATAAAAAAGCCTACTGGAGTCTCTATGGTGCTACCGTAAAAAATGACTCGGGCTTTTACAGCGTTCGGTTTGCAGCCAATATGGGCATAAAAGCGCCCGAACAATGGTACTTTATGAACAAAGCAAAAAACTTTACCGAATTCAAAAAAGCACTCGAAATGACTGCCATTACTGGATTTAATATTGTTTATGCTGATAAATACGACACTATTTTTTATGTGAGTAACGGTAAAATTCCGCTGAGAAACCCCCGCTATAATTGGGTTAAAGTCTTGCCCGGAAATACCTCTAAAACGCTGTGGACAAAATTTCATCCCTTTGCCGATTTACCACAAATAATTAATCCAAAATCGGGTTATTTGTTTAATATGAATAACGCCGTTTATAACGCCAGCGGAGGTGACGACAATTTAACCCCTATGCAATTAGACCAAACTATGGGTTATCAATTTAAAGATAATAATCGCAGCATCCGTTTTCAACAGCTCATCCACAAATTAAACAAGGTTTCTTACGATGATTTTAAACGGATGAAGTATGATATTACCTTGCCCGATTCGTTGTATTTTAACATGGATGCTAATAAATTTTTTAGGTTAAATCCAGAACACTATCCAAATATCAAAAATTACCTCATTGAATTGCAAAAATGGAATCGCACTGCCGATAGAGAAAGTTATGGCGCTACGCTTTTTAAAGTTTTATACGATGTCGCTTCACGCGGAGCTTATAATGAAATTACCTTAGAAAACGCCCCAAAAATTGTAGAAATTGCACAAGAATTGCTCCTTAAAAACTTTGGAACTATTGCCGTTAAATTAGGTACTTATCAAGTGCATCAGCGCGGTGCTGTTGAATTGCCCGTTGAAGGTTTACCCGATGTAATAGCCGCCACCCACACGCAAGCTTATAAAAATAAAGAACGCGTTTTTGCTGGAGAATCACATATAATTTTAGTCCAATTTGATGAAAACGGTCCCGTTTTTGAAACCGTAAATGCTTATGGAAGCACCAATAATTCTAAAAGAAAACACTATACTGACCAAATGGACTTATACGTTAACCATCAACTTAAAAAAATGACTTTAAATAAAGCTGAGATTTATAAAAATGCCGAATCAGTTTACCATCCCGAATAACTGTTAAAACTGATTCGTAGCGAGTAAAACAAGCGTGCAAGCGGCTTCAAAAGGAATCTTATTTTTTGTAAGTAAGTCCATAAATTCTTCATTTTCAGCTCCAGGATTAAAAATGACGCGACTCGGTTTTAAGGCAATAATGTATTTGTAATATTCTGCTTGCCTTTGCGGATTTAAATATAAACTCACGGTGTCAATCGCATCAAAAATAGGCATGTCCGTTTTTATCGCAACACCCGCTACAATGCCTTCTTTCAATCCAATAGCTACTGTTGGATGTTGATGAGCTACTAAATTGTTGATAGCGCGATTTGAATAGCGATCAGGATTAAGCGATGCGCCAATAACTAAAGTTTTCTTTTTCATAATCTGAATTATTTAAATAGGTTTTGCCTTTTAACAAAAGTAAACATTTAATTTTTTGTAACTAATCAGTCTATGAATTAATTCTTAATAGTTTGGTTAAAAGAGTTTTAATACAAAGTTTTATACTAAGGCCACAAAAACTCAGCATGCTAATTTTCTATGCTTTGTGAACTTTGTGCGTTTTTCTTTGTGTACTTATTGTTTAATTTATTCATTGCAAATCAACTATTTATACACACTGATACGTTACAATTTTTTTAATTATGTCGAATTAAAGATTAAAGATTACAAAAAAACAAATTAAAATTATTGCTCTTAATAGGCACACTAACAAATAAAAAATCTAAATTAACTAACATTTTACTCGCTGAATTAAATTAAAAACCGACTGAAAATTTTACAATAACCCCAAGCGTTTTTGCCTATATTGATTTTTTATTCTCTTTAATTTGTTATAAGTCTAAAATTTTAAGATATTAGCCAACTACAACTAAAACTTAAATAAAAAATATGTCAGTAAAAGTAGATTCTTGGGGAAGTCGTGTCGGATTAATCTTAGCAATGGCAGGTAATGCCGTTGGTTTAGGTAATTTTTTAAGATTTCCTGTACAAGCCGTACAAAATGGTGGCGGCGCATTCATTATTCCTTATTTAATTTGTTTTTTAGTCATGGGAATACCCTTGCTATTTATCGAATGGTCAACAGGGAGATACGGAGGTAAATTTGGAAATCACAGCACACCCTACATTTTAGACACCATGTCTAAAGGGAGAATTTGGAAATACGTTGGTGTTTTCGGTATCTTTACTAACATTGCCGTAGCCGCTTATTATTGCTATATTGAATCTTGGACCATCTCTTATGTATATCATTCAATTGTCGGAACCTTTAATGGACTAAGTCAAGGAGCCGTAGCCGATTTCTTTAACAATTATATCGATATTGGCACTTCAACAACCGGAATTCCTTATGAAGCCGTTATTTTTTATATCGCTTGTATTATTTTAAATACTTATATTTTATCGAAAGGCCTTGGCGGAATAGAAAAAGTAGCAAAAATTGGCATGCCTTTATTAATTTTATTTGGTGTTGTTTTAGCTGTAAAAGGCTTAACTTTAGGCACTTCTGGCGCGTCTGATTTATTTCCAAATGCCAATGCTTGGGATGGTTTAAATTTTTTATGGACACCACAATTCGACTCGCTTACTAACCCTAAGGTATGGTTAGCTGCTGCAGGGCAAATATTCTTTACCTTATCCGTTGGTATGGGTACCATTCATTGCTATGCGGCTTATGTTAAACCAAAAGATGACATTGCTTTAAATGCCGTTTCAGCTGGTTTTATGAACGAATTTGTTGAAGTTGTTTTAGGAAGCTTAATTGTTATCCCAATTGCAGCAGGTTATTTAGGTTTAGATTGGGTGATTCAAAATGCTGGTTTTGGTATGGCTTTTCAAACAATGCCTTATCTATTCCAACAATGGGGCGGCGTTTTAGCTGTTTTTGCCGGCGTTTTATGGTTTGGATTACTATTCTTTGCAGGAATTACATCGTCATTAGCAATGGGCACGCCATGGATGGGCTTTATGCAAGACGAATTTAGTTGGAGTAAAAATAAAAGTGCTTGGTCTTTTGGCGCACTGATTTTAGCTATGGGCTTGCCAACCGTAATCTTTTATAAACAAGGTTTATTCGACCAATACGACTATTGGGCTGGAACAGTGAGCTTAGTGGTTTTTGCGTTTTTAGAAACCATCTTATTCTCCTATATTTTTGGAATCAAAAAAGGCTGGATTGAAATTACTAGTGGCGCCGATATTAAAGTGCCTGGTTTTTATAAATACATCATTCTTATTATAACACCTGCCCTTTTAGGTTGGGTACTTGTTTCGAGTATCCCCGATTGGATAGATAAAGTAAAAGATACCGATACCAATAATAAAGAATGGTTTGCTGAAAACTATTATGCCGAAAATTTTGAAGCATCTGGCGCAAAAGCCGGTACTGTTGACGAAGTAAAAGATGATTATATCTTACTTTCATTCGAAAACCAAAAAAAGGTATTCGATAAAGCTTCAGGCAAAGTTGATATAGTTCCTTTTATTGACCACAAAATCTATAAATTTGACCTAAGCAAAAATCAAAAAACAATCGTAAATATTGGAGATACCGTAGCTCCAAAAGATAAAATTGCAACTGGCGATTTTACAAACGACACCTTTTATAAATTTTTAGGAAGAATGCTCTTATTATCATTGTTTCTATTTATATCAATAATTGTAGCAATAGCATATAGAAAACGCACTAAAGAAGAAAGAATCAAATTATGAACACAACAGCAATAATCACCATGGTATTGGCACAAGGAATTGTGAGCCTATTTACGTTTTATTTTTTCTATAAAGTCTTGACTATTAAACCCCATCAAGAGCCCGACTCCTATAGTGAAAATGATAAAGAAAGTGATAGACAATAATATAGTTTAGCTTTTATTAATAACTAAAAAGCTTCTCTAAAATGACCAATTTAAAATCCCATTTTTGGTATGACAAAAGTCAGCGGAATGGGATTTTGATTTTATGCACCATCATCATTCTTATTCAGGTGCTTTATTTTGTAGTCGACTTTTCTTCAAATAAAAAAATAAAGATTGCCAATGCCGAAATAATCAGACTTCAAACCGAGCTAGACCGATTAAAAACACTCAAAAATAATCCAAAAACTTATGAGAATAAGCCTTTTAATCCGAGTTTTTTATCAGATGCCAAAGCTTATAGTTTAGGTTTAAACACCGAACAAATTAACCGCTTATTAGCTTTTAGAGAACAAGGAACATACATCAATTCGGCCGAGGAATTTCAACAAGTTACAGGCATCAGCGACAGCTTGCTCAAGGTTTTAAAACCTCAATTTAAGTTTCCCGATTGGGTCGTTGCAAAACAAGTAGAAATTGAAAAAGAAAACACCACTAGCCTAATAAAAGTTAGTGATATCAATACCGCCTCCGCCAAAGATTTAGTTAAAATTAATGGCGTTGGATTGAGCACCGCAAACCGAATTATTAATTATAGAACTGAATTAAAAGGCTTTAGCTTCAACGACCAATTATATGAAGTTTATTATTTAGATACGCTTTTGGCGGATAAAATTTTAAAACAATTTAAAATTGTCAACAAGCCAGCTATCGAAAAACTCAATGTCAATACGGCGAGCTTTAAAGAAATTCTTCACCTACCATATATTGATTACGCCCTTACCAAGAAAATTTTTGACTATAAAAATGAAGTTACCGAAATTCGAGATTTAGAAGAATTAAGAAAAATTGAGGGGTTTCCACTGGACAAATTTGACAGAATAGCCTTATATTTGAAGACTAAATAATCAAACGTCGTTTTGATTATTTTAAATTAAGACTTAATTGATTATGAATTTTGAAACTTCCGAAACACAAAAAATGATTGCCGAATCTATTAGAGATTTTGCTAAACAACACATCACACCGTTTATGATGGAATGGGATGAAAAACAAATATTCCCAATAGATTTATTTCATAAACTCGGCGAAATGGGCTTTATGGGCGTTTTTATTCCTCAAAAATATGGCGGTTCGGGATTGAATTATCACGAATATATTACCGTTATTGAAGAAATATCTAAGGTTGATTCCTCAATTGGCTTATCCGTTGCCGCACATAATTCACTTTGCACCGGGCATATTTACTATTTTGGCAATGAAGCCCAAAAGGAAAAATGGCTTCCAAAATTAGCTACCGGTAAGTGGATTGGCGCTTGGGGTTTAACCGAACACAACACCGGTTCGGATGCTGGTGGAATGAATACAACCGCAAAAAAAGAGGGCGATTTTTATGTCCTTAACGGATCTAAAAACTTTATTACCCACGGAAAAAGTGGCGACGTTGCCGTAGTGATGGCACGAACAGGTGAAAAAGATGACGCCCACGGCATGTCGGCTTTTGTAATTGAAAAAGGCACCCCTGGATTTACCTCTGGCAAAAAAGAAAATAAACTGGGTATGCGTGCTTCAGAAACTGCCGAACTCATTTTTGATAATTGTCGCATTCCAAAAGAAAATTTATTGGGTCATGAGGGCGATGGTTTTGTTCAAGCGCTTAAAGTTTTGGATGGCGGACGAATCTCAATAGGCGCATTGTCCTTAGGCATTTCTAAAGGCGCTTACCAAGCCGCATTAAAATATGCAAAAGAACGCGTGCAATTTGGCAAGCCCATTAGCGAATTTCAAGGCATCTCTTTTAAATTAGCCGAGATGGCTACCGAAATTGAAGCATCAGAGTTGTTGTTACATAAAGCAGCTAGCATGAAAAATAAAGGTCAGCGTATGACTAAATTTGGCGCTATGGCAAAAATGTACGCTTCGGAAGCTTGTGTTAAAATCTCCAGCGAAGCCGTTCAAATTCACGGTGGTTATGGTTATACAAAAGATTTTCCCGTTGAAAAATTCTACCGCGACTCTAAACTTTGCACCATTGGCGAGGGCACAACCGAAATTCAAAAAGTGGTGATTGCCAGAAGCATTCTCAAAGAATAACATCCTAAAATACGTTATTTCTTAGCGGCTTACGCCTAAAATAATTTCAAATTCATTTAAGGTTTTTAGGAATTTGACTAGACCTAACATGTTTTAAAAACCTGTTAGGTTTTTTTAAGTCTCAAAGCTTTACCTTTTTTAAGCATAAATTGATAGGCTTCGTCAAAATCATTTTTAATTTTACCTTCTAAAATGGCTTCTTTAATAGCGTCTTTTATCAGACCTATTTCTCTGCAAGGCTTTAGGCTAAAGGTTTCCATAATGAGTTCTCCTGAAATGGGTGGCTGAAAATTGCGCACATGGTCGCGCGTTTCAACTTCCTTAATCTTTTGACGAACCAACGCAAAATTGTCGCGATATTTTTTAAAACGCCTTGGATTTTTTGTAGTAATATCGGCTTCGCAATGCAGCATCAAGGCTTCTAAATCTTCGCCGGCATCAAAGATAAGGCGACGAACAGCCGAATCGGTAACTGCTTCGGCAATAACAATGGGCCTTGAACTCATCAATACAATTTTTTGGACAAATTTTACCTTGTCATTTAATGGCATTTTTAAGCGTTTAAACAACTGATAAACCATCTTTGAGCCTTTAAACTCGTGCCCATGAAAAGTCCAACCGTTAGTTTTTGAAAACTTTTTTGTGGGCGCTTTACCAATATCGTGCAACAGTGCAGCCCATCGCAACCATAGGTCATCACTAGTGGCCGCCATATTATCGAGCACCTCTAAAGTGTGATAAAAATTATCTTTATGACTTTGTCCTTCTACTTCTTCAATTCCTTCAAGCGCCGTTAATTCTGGCAAAATAAGTTTTAACAATCCCGTGTGGTGCAAGAGCTTAAAGCCATTTGACGGCTTTTTAGATGCCAAAATTTTATTCAACTCATCAACAATGCGTTCATTGGTAATAATTTTGATGCGTTCTGCATTTTTGTTAATAGCATCCAAACAAATTGGATCAATTTTAAATTGAAGCTGACTTGCAAATCGGATGGCTCTTAACATCCGCAAAGGGTCATCCGAAAAGGTTATTTTAGGTTCTAAAGGTGTAATGATACGCTTGCTTTTTAAGTCTTTTAATCCGTTAAACGGATCGATTAAATCACCATAATTAGAAGTATTTAGGCTTAATGCCAAGGCATTCATGGTAAAATCTCGGCGATTTTGGTCGTCTTCTAAACTTCCAGGCTTTACCTCTGGATTACGACTTGTTGTTTGATAAGACTCTTTTCGCGCGCCAACAAATTCAATGGCAATACCGTTGTATAACAACATCGCGGTGCCATAGGTTTTAAAAATTTGGACTTTAGTATTAAGAGGCAAGGATTTTGCCACTTGATTAGCCAGTTCAATACCGTCTCCAATGGCAACCACATCAATATCTTTTACTGGCACCTGTTGTTGCAACAGATAATCTCGAACAAAGCCGCCAATAACATAAGCGTCTATTTGCAAACTAGTTGCGACCTGTGAAATGATTTTAAATATAGGAAGTTCAAGCGCTTGTTTATGGTTTTTTTGATTGGGCATGATACTTATTTATGAGCGCAAAACCTCTAAAACGCCCTCGGAATTTAATCTTAAAATGCTTGATGGTTTTTGTGCTTTTTTATAATGATGCAAATTTACGATATAATCGGCACGCTCAAAAATCTTGGGGTCTATTTCATCAAACTTGAGTGGTGTTGGCTCACCACTGATGTTGGCCGAAGTTGAAACGAGTGGTTTTTTTAAGCTATGAATGAGCAATTTACAGAATTTATCATTTACAATTCTAATACCAACTGAACCATCATCTGCTAAAAGTAAGCGCGATAAATTTTTAGGATTTTTATAAATAATGCTTGTGGGATTTTTAAAACTATTAAGCGCTTGCAAAATAACATCTGGAATTTGTTTGACATACTGTTGAAGCATCGCCACATCGCTAACCAACACAATCATACTTTTTGAACTGGGGCGCTCTTTAGTTTTAAATACCTTAAAAACCGCTTCGGTATTTGTGGCATCGCAACCAATACCCCAAACGGTATCAGTGGGATAAATAATTATACCTCCGCCTTTTAAAACTTTGATACTATTTTCTATTTCTGTTAACATAATGCCTTTTTATAATTAACAGAACGTTCACTTAACCACTCCCACCTGAACGGAAGCCTAAAATAATATTTAAAAATGTTAACCGACAAGTAATAATGAACCTTAAATTTAGGCCTAAACCATAACAACAATCCAAGCAATCCCATCAAACTATTAATGAGCAATTGATAAAACACCGTGATAAATTGTAATGAAAACCTTGTAATGCCATTAAAATGTTTATGAATAAAGACATGCCTCGAAATAAGGACTTCCGATTTTGTTAAGGCTTTAGTTTTAACATTTATACGCGTGCTTCCACCATGAGCGTGAATGATGGTAACCGTTTTTAAAAGGGCAATTTTTCCACCTAATTCGCTTACTTTTTTACATAAATCAACATCTTCATAATACATCCAATAATCTTCACACCAAACCTTAACTTTTTCAAACCAAGAGCGGCTTATAAATACCACTGAACCCGAAACCCAATCGGGAAAAACTATGCTTTTAGATTTATTAAAGCGCTGATTTAAATAGGATTGATGTGCTATTTTATAAACTATTCTAAACAAACCAAACATACGGCTTGGCGAAAAAAATAACTTATTTTGATTATTTAAATTCCCTTTTTCATCGCATTGCTGGCAAGAAATAATGCCATAATCGGGGTGTTGTTTGGCGGTTTGCAACAGCGCCTCAAGTGCCTGAGCATTTGCCAAGGTGTCGGGGTTTAAAAATAAAAAATACGCACCTTTAGCTCTAAAAGCTCCAAAATTACAAGCATTCGCAAAACCATTATTGCCAGAATTTTCGAAGAATTTAACCCCAATAAAATCAGATTTAAATAGGGCTAACTGCCCATCATCTGAGCAATTATCTACTACGATGGTTTCAAAATTAAATTCGGTTGATTGTATCGCCACCAGTTGCTGTAAACATTTTCGTAACGGTTTCCAGCTTTTATAGTTAACAATGATTATTGAAATATCAATATTTGATTTTTTCATTTTTAATCCTGATGGTGTTTGAGTAGCCACAATTTAATATAGCGCGCAAATACGCCATAACTCTGTAACACCGCAATTACAAAACCTTGGTAACCATCTAAAAATCCAAATTTTAAAAAGTAATGATTGACGAACCTGTAGCTAGGCTTAACAGCAAAGTGAAAAAAATTGAGGTGTTTACCTTCATCAAATAACATCTTGGCTTGTAAACCCGCATATTTGTTTAGTTTGCCAACATAATGATCAAAATTTTTATAAGGATAATGCAAAAGGGGTTCTTTTAAAAAGCCTACCTGTCCGATTAAAAGTATTTCTTCGTGGACTAACTTTCCGTTGTATTTACAAAAATTGCGATTAAAAAATCGGATAACTTTGTCATTTCTCCAGCCACTAAACCGAATCTTTTTACCCATAAAATAATCGGTGCGATGAAACCAATACGCCACCTTATCGGGATTTTGAGAAAACAAATTCTTTAGTTCTAATTTTAACTTAGGTGAAATTTTTTCATCTGCGTCAAGCATAAAAATCCAATTGTGTTTTGCTTGTGAGATGGCAAAATTTTTCTGACTTGAATAATCATCAAATGGGCGTTGAATTATTTTAACACCGTGTTTTTGGGCTAAATCAATGGTGTTATCGGTACTAAATGAATCAATTATGATAATTTCATCTGCAAAAGAAACGGAATTTATCGCCTCTTCAATATGAATAGCTTCATTTAAAGTCGGTATAATTGCCGTTATTTTCATTTAAGCTGATACGTTATAGGCTCTAAGTGCCTCATTTAAAGAGGTTTTTTTATCAGTGCTTTCTTTGCGCGTTCCTATAATTAAGGCACAAGGCACTTGAAAATCGCCGGCTGGAAATGACTTAGTATAGCTCCCAGGAATTACCACCGAACGCGCAGGTACAAGTCCTTTACTTTCAACAGGTTTACTACCCGTAACGTCAATAATTTTTGTTGAAGCTGTCAAAACCACATTAGCGCCTAAAACGGCTTCGGTTTCAACGCGCACACCTTCAACCACAATGCAACGCGAACCAATAAAGGCATTGTCTTCAATAATTACAGGCGCTGCCTGCAAAGGTTCTAAAACCCCACCAATACCAACACCACCACTTAAATGGACGTTAGCGCCAATTTGCGCACAACTGCCAACAGTAGCCCAAGTATCTATCATCGTTCCCGAAGAAATATACGCGCCAATATTGACATAGCTCGGCATTAAAATGACACCACTTGCAATATAACTACCATAACGCGCCACGGCGTGAGGAACCACGCGAACACCCTTAGCCTCATAACCTTTTTTAAGCGGAATTTTATCGTAATATTCAAAAATGCCCGACTCTAAAACTTCCATTTTTTGTATAGGAAAGTAAAGAACGACGGCTTTTTTAATCCAAGTATTAACAACCCAGCCGTTTTGAGTGGGTGATGCCACGCGCAAAAGTCCTTTATCTAATTGCTCAATAACCGCTCTGATAGCGGCTTGTGTCATTTTGTTTTGCAACAAACTGCGGTCCTCCCAAGCTTGTTCTATTGTGTTTTGTAAGTCTTTCATAACTTAGCAAATATAAAGAGGTCTGTAGAAATATTTTGTATAATCCCCTAAATTTAATCAGAATGCCTTAATTTTGCCACAATTTAAAACCTATGGCTCGTATTTTAGCGTTAGATTATGGCGAAAAAAGAACCGGTATTGCCGTTACTGATGATTTGCAAATTATTGCATCTGGTTTAACTACGGTGCCTACTATCACGCTTTTAGATTTTTTAAAAACGTATATTAGCGCTGAAAATGTAAGTTTAATTTTAGTGGGAAAACCCGTTCAAATGAACAACAATCCATCAGAAAGTGAAGTGCTCATTGAACCATTTGTAAGAATTTTAGAAGCCGCTTTTAAAACCATTCCCGTTAAACGGATAGATGAGCGCTTTACCTCAAAAATAGCATTTCAAACGATGATTGACAGCGGATTAAAAAAAAAACAGCGCCAAAATAAAGCACTGGTTGATGAAATTAGCGCTACCATTATATTACAATCATATTTATATTCTAAAAAAAATACCTAAAATTTTATAATGAAATTACCAGTTATAGCCTATGGCGACTCAATTTTAAGAAAAGTTGGTGAAAATATCACACCAGATTATCCTGATTTAACGCAGCTTATAGCCGATATGAAAGAAACCATGTATTATGCTTATGGTGTTGGTTTGGCGGCGCATCAGGTAGGAAAGGCCATCCGATTATTTGTGGTTGACACCGCACCCTTTGCCGAAGATGATGAGCTTAAACCCGAAGAACAAGAATTTCTTAAACAATTTAACAAGGTCTTTATCAATGCCCAAATTCTTGAAGAATCGGGTGAAGCATGGGCATTTAACGAAGGTTGCCTAACCATTCCTGATGTTCGTGAAGACGTGTATAGATGCGACACCATTAAGATAAATTACTTTGATGAAAATTTTGTTGAACACACTGAAATTATAAATGGACTCGCCGCGCGTGTGGTGCAACACGAATATGACCATATTGAGGGCATCTTGTTTACTGACCACTTGTCTTCGCTCAAAAAAAGACTTCTCAAAAAACGCTTAGACAACATCAGTAAAGGCAAAATAAAAGTAGATTATAAAATGAAATTTCCCAATTTAAAAAGATAAAAATGACTTTAGAAAAAATTATTGCCATCACCGGTAAAACAGGATTATTCAACATCTTATCACAAAACAAAGCCGGATTAATTGTCGAATCTTTAGCCGATAAAAAACGCTCTTCGGTAAGTTTAAAACAACAATTGAGCGCCTTAAAGGACATTGCTATTTATACTTATGGCGAAGAAGTTCCTTTAAAAAAAGTGTTTTTTTTAATTTTTAAAAAAGAAAATGGCATCGCTTCAGTTAGTTTAAAAGCTGAACCTGCTCAACTTATTGCTTATTTTAGAGAAATTTTGCCCGAATTTGACGAAGCGCGAGTTTACGTTTCGAGCATCAAAAAAATAATTACTTGGTATAATTTGTTGGTAGAAAATCAATTTGATTTTAACACCTTAATTGACGAAGAAAAAGCCGAAGAAAAAGCGCAATAAACTGTTTAAATGAGTTCTAAAACACCACAAATCGAAGCCTTTAATCGTTTGCTAACCATAATGGATACCTTGCGCGCGCAATGTCCGTGGGATAAAAAGCAAACTTTTGAAAGCCTCAGAACCCTTACCATTGAGGAAACCTATGAGCTTGCCGACGCCGTTTTAGATAAGGATTTGCCAAACATTAAAAAAGAGTTAGGCGACTTGTTATTGCACATTGTTTTTTATGCCAAAATAGGTTCCGAAACGAACGATTTTGATATTACCGAAGTGATTAATAGCATTTGCGAAAAACTTATTTTTAGGCATCCCCATATTTATAGCGATGTAAAAGTAAACTCAGCCGAAGAGGTTGAAAAAAACTGGGAACGCCTGAAACTAAAAGAAGGAAAAACCTCAGTTTTACAGGGCGTTCCAAAGGGTTTGCCCGCCCTAGTAAAGGCCATTAGAATACAAGAAAAAGTGGTCGGTGTAGGCTTTGATTGGGAATATCCGGAACAAGTATTTGAAAAAGTAAAAGAAGAAATAGCCGAATTTCAAGCCGAAGTAAAGGCTAAAAATGCTGTTAAAATGGAAGCGGAATTTGGAGATGTTTTATTTTCGCTCATCAATTACGCGCGATTTTTAGACATTAATCCCGAAAGTGCTTTAGAACGCACTAACAAAAAATTTATCAAGCGTTTTCAGTTTTTGGAATCAGAAGCGCAAAAGTTGAACAAGCCTTTAAAAGAGATGAGCTTAGCCGAAATGGATGTGTTTTGGGAAACGGCTAAAAATTTGGAATAAAAATAGGTATCTTTATCAAACCCTAAAATTAATAAATTGACCATTAAAGCGATTACCGATTATCTAGAAATTCTAGCGCCCCTTTCGCAAGCCGAAGATTTTGATAATGTTGGTCTATTAATTGGCGATGCACAAACAAGCCTAAAAGGTATTTTAGTTAGCTTAGATACTACCGAAGCCGTTATTGATGAAGCCATTGCCAAAAAATGCAATCTGATTATCAGTTTTCATCCCATTATTTTTAGTGGCCTAAAAAAAATAAATCAAACGTATTTTGTTGAACGCGTGGTTACCAAAGCCATCAAAAATGACCTTGCCATTTACAGCATGCACACCGCTTTAGACAACACATTTAACGGCGTTTCGGGCAAAATGGCTGATGTACTCGGCTTAAAAGCCAAAAAGATTTTGATTCCTAAACAACATACCATTAATAAATTGACTACTTATGTGCCTCACGCTTACGCCGACGCGTTACGAAATGCTTTATTTAAAGCGGGTGCAGGAGCTATTGGCAATTACGATTGTTGTAGTTTTAATTTGCAAGGGCAAGGCACTTATAAAGGAACTGAATCTTCAAATCCCACCATTGGAAAAAAAGGTGAATTCCACACCGAACCCGAAACCTTGATAAGTGTTACGTTTCAATCTCATTTAGAATCTAAGCTGATAGAAGCCCTTTTTAAAGTCCATCCTTATGAAGAAGTGGCTTACGAAATAATTACCTTAAATAATCATAACCAGCATATTGGCATAGGTGTTATTGGAACTTTAGCAAATCCATTATCCGAAAAGGCCTTTATGAATTTGCTCAAAAAAACCTTTCACACCCAAGGCTTGCGCCATTCTAATCTGTTGCATAAAAAAATAAAAACAGTAGCCGTTTTAGGAGGGTCAGGGAGTTTTGCTATTGAGGCTGCAAAGCAAGCAAAAGCTGATGTTTATGTTACTGCCG
>PFPU01000011.1 GCA_002793215.1 Flavobacteriales bacterium CG_4_10_14_0_2_um_filter_35_18
CTGCCATCAAACGATTACTGGTTTACCGCACAACTTACCGATGGCCACTTTCGCAAGGGACATTTTAGTTTGGTAAGAAGGTAAAGCAGTCATTTTATAATGCACTAGTTTCATCAACAAAAATAAATGCACAATTTCCCTTTCAATTTTCTATTTTTACAAAACTAGAAATTGATTGTTTTGTGATGCCTTTAAAAAAATACCGTACTTTATTTACCCTATTGATTTTTGCTTTTATCAATGCTAAAAGTTGGTCGCAAACAAATATTCCGCCAAAGATAAATGCCGTTGGAAATCAAATTTACTGTCCTCTAAGTGAGCAAGCTATTGTAACTAGTTTTGATATTGTAGATCCTGATAATAGCGAAATTGCAGCGTTTTTTATTCAAATTTCTACAGGATATGCCAAAGGCGAAGACCGCTTAATCTTAATTGGTTCACATCCAAATATTACGGCAACTTGGAGTGAACTTGAGGGCAAATTAACGCTTAAAGGAATTGCTTCGGCTCCAGTGAGCTACGTCAATTTAATTGCTGCCGTAAAAGCTATTGTATTTAAGAGCAACTCAACTGCAGTTTCGGGCGAAAAAACCTTTTCTTTTACCATTGGCGATGCCAATTATTTACCGTCAACTAATCATTATTATGAATATGTTCCTGCCGAAGGTATCATTTGGACCGATGCGAAAATTGCCGCCGAAGGACGGAATTATTTCGGTTTAAAAGGTTATTTAGCAACCATTACATCGCCCGAAGAAGCTAAACTCTCGGGTGAACAAGCCGCTGGCGCTGGTTGGATTGGCGGTAGTGATGCCGAAACCGAGGGCCTTTGGAAGTGGGTTACCGGACCTGAAACAGGAAAAACTTTTTGGTTTGGAAATTTTACAGGAACCACTAATGGCACAGATATTCCCTTCGCTTTTTGGAATACCAACGAACCTAATCAGGCTGGAAATGAAGATTACGCTCATGTTACTGCACCCGGCGTTGGCATTCCAGGCTCTTGGAACGATTTGAAAATTGATGGCGACCCACCCGGCCCCTATCATCCTAAAGGCTATATTGTTGAATACGGCGGTACTCCCGGAGATCCAATTGTAGATATTTCAGCAAGTACAAAAATTTCGGTTAGCTCAATAAGTTCAACAACTCCAAACTCAAATTGCGGACCCGGAAACGTATTACTATCAGCTACAGCCACATTAGGCGGTACCATTTTATGGTTTGACGCTTTAACTGGTGGCACTCAAATAGGTTCTGGCCACAATTTTTTAACGCCAAGCATTGCAACAAATACAACCTTTTATGCAGTCGCTTCGTTTGATGGCATCTGCAATACAGGGATTAGAACACCTGTAATTGCTAGCATTTTTAAAATTCCTACCATTATTTCAACAACTGGAGCTACCATTTGTGGTGCTGGAATTGGAACACTGCTAGCATCGGCTTCAGCCGGAATTGTAAATTGGTATGATGTTCCAACAGGAGGAACGGCACTAGCAACGGGGACCAGTTTTAACTCACCCATCGTGGCCACAAACACTACTTATTATGTAGATGCTACTGATAACGGCTGCACTACTGCCACAAGAACTCCCATAACTATAACTGTTCAATACACACCCGCTCCTACAGGTGCCGCTACACACCATTTTTGTGATATAGAAAATGCTACCATCGCCAATTTAAATGTTGTGGGAACAGCCATTTTGTGGTATGCAAATCCCAGTGGTGGCAATCCCTTAAACAGCAACACCATTTTATTAAACCATACCAATTATTACGCCTCGCAAACAGTAAATACGTGCGAAAGTGCAGAGCGGTTTGCAGTTGCTATTACCATTTACGAGACAGTTATTCCTGCTTTGGCTTTAAACATTCCTGTTTTAAAAGTTTGTGATAATAACCTTGACGGAGCTGATACAAACGGATTTACGATTTTTGACTTAACTTTAAATGAACCCATTTTATTAAACGGAAAATCAAATTTGGACTTTAATATTAACTATTTTACCGATGCCAATTACGCGACTTCTAGCCAAATAATGAATCCAAATGCTTTTGTAAATACCACCATTAATAACCAAATCATCTATACGCGTATTGTAAACAAACTAGATAATACCTGTTTTACAGATAATTCATTTGCCATTCAAGTCAATGCCTTGCCTATTATTAAACCTTCACTTGTTTTTAAAAACTGTGATGAAGATGGAACGCCTGATGGCTTTACCAATTTTAATTTAAATGAAGCCAATGCGGTTATTACCAATGGAAATGCCGACTTGACCCTTAGCTTTTACCTAAGCATTGCCGATGCCAATGCCCAATTAAATGCGGTAAATCCTTCTCCTTTTAACAATGCAATTTCCAATATCGTTTATGCCCGCGCCGAAAATAGTTCTGGCTGTTATCGCCTATCAACCGTCAATTTGGAGGTTTCGGTTACCTCTTTTCAGGCAGGTTTTAATTTTGAATTAAAGAATTGCGCCCTAGAACATACGGATGATAACTTTTCAGTTTTTGACCTTAGGGAGGCAACAAACTATTTTTTAACACAACTTCCCCCCCAGCATTTGAGCATTCATTATTTCAAGACTTTAAACGATGCCCAACTGGAACAAAATGAAATTTTGCCTCAACAAAGCTATCAAAATGAAGTTCCTTTTTCTCAAACACTCTATGTAAGGGTTGAAAACATTGATAATGGCGACTGTTTTGGAATTGGACCTAACTTGCTTCTTACGGTTAATCCCATTCCGCAATTTGATTTAGAACCCAATAGTTTTGTTTGTCTCAACGATTTTTCTATAAGTATATCGGCTCAAAATCCAAAAGCCGATTACAATTATATATGGTTTGATAGCAACAACAACATTATTGGCAACAACCTTAGCTTACAGCTTTTAAAAGGAGGCGATTTTTCGGTTACGGCAACCAATACTTTTGGCTGCAGCACAACAAAAAGTATTAATGTTAAAGAATCGGTTACCGCAACTATTGAAACCATTGATATTGTTGACGATGCTGAAAACAATACCATTAAAGTTACAATTTCGGGCAACGGGCTTTATGAAATTGCCTTAGACAACCTTAATAGCTCCGTGCCTTTTTTGGGCAACACCTATGTATATTCTCATGTAAAAGGCGGCATTCACACGGTTTATATCCGCGATAAAAACGGCTGTGGCACAACCTCGCAACAAATTGCCGTTATTGAATTTCCAAAATTTTTGACCCCAAATGGCGATGGCTTAAACGATACATGGAATGTAACAGGAGCAAGTTTGCAACCCAATTCATTAATTTATATTTACGATCGTTTTAGCCGCCTGCTTGCCAAAATAAATCCGTCAGGGGCAGGTTGGGATGGCACTTTTAACGGACGAGAACTACCATCAAACGATTACTGGTTTACCGCACAACTTACCGATGGCCACTTTCGCAAGGGGCATTTTAGTTTGATTAGAAGGTAAAGCATTGTAAAGCCAAAAATTAAAAATTAGCAAAGCACTATAAGTATCATAAATAAATATAAAAGGTTATTTTTGTAAAAATTAAAAGGCTGAATCACTCATCATCACACCCCTTGAAAAAACCCATTCAAAAAACCTTGCTCGGCAGGACTGATATTGTAGATTTTCCAAAACTCAATTTGTTTAATATTGATGTTAAAATAGATACGGGCGCTTATACTTCGAGCTTTCATTGCCATCATATAGAGCTTTCAAATGGGGTTTTAAAATTTCAACTTCTAGATCCTGAAC
>PFPU01000001.1 GCA_002793215.1 Flavobacteriales bacterium CG_4_10_14_0_2_um_filter_35_18
CACAACTACCAATACCCGCGGCGGCGGGATGAACTAAATAAATATTATCCGATAAATAATCAGAATACACGGGTAACGTTTCTTGAGCCTGAACAATAAGTCCAAAAAATAAAGATAAAACGAAAAATAATTTTCTCATGTTAAGTGCTTGAAACAACCCCTTTTTAAAGCTAATTTTCAGGATTCAAATATAATTAATTTTAATATAGATAAATTGATAAAGACTAAACTTATGCCAATAAATCTATTATTTACCTTATTATTGCAAAAAAAATAGTTTATGTTTAAAATTGTAACAACACCAAACCAAAATATACTAAAATTCGAAAGTCAAAATAGCTTAACATCTGGTAGTTTTGAGTTTACAACCGAAAGTGATGATGCCAGTTCGGAATTAGTTTCTCAATTATTGCAACTTCCTTTTTTAACTAAGGTTTTTATTTCGTCCAATTTTATCGCTTTGCAAAAAATTGATTTGATAGATTGGGTTGATGTTCAAGATGAATTAAAAATTGTTTTAGAAGATTATTTTAAAGCGAATAAAAGCCTATTTAAAGTGCAAACAAAAACGCCTGTTGAGGTTTATGCTGAAAGCACACCAAATCCAGAGACGATGAAATTTGTAATCAATAAACTGATTTTAAAAGGCGATTTTGATTTTAATTCAAAATTGAGTGCCGAAAAATACCCTTTTATTGCAGGTATTTTTGATTTTGAAGCGGTAAAAAGCGCCTTTGTTGAACAAAATTACATTGCAATTTCAAAAGGCTCAGAGGCTGATTGGCAGCTGCTCATTCCAAAAATAAGAAGTTATATAAAAGAACATTTTGAAGCCTTTACTATAGAAAATCAAATAGTTGAAGCTAAAATTGACACACCCAAGGTTTTAGAGGGTATTTCTCAAGAAATTGTCGCCATACTAGACGAATATATTAAGCCTGCCGTGATGGCCGATGGTGGCAACATTATTTTTGATTCTTATAATGCGCTTGATAAAACGGTTAAGGTAATTTTGAAAGGAGCTTGCAATGGCTGCCCCTCATCAACGGTAACTTTAAAAAACGGAATTGAAGCCACACTAAAAAATTTACTGCCAAATAAAATAAATCAAGTTATTGCCATCTAATTTAAGGTTACTAATAGAAAAAAAAGCTTCTTAGAATTTTTTCTAAGAAGCTTTTTTCAAAATTATTTGAGCTTAAAACTTTTTATGCGAACTCAAATAAAAATCTTCATATAATTTTAAAAGATTAATCAAAGCATTGATTAAATCTTGGGTTTCTAGCAGAATGCTAAAATAGAGTGTGGTGTTTTTAGGACTTGATTCTTCGGTTCTAATACGTTTAATTTGACGTTCAATTGATTCTGAAACACGGTTTAAAGTATGTTGTTTTTCTTCGATAATTTTCCCTAATTTTTCAAAACTTTTATTGGTAAATACCTCGCCAATTTCTTTTAAAATGGCTTCTAATTCGGCATCAATGGTTTTTAAATCTTTTATTTGGCTTTGTTTTAAATTTTTATGATTGTTGTTTACATGTTTATAACTCACCTTAGAAATATAACTTATAGATTGCGCAATATCTTGTAGATAGCTCAAAACTAAAATATAAAATCGGCTAGCGCCTACTGACGAATCATCTAGCGATTTAATAAAATAAAACACTTCATCTTTTAATTCATCAACTTCTTGATTTAATTTACTAACGTGTTTATCAGTCTTTTTAAGTTTGTTTATGTCATGAGACGATAAATCATCTACCACATTAGAAAAAAGTTTATGAACGCGGCTTGCTACTTCGGCAATATGTGTTGAGCTTTCGTCAATAACCCCTTTAATATTTATAAGGTCGGCACGTTTTATACGGCTTTCTATTTTTTGATCATTCTGATGTTTGGTATAGATTACATAATTTTTTCCCATCATTATAAAAACAAAAATTAGCAATAAGGCAATTGCCGGAATGCCTCCTAAATTGATTAAAGATAGGGCAATTGCCGCTACAGTAAATGCTATTAAAGCAGTTATAAACCAGCCTGCAACAACGTTTAAAACACCTGCTACACGATATACGGCGCTTTCTCTGCCCCAAGCGCCGTCTGCAAAAGAGGTTCCCATGGCAACCATAAAGGTTACGTAGGTTGTTGAAAGTGGTAGTTTATATGAGGTAGCAACAGCTATTAAAATGGCTGCAACAATAAGATTGACCGATGCGCGAATTTTATCGAAGGCGGGCATTTCGAAGGTTTTATCTTTTGGCAACGAAATGATAGGTATTTGAAAACGTGAATCAATCCAAGTTCTTGTAGCTTGCGGAATAACTAATTCGAAGTATTTATTAATTGAAATAGCGCTTCTCACCGTAAATCTCGACAAGTTAGTAGGTTGAAATTTTTCAGCGCCATCACTTTGTCTTGACAAATCAACGCCTGTTTTAATTACGGTACGCGCTTTTTTTGAAAACCAAATTGTTAGCACCATTATTAATCCGGCTAAAACTAAAAACAAGGTATTCGAAGGAACTTTTCCCGCCAAACTTCCCATAGTGAATTCAGTTGCAGCTTGACCTGAGGCGTGCCAAACTTCATAAGCATTCCATCCCGCTATAGGTACTCCAATAAAGTTGACCAAATCATTACCTGCAAAAGCCATGGCTAATGAAAAAGTGCCCATTCCTACAATAACTTTTAGCATGTCTGTCTTGAAAAAACTGATTAACAAAGCCGAAACAAGTGTCCAAAAGGCGAAACTTATTACAATGATAACATACGAATTTTTATTAATCACATCTTTTATGGCGCCATAAAAGGGTGTGCCCTCTAAGCCATTGATAATTATAAAATAGGTTATTGAGGTGAGTGCAAGTCCGCTAAACAATACGTTAACATAGTTTTTTTTACTTTCAATATTAAATGAGTAAACCAAACGCGCAATAAATTGAACGAAACTACCAATGGTAAATGCCACAACTACTGAGAGTAGAATTCCAAAAATAATTACAGTTGCTTTTTCATAGTTGATATAATTCCAGATACTTGAAATGGTTTCACGATCATTCATTGATATTTTTATAAAAGTCATTGCTACGGCAGCTCCTAACAATTCAAAAACAAGAGAAACGGTTGTTGAGGTGGGCATGCCTAGGGTGTTAAAAACGTCTAAAAGCAAAATATCGGTTATCATCACCGCCATAAAAATGTAAATAATATTTTGAAAATTAAACATTGCCGGGTTAAAAATTCCTTTTCTGGCAACTTCCATCATCCCACTTGAGGTCAATGCGCCAAAGGCAACACCCAAACTGGCAATTATAAGTATGTTTCTAATTGATATGGCTTTAGAACCAAAAGCGGAGTTTAAAAAATTGATGGCATCATTACTAACACCAACAACTAAATCAATTATTGCCAAAACCGTCAATGCAATAATCATTAAAATATAGGGATTCTCCATTTTTATTATTTTAAGCTAAAAATAAAGAGACCTTAAATTTTTAATGTTACCAAATTGTTACCAAATTTAAATAATTGTTAACATTGTTAATTAAGATTTTGAACCTTAAAATATTTTAAATAGTTATATTTGAAAAAAAATCAATGTATAAAAATCTTTTCATTCTCTTCATTTTAACAGAAGTGATTTCTTGCGAAAGCCAAACTAAAGAACAAATGACCAAATATCCCTATACAAATAAGCTCACCAGCGAAACAAGTCCCTATTTATTGCAACATGCGCATAATCCGGTAAACTGGAATGCCTGGAATGACGAAGCGTTAAACCTTGCCAAAAAGGAAAATAAACTCATCCTTATTTCTATTGGATATGCCGCTTGCCATTGGTGTCATGTGATGGAACACGAAAGTTTTGAAGATACTGCAGTTGCCAAAATTATGAATAAAAACTTTATAAGCATTAAGGTTGACCGCGAAGAGCGCCCCGATGTTGACCAAGTTTATATGACTGCCGTTCAGCTAATGACTGGTGGAGGTGGCTGGCCCTTAAATGTGATTGCTTTGCCAGATGGACGACCTATTTGGGGCGGAACTTATTTTAAAAAGGATGATTGGATAAATGCCTTAAATCAGTTGGCAACTTTGTATAAAGATTCGCCAGAAAAAGCCATAAACTATGCCGAAAATTTAACCGAAGGCGTAAAGCAAAGTAGTCTCATCCCTTTAAATACCGCTAAAAAAGAGTTTTCACAAAAAGAACTTGAAACCGCAGTTAAAAAATGGCAACAAAATTTTGATACAGAAATGGGTGGCACTAAAGGGGCTCCAAAATTTCCCATTCCTAATAATTTTGAATTTTTATTGGCTTATGCCACGCTTAACAAGGCTTCCGATTTAAACAATTATGTAAATACCAGTTTAACAAAAATGGCTTATGGTGGCATTTATGACCAAATTGGCGGTGGCTTTGCGCGCTATGCAACCGATAGCAAATGGCATATTCCGCATTTTGAAAAAATGTTATATGACAATGCCCAAATGTTAAGTCTTTATTCAAAAGCCTATGCGGCTACTAAAAATATATTTTATAAAAAAGTGGTTTTTGAAACGGCTGAATTTTTAGAACGTGATTTATTAGACAAAAGTGGTGCATTTTATTCGTCGCTTGACGCAGATAGCTTTAACAACAAAAATGAATTAAAAGAAGGCGCTTTTTACGTTTGGACAAAAACCGAATTAAAAAGCTTGCTCGGTACTGATTTTGATTTATTTGCCGATTATTTTAATGTAAATGACTATGGAAAATGGGAAGCCGATACCTATGTGTTAATAAGGAATAAATCGGATAAGGAAATTGCGAAATTGCACCACATCACTGTAACAGAATTAGATGCCAAAGTAAACAAATGGCGAAAAAAGCTATTAGACTTTCGAGAAAAGCGCCCAAAACCGAGATTAGATGACAAATCTTTAACCTCGTGGAATGCCTTGGCGCTTAAAGGTTATCTCGATGCCTATAAAACTTTTAACGACCAAAAATTTTTAAATATTGCTTTAATGAATGCAAATTTTATCGAATCAAAAATGCTAAAATCAGATGGCAGTTTGTTTAGAAACTACAAAAATAACACAAGCAATTTAGAGGCTTATCTTGAAGATTATGCTTTGGTTGCGAGTGCTTTTATCGATTTATATCAGGTGAGCTTAGATCAAAAATGGCTCACATTTGCCAAGCAATTAACCGATTATAGTTTTATCCATTTTTTTGATGAGTCTTCGCAAATGTTTTATTTCACTTCAAATACCTCAGCGAATTTAGTGGCCAAAAAAATTGAAACCGATGATAATGTGATACCTTCTTCAAACGCAACAATGGCTTTAAATTTATTTAAACTCTACCATTATTACAGTACTACAAAATATTTAGAAGTGGCCACGCAAATGCTTCACAATGTAAAAAGTCAAGCAATTGCTTATGCTGCAGGCGCTTCAAATTGGCTGACTTTATATTCACATAACTTAAATAATTATTACGAAATAGCCATAGTTGGCGCTAAAGCTGATGAATTTTTAAAGGCTTTTAACCAATTATATCTGCCAAATACATTGATAGCGGCAAGTAAAACAGATTCTGATTTGCCTTTATTAGATAGCCGCTTTAACAAAAATCAAACCCTTATTTACATCTGTGTAAATGGTGCTTGCAAACGCCCTGTTGAAACGGTAGGTGAAGCCTTGAAGTTGTTGAAACAATAAAAATAACAGTTATATGTTTAAAAGTATTATTTTTGAATGACTATTAATTGTTAAAAATCCTTTATTATGAAAAAGATACTTTTTGTTTTGGTTATTTGTTCAACGATTTTTTCAGGTATTTGCAATGCGCAAGACAGTGCAGTAGACCGTATTAATGCCGGACAACTTGCTTTTAATAAATTTACTTATCCCGCTAACATTCTATTTGAACAAAAGTTGCGAAATTTTAATCCCGATTTATTCAAATCAAATGAAAACGGCGAATTTGTCTTAGATTTTAACAATTTTAAAGGCAGCCCTTATGAAAAAAATACGTTCTCATTAGGATTTATTACCGATGAACTAAGTAATAAATCGGTTAATATTTATTTGCGTTATAACATTCATAATGATGAGGTTGAATTAAAAGTATCACTTGAAAAAGATGAAAAAATAATCGCTCTATTAAAACAACACGATATCAGTTGCACCATTAATGGCAAATATTATCATTATTCTACCTATACAGATGAAAAAGGTATCATTAAAGATGGTTACCTTATTCAAATTTATAAAGGAAAAAATTATGAATTATTTAAACATTTGAAGTCAACATTTACTCCCAAAAAGCCCTCCGAAAACTCTTATATACCTCCTCAAATGGCTAAATTTGATACGACTGTTTTATATTATCTAAAACAAGGAACTACAGTTTTTTATTTGCCTGAAAAAAGTAAATTATTGTATTCTAAATTTGGAAATCAAAGCCCTGCACTTAAAAGTTATCTAAGTCATAAAGGCACTACTTTAAAACAAGAAAATGATTTTGTTGAAGTTGTAAAACTACTCGACTCAGCAAATTAGTTAAAACAATTTTTGCGGCTGGTTTGATTTATAAATTTCATTTATAATGACTTATTGTCCATGAGGTTCAAAAAAATAAATGTTTTTTATGAATAATTTAATGTTTAGCCACATGCTTATTAACCAAATTTCATTACTTTTATCGCTTTTATTAAAAAACTAATCTTTTATATTTTAAACAATGAAACATTTAATCTTAAATATGGCTATCCTTTTAATAACAGCTTGTAGCTTATATTCTCAAAAAAATTTAATGAATGCTGAGCGGTTCGAATTATTTGGTCGTGAATTGGCGAAACACCAACATTCTAGAGGGAGCTCTAATATTTACAAACTAAATGAACAAGGAGAATATGTCATAAATTTTGACATCATAAAAGGGAGTCCGTATGAAAATAATAACTTTTTAATGGGTTTATTAGTTGATGAAGTAGGACATAAAAATGTCAATATATATTTGCGCTATAATATTTATAATGATGTAATTGAGTTTAAAGAAGAACTTTATAGCCCGAATACTTTAGCGCTTTTAAAACAAAAAGATATTAGTTGTGTTATAAATGGAATGGCCTATAAATACTTAACTTTTACCAATGAATCAAATACAGAATTGGATGGTTATTTAAAGGTATTATATGCTGGTAAAAATTATAGTGCCTATGAACATTTATCCTCACATTATACACCAAAACAAGCTGCCGAAAACTCTTTCATTCCAGGTGTAGCGCCAACATTTGACACCAAGTCACAATATTTTATTCAACAAGGTGATTCTATCTCGCCACTACCTTATAAAAGAAAAGAGATTTATAAAAAATTTCCAGATCAAGCCGATGCTTTAAAACCTTTTTTTAGCAAAAACAAAAAGAATTTACGAAGTGCTGAAGGAGCAAAAGCCTTAACACAGTTTCTTGATTCTAAAAGCTAAATAGTTTTAGCCTTTAAAATAAAGAAATCTTTCAAATAAAACGGTTCAAAATAAGCGACGTCTTCGATGTCGTTTTTTTTGTATTTAAGGTAGGATAAGTTTGCCATTTGAGTGGCAGAAGGAAATGCATCAATTTCAAAAATGGCATTTGGATGTTTGCAAATTGGTTTAAATTTCTCTACACCATCTCCTAAAAAAAATACAGGCGCTTGATCAAGGTAATTAGCAAAGGAATTTTCATTTAAAATAACCGCTTCAATTGGCGCAATCTGCACAAAATTAGGGCTATAAACCGAAGTATAAACTTCCATACGGCGTGCATCTAAAAGCGGAATAATAAACCCTTTGTCAATTTGTTTTGCATGTGCCAAAATGGATAAAGAATCAATGGCAATTAAGGGAATATTTAATGCAAAACACAAACCCTTAGCCGCCGAAACGCCAATGCGCAATCCGGTAAATGAACCTGGCCCTTTGCCAACTGCTATGGCCGATAAGTCGTTAAAACCGATATTTGCCTCATCAAGTAATTGTTTTATAAAGGGATGTAGCATTTCGGCATGGGTATAATTACCGGTATTAAGTTCTTTGAAACTTAAGAGCACGCCGTTTTTAGACAAGCTAACCGAGCAGTTTTTAGTAGCCGTTTCAATATTTAATAGCAGTACATCCAAAATTCAAAATCTTGTTGCAAAGATACCAATTCGCTGGGCATAAAAATAAAAAAAGGCGCTTTGCAAAGTTCAAAACACCTTTTCTAAAATTCCGGTTAACGCTTAACTAATCAATATTTATAGGAATTCCGTAATAAAATTCTAACAATTTTGTCTTAAAAATAAAATTAAATTTTCCTCTATATAAATTGGCTTCGGCATCTACTAATCGGTTTTTAACTTGGTTAAAATCAAATGAGGTCGATTGCCCTTCTTCAAATTTTTCTTGTTCAAATCTAAAGGCTTCTTTTTGTGCATCAAACGACTTTTTAGCAGCCTCATAAAGTTTGAAACTCGATTTAGCATCGGTATAAGCGCGTTCAATTACTTCGCGCAAGTTTAATTTTTGAGAAGTTAAATTATTTTCGGATAATAGATTGTTAATGCGTGCTTTTTTAACGGCTGTATTGGTTCTAAATCCGTTAAAAATAGGAACTCTTAAAGACAAACTAACTGATTGACCAAAGTTGTTATCTAGCTGTGTAAAAAATCCGTTAGAAACTAAATCGCCCGTAATGGGGTTTATAAAATCGTCCTTTTGACCTTGGTTGTGATTATAAAAAGTGTTTAAGCCTACATTCATACTTAGGCTTGGCTTATAATCGGCTTTAGCTATTTCAATTGCTAATTCTGAATTTTTAATTCCTATTTGTGCGCTTTTAATTTCGGGACGTGTATCAAGCGATTTTGAATAAATCTCGTCAACGCTATTTGGCAACATTTTGGCATTTGAAATATTGATAACCACGTCTTCAATATCAAATCCTTCTTTTGGCAGTTGCAATAATTGGGCTAAACTCAATATAGCCAAATCTAAATTATTTTGGGCGGTAACCAATTTCTCTTCATCGCTCGCTAAGTTTGCTTCTACGTCTAAAAGTGTGCCTTTAGCCTGAATGCCCGATTCTATTAAGCGTGAGGTGCGGTCAACTTGTTCTTTGCTCAAAGATACTTGAGCTTCTGCAATTTTTAAATTTTCTTTATTAAACAATACATTTAAGTAGTCATTTAACACATTTAAAGTGATGTCATCTTTCATTTTTTGCAAATCTAATTGACTCGATTCATAGCCAAGTTTTGATTGTTCAAGTGTATTTAAGTTTTTAAAACCATTAAACAAATCGATGTTTGCATTTATGCCAATGCTATTCGAACGCCTATCGGCCGATTTTCGTGTATTGGTTGCTAAATCTACGCCCGATCCAAAACTATAACTTTGAGATGCAGAGCCTGAGGCTGTTGGCAAAAAGGCTGATTTTGCTATGGTAATATCTTCTTTTCTTAAATCGGACGTTAGCGCAACGCGTTTTACCGATAAATTATTTTCCAAAGCATAATCTACACTGGCTTTTAACGACCACTTTTTTAATTTTAAACTTGGTTCTGTTTGTTGTGCAATTCCCGTTAAGGTGATGAATACAGCTAATAATAGTGTAAGTCTTGTCTTCATTTAATTAAATTTTCTATATGACGTGTAAAAATAAAATATGTTACAAGCTTGGATGCTTATTAATGTGTTAAATTTTTATTTTTTAAATAGAACTTAAAAAAAAGAATTCCAGCTATTAACACTAATAAATAAGGCATTGCCATTAAATACAAAATCCCGTTATTGATACCATCCGACATAGAATTGTTGCCCGATTCAACTACAGCTTTACACATAGCGCATTGTGCACTAATTCTTTGGCCAATCAATAAAATGAATATACTATATTTAATTTTAGAATGCATCAGAGTTTAATTAAGATAGTAAGGCGAAATTAAAATATAAACCAAAACGCCACTAATTGCAACATAAAGCCAAAGTGGAAAAGCAATGCGCGCTATGTTTTTATGTGCGATAAAATTATTCAATAAGGCTCTAGAAAAACTAATCAGCACCAAAGGAATAATGGCAATTGATAAAATAATATGAGTGATTAAGATAAAGTAGTAAGTGTATTTTATAAATCCTTCGCCACCAAAAGGGGTGGTGTTGGATGTGATGTGGTAGGCAATATATAAAACTAAAAAGAGGCTTGATAAACCGATAGCCAATTTCATTAAGGTTTTGTGCAAGGTGCGTTTTCCGTTTTTAATGGCCCAAAAAGCTGTAATTAAAACCACTGCTGTTAAGGCATTTATTGAAGCGTAAATAGGCGGCAAAAACAAAGGTAATTTTGCGTTGATTTTAATGCCAAAAAGAGCTGCTACGGCTAATGGTATTAAAATTGAAAGTGCCGTGATGATTTTTTGATGATGTTTTGCTGACAGCATAATTATTCGGATAACAGTTTTTTGATATCATTTTTCAAAAATTCTATTTGAGCTATATCTAGGCCGTCATAAAACTTAATGGGATTTTCAAAGTCGCCTATTTTTAGGGTTCTAGATCTAATAAATCCGTCTTTGTCAATTAAAGCAAACAAGCCGGAGTGTTCAAAACCACCTTCAACTTGATCATTTACACCTGCATAGAGCTTGAAACCTTGATTTGCTAAGTTGTATATAGCGTCTTTATCACCGGTTAAAAAATGCCAGTTCTTTAGTGTGGCCCCTTTTTCTTTGGCATAATCAAGTAGCACTTGTGGCGTATCGAATGTAGGATTAATGCTAAAAGAGGCGATGCCAAAATTGGGATTTCCATAAAATTCATTTTGAATAAGCAACATGTTTTTATTCATTTTAGGGCAAATAGTAGGGCAACGCGTATAAAAAAATTCAATCACATAAACCTTATTTTTAAAGGTTTCATTAGTTACTGTTTTGCCATACTGATTGGTAAAATGAAATTCAGGAACTTTTTCAAATTTAATAAGCGCCTTTGGATTTAGTTTTGCAACAATTTTAGGTATTGCCCACGTGCCAAACACCAAAATGATAAAAGCAATTCCAATAAAAGCATATTTTTTTTGCATCTTAGTTAGCTGATTTAAGGTCTTTTTTAGATTTTCTATATTCTGCCAAAAGCACTTTAATATCGTCCACCATTTTTTGATGAATTGGACTAACTATTGAGGCATTATAACCATATAATAGACCATTTTTAGAAGCTTTATCATCGGTTCTACCTCTTAAATTCTGGTTTTTATCTACAATGAAACTCAATGGCGAATAGTTAAGGCTATCTAAATTTGTTTGCGTTTGCAATGAATTATAAAAAGTATGTAAATCGACAGCGCGGCCGAATAAAAAATGCCAATTTTCGAGATTTGTTGTATAGCCTAATTCTTTTTTTAACTGTTCAGTTTTGGGTTCTGCGCCAAATGGCAACAAAGCAATCATTTGAAAATCTTTATATTGATAAAAATGTTTGTAAATTTTTTCATTGAGATTAAGGGCGTTTGTTTTACGCTCTAAAAGGCTATCACCTAAAAAACAAAGTACACTTATTTTACCATTTAAAGTCAGATGTTTCTTATCGGAGGTAGAAAAAGCCGAAATATCATTAATTTTAGGAGTAACAACAGGTAATTTTGAAAAATTATTAATACCCGTTGTCAATAAAAGATAAAAGATTAAGGGAACGATAAATAAGGCAAAAAGCACCCAAAATTTTTTCATTTTAAACTAAAATTAAGCTTAAAAAGCGGTGAAAAAAACGCTTTTAAAAAAGTTAATAAACCACTATTAATAATTCCAATTGGTGTAGTGCAGTTCAATTTTCTCTAAATAGCCTCCCTCAATTAACAATAGTGTTGCTAAATAAAAAATCAAGAAAAATACGGTCCAAACAATAGCGCGACGCAAGCTCTTTTTTTCTTGTGCCAAATGCATAAAAAACCAAGCGATAAAATAGGCCTTTACCAAAGTTAATATTAAGAATATGATATTTAGCAAGCTGGTACCTGCCACAAAAGTTAAGTGTAAAAATGCTGGTTTTGTAATTCCTAAAATTACTTCCGCTATGGTTATTATAGATAAGATGCCAAATACTTTCCAAATTAAGGCTTTATGTGATGTTGCTGTTGTTGTCATTTGTTAAATTTTAATATTAAACCAAGTAGAAAAACGTAAATACAAATACCCAAACCAAATCTACAAAGTGCCAATACAAGCCTACTTTTTCAACCATTTCATAATGACCCCTGCGCTCATAGGTGCCAATAATCACATTAAAAAAGATGATACAATTTATGAGTATTCCCGAAAAAACGTGAAAGCCGTGAAAGCCGGTAATAAAGAAGAAAAAATCACCAAACAAGGTTTTTCCGTATTCGTTTACGTGTAAATTAGCACCTTTAACCACTTGTTTGGCTTCGGCTAAATATTTGGCAGCTTCGGCGTGCGACACAATTAATTTTTCTTTTGTTTTTAAATCGATTTTTTCTAAGCGAAGATTTAATTCGGGATGCGAATCAAAACCCTTTAAAACTTGTTCTAAATTTACAGGAACTAAGGCAGGCTCTGACATAAACCACAAGCCTTTACTTGAAGTCAATTGAATGCGTTCATCTGTTTTTGGAGCTGCAAAATCTTCTAATTTTACTTGATGGCCTTTAGCATTTACAAATTGAACAATTTTACCGTCTTGTAGTTGAACAGCGCCATTTTCGCCACCAATAAAATGCGTCCATTCCCAAGCTTGTGATCCTAAGAAAATAAGTCCTCCAATAATGGTGAGCAACATATAAAAAGTAACTTTTCCCTTTTTAAGATGATGACCGGCATCTACAGCCAAAACCATTGTTACCGATGAAAAGATTAAGACAAAAGTCATAAAGGCAACGTAATACATGGGATAATCGCCATGAACAAAAGGCACATGTGTAAAGACTTTATCGGCAATAGGCCACGTATCAATAAATTTAAAACGCATAAGTCCGTAAGCGCCTAAAAATCCAGAAAAAGTCAAGGCATCAGACATGATAAAAAACCACATCATCATTTTACCATAGCTCGCCCCTAAAGGATTCTCGCCACCACTCCAAGTATTTGTAGATTGATTTTCAGCAACAGTTGCATCCATAATTAAATTGTTATAATTGTATTGTTGATTTTTTTTAGCGGTCAAATGTACACAAAATCTGTTATCTTATAAAATAGAAAAACAAAAACAGATAAATCCAAAGGGCATCTAAAAAATGCCAAAATAAGCTGCCAAGTTCAATGCCGATATAATTTTCGGGAGTATAGCCGCCCTTAAATTGTTTAACAACAATAAAAATCAATACTAAAACCGCTGCCATTACGTGAACCAAATGCGTAACTGTAATAACGTATAAAAATGATGTGGCAATGTTACTTTGCGCGCCTGTAAAATATAATCCTGCCGCAATAAGCTCTTTAAATCCATAAAATTGCGAAACTATAAAGGCAATACCCAACAATAAACTGGTGCCTAAAAACAAACTAGTTTGTGTTTTCTCACCTTTTTTGATGGCTCTTTTTGCCAAAATAAAGCTGATGCTACTTACAATTATCAACACGCTACTGATATAAAAAGCACTTGGCAAGTTGAAACTTATCCAATCTTCGCGCTTGGTGCTAATAATATAGGCGCTAGTTAATCCTGCAAAGACCATAATCATACTGATAATGGCAACCCATAACATTTGAAGGGAGGTTTTTCTTCTTAATTTATATTCCATATCTATCTTAAAAATTTATCGACAACAAAAATAATCTGAATCATTGTAATGTAAAAAACACTCGACAACATCAAATTACGCGCAATTATAGCCGTTTGAACTGACCGTAATTTTAATCCGTAATACAACATCAACAAACCGGGTAATACCGTTAAAATAGCGGCAACTACCGACAGTTTTAGTTGCCCTGTCAGGCCTAAAACAGGATAAACCGATACCAATATCATGGCGAAAGTATATAATATTATTTGAATTGCCAGTTTTTTATCTTTAGTTCCCATAGGCAACATTTTAAATCCTGCCAATTTATAATCGTCGTCAAGTAGCCAACCAATAGCCCAAAAGTGAGGAAATTGCCATAAAAACTGAATGGCAAACAACACACCTGCTTCAATACCAAAATGATTGGTGGCTGCAACCCATCCCAACATAAACGGAATGGCACCCGGAAAAGCACCTACAAAAACCGCCAAAGGGGTAACTGTTTTTAGGGGCGTATAAACACTCGTATATAAAAATATAGAGAGCGCTCCAAAAAAAGCTGTTTTTGGGTTGATGTGATACAAAATTGTCAAACCTAAAATGGTGAAAATACTGGCGATGAATAGGGCACTATTTTTTGATAGTCGGCCGGTGGGAAGCGGTCTCGTTTTAGTGCGCTTCATCAAGGCATCTTGTTTTATTTCAATAACTTGATTAAAAGCGTTTGAAGCGCCTACCATTAAATAACCTCCAAGCGCCAGCAAAATTAAAATTTCATAATTAATAATCGTTGCGCCAAGTAAATAACCCGCAATAGATGAGAAAACTACGCTAATAGACAAGCCAAATTTAGTGAGTTGTTTGAGGTCATTTAAAAAATCTAAAAGTTTAAATTGCTTTATTGAGGGTGTCAGCATGCTTGGCATAGTTGTTTTTTACTAGTTGTGCAAATATAAATAAACCAAAGGGATTGAATTGTTTTATGAGTCATAAAAATGACACTTTTTAGCAAGTAATGTAATGTGAGCGTAATGTTTACAAAAAACGACGTAATTTGTTTGATAAAAAATGAGAAAATGCTTTGCGGATTATATAATTGTTTTAAATTTGCGCTCTCATTTAGCAATTTTAGGCTAGTGAAATTTGCGAAAGTAGCTCAGGGGTAGAGCACCACCTTGCCAAGGTGGGGGTCGCGGGTTCAAATCCCGTCTTTCGCTCAAAACCAATAACAATTGAAACCATTAATTAGCGTTTTGATAGTTGCCGCTCGAGTGGTGGAATGGTAGACACGCTGGACTTAAAATCCAGTGAGCTGTAAGGTTCGTATGGGTTCAAGTCCCATCTCGAGTACTTTAAACCTCAACATTTTATGTTGGGGTTTTTTGTTTTAAAAAGATTTCAAATCTGCACCATTATTCGCACCAGTGGTAGTTAATTGATTAAAAGTTTTTTACCTAAAATTAGAATTTAAACGCTGTGATAGACAAAAACTAAACGAATCCTTGAAATTGGTTTTTATAAGTTGCTGTCTTCACAATAATGACAAACTAACTGTTTTCAATTTTTAAATTCTTTTTTAAACGCTTGGCTTTCTTCAATTAAAACTTCAATCAATTCAATTTTGTGATTGTTTAAATATAAGCCGGCAAGGTTTTTAGATTTACAAAAAATTAAAAACGCATCAATTTGTTCCCTTGGAATGTTAAGTTTATCGGTAAAAAAAGCAAGTCCAAAATCGCTTTTAATCTGGTCGGTAATGTTCATTGCTTTTAATTGAAAGACTTTTTCAGCTTGTTTAGTTTTTCGTTTATGTTGGCCAATTTTACCAACTTCATTAGTTATTGGACTTAATACAAAGCCCACTATTCCCAATAGATTAACACCGCCAACAAATTTAAGACTTGAATCTCCCCCATAAGGGTCAGGTGGTTTGCGTCTATCCATTTCATCAATATCATCAACCACATTCAGATCAATATTCGAAAAATTTAAAGCGTCATTACCAACAAACGAAGGTGGCTTTTTTACCTGACTCGCATCAATATTTAAACTACCTGTTAAAGTGTGATTTTTGATTTCAACTGTTTGCAATTCGTTGATGTTTTGACTTAAAATAACATCAAAATTTTTAGTCTTAAGCATTTCACTCGTGATAATTATTTCCTTTTTTTGAAATTGAATGCCATCAAAAACCAGCGTATCATTTTCTTTAACTGGAATTTTAAAAACACCATACTCATTACTAATGGTTCCTTTATGGGTGTTTTTATTGTAGATATGAATAGCTTCAACCGAAATGGAATCATTATGAATGGTTCCAATAATGGAATTTTGTTTGATTTGCGATTGTAGTTGCACACAAAATCCGATAAAAAATAGAACGGTTAGTCGCTTGGTCATTTGTAACAAAGAAAGTAACTGAAATGCAAAAAAATATTAAGTTTTTGGTAAACTTATGTTAAAGAAAGTGTTAAAAAAATAATTTTTAAATCACCTTGCATTAACAATTCTTGTTAAAATAAGCTTTCAAAATCATCCCAAAATTTAGGATACGATTTTGAAACTACTTCGGCATTTTCAATAAGTATCGGAAC
>PFPU01000005.1 GCA_002793215.1 Flavobacteriales bacterium CG_4_10_14_0_2_um_filter_35_18
AATTCGCACAAATGGATTGTGGAATAAAAAAACTAACAATTTTGCTCTGTAAATTTACCCATTTATTTTACTAAATTTGTAAACAGCTTTAAAGTGTTTGTTTATGTTAATAATAGGAATCGCCGGTGGCACTGGTAGTGGTAAAACAACCGTTGTAAATCAGATTTTAAACGAATTGCCTAGAGACGAGGTTACCGTTATTTCTCAAGATTCTTACTATAAAGAAAACAATAATTTAACTTACGAAGAACGCACAAAAATTAATTTTGACCATCCAAAAGCAATCGATTTTGATTTGATGGTAGCGCACTTAAAAGCCTTAAAAAAGGGTGAGGTAATTGAGCAGCCAATTTATTCATTTATAACGCATAACCGCACCGAAGATGTGCACATTACGCATCCTAAAAAAGTAATTATTGTTGAGGGAATCCTCATCTTTAACAATGCCGAATTACGCGATTTGTTTGATATTAAAATATTTGTCCATGCCGATACTGATGAACGCCTAATCCGCCGAGTGCGAAGAGATATTACCGAACGTGGTCGTGATATTAACGAGGTTTTAACCCGCTATCAAGACACCTTAAAACCCATGCACCAACAATTTATAGAACCAACTAAAAACTTTGCCGATATTATCATTCCCAACGACCGTTATAATACGGTAGCCATTGATATTGTTAGAACGGTAATTAATGAACGACTATGACCCTAAGCCAGTTTAGAAATCTTAAAATTATAAAGTTTATAAGCAATAAATACTTGCTTATTCTGATTTTATTTATTCTTTGGATGGTTTTTTTTGATGAAAGCTCCTATAAAACGCACCGTGATTTGAACAACGAAAAGGCTAAAATCGAAAAATCAATTCAGTACTTTCAAAATGAAATAGATAAAGATAAATCAATTTTAAAACAATTAAAAGACAGCACTTTACTTGAAAAATACGGACGTGAAAACTATTTTTTTAAACGCGATAGTGAAGAAATTTATATCATAGAATTCGACACCATAAAAAAATAAACAATGAAAAAGCTGTCTTATCAAGAATTTGATGCCGTTGCTGCTAAACAGTGGAAACAAAACATCCAATCTGGTTTAAATGGTGCCGACTATAATTCAGCTTTACTCACACAAACAAACGAAGGCGTCAACATCAATCCATTCTATCATCAAGATCAAACCCAATATCTAGAGGTCGAAATGCCAAAAACACCAACTAAAATCTGTCAAGCTATTTTTGTTGATGCTATTGAAAAAACCAAATCACTAGTTAATAAAGCACTTAAAGGAGGCGCAACTGCTTTGGTTTTTGAAGCCGACAAGGCTTTTAATGTGGATGAATTATTCAGCAATAACACCATTCCAACTAACATTTCACTTTATTTTAAGCTACATTTTTTGTCTGAAACCTTCAGCTCAAGTCTCATTAAAAATACCGCTGCTCATGCCGTTTTTTTAAATGCCGATATTATAGGAAATCTTGCCAACTCAGGAAATTGGTTTAGCACAAAAGAACACGATTTTAAGTATTTGGCAAAGCATCTTAAAAACGCCCCAAAAAATGTAAGCATCTTGAGTGTTGATGCGGGTTTATATCAAAATGCAGGCGCTAATTGTGTGCAACAAGTGGCTTATGCTTTAGCACATTTAAATGAGTATTTTAACGCTTTCGCGGATGGAATTTTGCCATTGCCAGTCAATAATAAAATTCAAATAAACCTTGCCGTTGGTGGAAATTATTTTTTTGAAATTGCCAAATTGCGCGCTTTTCGCTATTTATTTGATCTTATAAACAAGGAATACCAATTCAATTTCACACCAGAATTAGTCGTTTCACCATCTATGCGGAATAAATCCATTTACGACTATAATGTAAATATGTTACGCACCACAACCGAATGTATGAGCGCTATTTTAGGAGGGGCAAACGCCGTTAGCAATCTAGCTTACGACCATATTTATCACAAATCGAATGAGTTTGGCGAGCGTATTGCCCGAAACCAGTTGTTAATTTTAAAAGAAGAAAGTTATTTTAAAGCATCACAAAATGTGGTTGAAGGCACATATTATGTTGAAACACTTACGGTTCAAATTGCCGAAAAAGCTTTGCAATTGTTTAAAGAAATTGAACAAAAAGGGGGCTTTGTAAATCAGTTGTTTTCAGGCATTATTCAGCGCAAAATAAAAGAAAATGCACAAAAAGAACAAGTCCAATTCAATGAAGGTAGCATGCAATTTATTGGGGTCAACAAACATCCAAACCCACAAGATTTGATGAAAGACAATTTGCAATTGTATCCTTTTTTAAAAATAAAAGCGCGTAAAACCTTGGTGCAACCCATCATTGCAAATCGTTTAGCCGAAACATTAGAACAAGAACGCTTAGCTAAAGAACGCAGTTGTTAATTTACTTAGCCCAAAAGATGCGAAAAAATTTAGAACATATAAGCCTAAATATCAAAACACAAAACACAAAACACAAAAATTTTGAGCACCAAAATTTTGTGGCTGGTGTGCCGCCTTTTTTGCGCGGTCCGCATGCAACCATGTATGTGCAGCGCCCTTGGACCATTCGTCAATACGCCGGATTTTCAACAGCCGAAGAAAGCAATGCCTTTTACCAACGCAATTTAGCAGCGGGGCAAAAAGGCCTATCCGTTGCTTTTGATTTGGCCACACACCGCGGTTACGATTCCGATCACGAACGCGTGCAGGGCGATGTTGGCAAAGCCGGTGTTGCCATTGATTCGGTTGAAGATATGAAAATACTTTTCAATCAAATTCCGCTCGATAAAATGTCCGTTTCAATGACCATGAATGGCGCGGTTTTGCCCATTTTAGCCTTCTATATTGTAGCCGCTAAAGAGCAGGGCGTGGCTTTAAATGCGCTCGAAGGCACCATCCAAAACGATATTTTAAAAGAGTTTATGGTGCGCAACACCTACATTTATCCGCCAAAACCCTCTATGCAAATAGTGTCGGATATCTTTGAGTTTACAGCCAAAAACATGCCTAAATTTAACAGCATTTCCATTTCAGGCTACCACATGCAAGAAGCCGGTGCAACACCCGAAATTGAATTGGCTTATACCTTGGCGGATGGTTTAGAATATGTTAGAACCGGATTAAAATCGGGGATGACTATCGATGAATTTGCCCCACGACTGTCCTTTTTTTGGGGCATTGGCATGGACCATTTTAAAGAAATTGCCAAACTTAGAGCAGGACGTCTGTTATGGGCTAAATTATTAAAACAATTTAATCCTAAAAATCCAAAATCAATGGCATTGCGAGCCCATTGCCAAACCAGTGGTTGGAGTTTAACAGAGCAAGATCCATTTAACAATGTGGCGCGGACTTGCATTGAAGCTTTATCGGCTGCACTTGGTGGCACGCAAAGCCTGCATACCAATGCCTTAGATGAAGCCATCGCCTTGCCAACCGATTTTTCGGCGCGCATTGCACGCAACACACAACTTTATTTACAATACGAAACGGGCATTACCAAAACCGTTGATCCTTGGGCGGGAAGTTTTTTTATGGAACAACTCACCAATGACATCGCTCAAAAAGCCTGGGATTTGATTGAAGAAGTTGAACAAATTGGCGGCATGACTAAAGCCATAGAAAAAGGAATCCCAAAATTGCGTATTGAGGAAGCTTCGGCTAACAAACAAGCAAAAATTGATAGCGGACAAGATAAAATTATTGGCGTTAATGCCTTTACCTTGTCAAAACAAGAACCCATCCAAATTTTAGAAGTTGACAACGATGCCGTTAGAGAGTCTCAAATAAAACGCTTAAAGGCTTTAAAAGCAACTCGAAACACCGAAGCCGTAGCGTTAAGTTTAAAAAAATTAACCGATTGTGCCACTTCGGGTAACGGAAATTTATTAGCTTTGGCAATAGAAGCTGCCGAAAATCGCGCCACTTTAGGTGAGATTTCTTCGGCATTAGAACTCGTTTTTAAACGGTATAAGGCTACCATAAATTCCATTACAGGCGTGTATAAAAAAGCGATAAAAGACGATAAAGATTTTAGCAAAGCTAAGGCTTTAGCCGATAAATTTGCAGCACTCGAAGGACGTCGCCCTAGAATTATGATTGCTAAAATGGGACAGGACGGTCATGATAGGGGCGCAAAAGTTGTGGCAACAAGCTTTGCCGATTTAGGTTTTGATGTTGATATCGGACCTTTATTTCAAACACCGGCCGAAGCGGCAAAACAAGCAGTTGAAAATGATGTCCACATTTTAGGAATTTCGTCCTTAGCGGCAGGGCATAAAACACTGGTACCACAAGTAATCAAAGCCCTAGCAGATTATGGTAGAGCGGATATCATGGTTATTGCCGGAGGTGTAATTCCGGCACAAGATTATCAATATTTATACAAGGCGGGCGTGGTTGGCGTTTTTGGCCCTGGCACTAAAATAGCTAAAGCCGCTATTGACATTTTAGAAATCTTGATTGAAAGTACTGCCGAATAAAGTTTGTATAATTGTCTTATTATTTTTTATACATTTGAAAATCTAACTTTTTAAATTCTAACACAATGACTATTTTCAATTCTTTGTTGCCATCTTATGATTCTAAAACAGGAATAGCTTATGGGCTTATCCGCATTTTTTTAGGCGTTGCCTTGACCATTAGGGGATGGTTAATTTTATCAAATCCCGAATCAATCATTGATTTGGGTGTAAATCAAGAATTCTATGTTTGGGTTTCGTTGGTAGCGATTGCGCATTTAATTGGAGGTGTTTTATTGGGAATCGGTTTTTTAACAAGGTTGGGTGCTGTTATTCAAATACCTATATTATTTAGCGCCACTTTTTTTGTGTATGCGCACACTAAATTAATGATGGGCGGACAATCATTTGAATTGGCAACAATGGTTTTGTTTTTGCTTTGTATCTTCTTTATTTTTGGTGCAGGACCTATATCCGTTAAGGAATTTATGGAAGATAAATAGGTTTAACGGTCTGTTTTGACCTCTAAAAATTTAGTATTCACATCAATTTCTTCGGCAAACTGTTTTAAATTTTGTGCTTTAAATTTTTTGTAGAGGCTCTCTTTAAAGTCGGCTACAATATAATGAACCGGGCAGGGATTTTGTTCATCACATTTATCCAATTTCATAAAGCATTCATTAAACAACTCTTGACCATCAATTACCGTGAGGATATCACAAACATTGTTTTGGGCATTTTCTTTACTGATATAAAATCCGCCTTTTGGGCCTTTAGTTGAAGATAAAAATTGTGACCTAACCAATTGTTGTAATAGTTTAGCTAAAAACGGTTCGGGAATATCTAACTCTTTAGCTATCACTTTAGCGCCAATTTTATTTTTATCGGTGGCGTGTAACATTAAAAAGAGCATTGCTTTTACAGCGTATTTTGATGCATTACTTAACATTTACCTAAAAATTTTAGGCAAATGTAAGCAATAAACAAGTAAATTAAGCGGATTAAATTTTTTCTAATTTCACTGTAAAGTGACGCATAATGGGCGCTTCTTCTATAATTTTATAGCCGTGTTTGGCTTCTTGTCGGGTCTCGTAAATATTTTTTAAAGCTACCGCCACATATTCCATGTGATTATTTGAATAGACACGACGGGGAATGGCAAGTCTTACCAATTCTAAATCAGGGTAACGATTTTGGCGCGTTTTAGGGTCTCTATCGGCTAAAATGGTACCAATTTCAACGCCTCTAATGCCCCCAACAATGTATAACTCAATAGCTAAAGCTTGAGCGCGATATTCTTCACGAGGAATGTTTGGCACAAACTTATTAGCATCTAAAAAGATGGCATGACCACCAAAAGGCTTTTGAACGGGCACACCATATTCAACCAATTTTTGTCCTAAATAAGCCACTTGCTCAACCCTACTTTCCAGGTAATCAAATTCGGTAGCCTCATCTAAACCCACGGCAAGTGCGCCCATATCACGGCCATTCATACCGCCGTAAGTTATAAAACCTTCGAACATAATATTAAAAGTAGTCGCTTTTTTATAGATTTCTTCATCGTTTAAAGCAATAAAGCCACCCATATTTACCAAACCATCTTTTTTAGAACTCATCGTCATACCATCGCCATAGCTAAAAAATTCTTTGGCAATTTCTTTAATGGTTTTATTGCGGTAAGCAGCTTCGCGTTTTTTAATAAAATAGGCATTTTCGGCAAACCGTGCCGAATCAAAAATCAACAAAATGCCATATTTTTTGCACAAGGCCGAAACGGCTTTAATGTTTTCCATAGCTACAGGTTGCCCTCCCGAACTGTTGCAAGTAATGGTAACAATGCAAAACGGAATGGTTTCTTTTGGATAAGTTTTAAAAACGGTTTCTAATTTATTGAGGTTTACATTTCCCTTAAACGGATGTAAATTGCTCGTGTCAAAAGCCTCGTCAATAGTGCAATCTATGGCTTTTGCTTGTCGGAATTCAATATGACCTTTTGTGGTGTCAAAATGCGAGTTCCCCGGAACCACATCGCCCGCCTTAACCAGCGCCGAGAACAACACGTTTTCGGCAGCACGTCCTTGATGGGTTGGTAAAAAATAGGTAAATCCGGTAAGGCGTTGAACGGTATTTTTAAGTTTGAAGTAAGAAGAAGAGCCTGCGTAACTCTCGTCGCCAATCATCATTTCAGCCCATTGGTGGTCGCTCATTGCGCCCGTCCCCGAATCGGTGAGTAAGTCTATAAAAACTTGATCGGAAGTGAGGTTAAAAAGATTATAATTTGCCTCTTTAATCCATTGTAGGCGTTGGTTTTTAGTAGAACGTTTTATGGCTTCTACCATTTTTATTTTATAGGGTTCGGCGTAGGGTAAATTCATAATAAGGTGTTTTTTGAAGTCAGATTGCCAATAGCAAATCCAACGGTTAAAAAAATAAAATTGATAAAAATAGGGACGGGTTTAATTGCAGAAATGATCCCGTCTTTTAAGGTTTAAAAAGATATTTTTAAAAGCTAAAAATAAAAAATGAATGGACATCGATTTTAAATTTGATACAAAACTAATTGAAATAAGCGAATTTAAAAAGTGTTTTTTAAAAAAGGCTCAATTGATTTGAAAGTTGATAAAAATCAGTAGTTGATGAGTTTTAGCGCCGTACTTTTGCAGTGGAAATTCAAAACTAAAACATCTTAACTATTTGTTTTCAAAACACAATAACAATTATTTTTTTTAAACTAATTTTAAGGCATTATTTATAGGGGGTAATTGCGCATTTAGGGATGTTATAACACTTAAATATATTATTTTAACACATTGAAAAATAACACAATAAAATCAGTTTATTAAATTTTAAATAAAAATTAGGGTATCTGGTTTTTAAACTGTTTTTATATATAAATAAGACTTAAATTTACACACTACTAATTAATATAAAAAAAATGAAAAAAATCCTTGAGATTATAGCCTCTACAAGATTAACAGCTATTTTATTTCTCGTTTTTGCGAGTGCTATGGCGGCAGCCACATTTATAGAAAATGATTATGGCACACCAACAGCAATGGCGGTAGTTTATAAAGCTTGGTGGTTTGAAGCCATTATGTTGATTTTTGTAATCAATTTTATTTACAACATTCCTAAATACCGGTTACTACGAAAAGAAAAGATATGGGTTTTGATGTTTCACCTATCGTTTATTTTTATAATCATTGGCGCAGGCATAACAAGATATATCAGTTTTGAGGGAATGATGCCTATAAAAGAAGGCGAATCGTCAAATTTAATGCTATCAGATAAAATTTATTTAGAAGTTCAAATTGACGATAACAAAGAACAAAAGTCTCCGATTTATAAACCGATGCTTTTATCTAAAATAGGAAGTAATGATTTTGAAATTAAGTCCGATTTTAAAGGAATTCCCATAAAAATTGCCTATGTAAATTATGTGGCAAATGCAAGTCAAATAATTGAACCCTCACAAACGGGCGATTATTATTTACATTTGGTAGAATCGGGTAGTGGCGCACGTCAAGACCATTTTATTAAAAATGGCGAGCTAATTAATGTAAATGGCGGTGCAATTTCTTTTAATCAGTTTACCGAAGGCGCTATTAATTTTACTACTCAAGCCGACGGTTCACTTAAAATTTCGACTCCTTTAGATGGCGATTTTATGCGCATGGCAGATAAGTTTATGGGCAAAATTGTAAAAGATAGCCTTCAAGATTTTCAGTTGCGCTCGCTCTACACCTTTGGTGAATTGCGATTTGTGGTTCCAGAGCCACCTTTAAAAGGAATTGCAAAAGAGGTGAGTGGTAATAAAAATCAGTTTCCTCAAGATTTGCTCGAATTAGCCGTAACCGTTAATGATAAAACACAAAATATTAAACTTCGCGGTGGCAAATATTATTTAGAAAGTCCAAAAGTAGTAAGTCTTGGAGGCTTAAACATTCGATTAAACTATGGCGCAAAACAAATTGAAGTGCCTTTTTCAATAAAACTAAGAGATTTTCAATTAGATCGTTACCCTGGTTCTATGAGTCCAAAATCTTATGCTAGTGAAGTTACGGTAATTGATAAAGACAAAATATTTGATTTTAGAATATATATGAATCACATTTTGAACTATAAAGGTTATAAATTTTTTCAAGCATCTTATGACATCACTTCAAATTATGAAGAAACTAGACTTTCGGTAAACCACGATTTTTGGGGAACAACCGTAACCTATATTGGGTATTCTTTTTTATACTTTGGCTTAATTAGTATTTTCTTTGCCAAAAAAACACGCTTTGCCTCATTAAAAGAAAATTTATCAAAATTAAAAAACAAAAAATTAACAGTAATTGTTGCCCTTTTAATAGGATTAAATGGCTTTAGCCAAATGGAAATGCCGAGCGCAACAACCTTAGATTCTGTTATAAAAGCTTCGTCTGTTGATGCAATTCAAGCCGAAAAATTTGGTCGTTTGGTTGTTCAAGATGCGGGCGGAAGAATGTTGCCGGTGAACACTTTTGCATCGGAATTGATGCGCAAAGTTAGCAAACATGAAAACTATGCAGATTTAAATCCCGATCAGGTGATGGTATCAATGATAACCAATCCGGGAGCATGGTATTATGTGCCATTTATTTATATTAAACCCGATAACACTAAGTTAAGAGATATTATAAACATTCCAAAAGATCAAAAATTTGCACGATTTGTAGATTTCTTTGACCAAAATGACAAATACAAAATCTTACCTTATGTAGAAGATGCTGCAAAACAAAAAGTTAAGAGCAAATTTGAACAAAGTGTAATTGAGGTAGATCAACGTATTAATTTATTATATAATGTCATCAATGGGTCTATTTTTAAATTTTTTCCCTTGCCAAATGATGAAAATAATAAATGGTTTTCGTTTACCGAAATAGCAACCGCTGGTTTTAAAGGTCAGGATTCTCTGTTTATAGCTAGTGCCATTCCATTTTATGCACAAGAACTCAACAAAGCAAAAAGTACTAATCAGTATTCAAATGTCGATTTACTTTTAAAGAGCATTACTAAATTTCAACAAAAATACGGTAGCAAAGTGATGCCATCTGAACGCAAAATCAGTATGGAATTATTTTACAATAAATATGATATTTTTAAAGGATTGTTCTGGAAATATATGTTGGCAGGCACTTTAATGTTTTTATTTGTGATTTTCCAAATCTTTAAAGATGGCAGAGTTGTTAAAATGCTGATTAAACTTAGCGCTTTAAGTGTTTTGTTATTGTTTTTATATCACACCTTAGGATTAATTGTAAGATGGTATATTAGCGGTCATGCTCCTTGGAGTAATGCTTATGAATCAATGATTTATGTGGCTTGGGCAACAATGTTATTCGGACTTATTTTTGGACGAAAATCTACCTTAACCATCGCTGCAACAGCATTTGTTACTTCAATGATTTTGATGATTGCCCATTGGAATTGGATGGATCCATCTATAGGTAACCTCGTGCCCGTTTTAGACTCTTATTGGCTCATGATTCACGTTGCCATTATTGTTGCGAGCTATGGACCCTTTACCCTAGGGCTAATTTTAGGATTTATCTCATTGTTATTATTTGCAGTTGTAAATAAAAACAATAAAACCAAAATCGATAAAATCATTAAAGAACTAACCATTATCAACGAAATGTCGCTAACAGTTGGTTTAGTGATGATTACCATTGGAAACTTTTTAGGCGGAATGTGGGCAAATGAGAGCTGGGGTCGCTATTGGGGCTGGGATCCAAAAGAAGTTTGGGCATTAATCAGCATTATGATTTACGCCTTTGTACTTCATGCGCGTTTAGTTCCCGGTTTAAGAGGCAGATTAGCCTTTAACATTTTATCGGTGTTTGCTTTCACCTCTATATTAATGACCTATTTAGGTGTAAACCATTTATTATCAGGGTTACATTCTTATGCCGCAGGCGAATCAGCACCCATTCCAATGAGCATTTATTATTCACTATCGGTGGCAACCATTGTGAGTATATTGGCGGCTTATAAATATAAAAAATACTTTAAAAATCAAGATTAAAGATGTTTAATAAATACATAAAATTAGTTATTACTACCGTCATTATTGTTTGGGCGGTTATGCAATTTGCAGCCGCGCATATTATGAATGGTATTTCGTTGGTATTGCTTTCGGGAATATTTATTTTTTTCTATTTTAAGAATGAAATACTGCTTTTAGCTTTTTTAAGATTGCGCAAACAAGATTTTGCCGGTGCAGGCAAATGGCTTGCAAGAATTAAAAACCCAAAAAGCGCCTTGATTAAAACCCAAGAAGGTTATTATTACTTTTTACAAGGATTAATGCTGTCGCAAACCAATATTTCGCAAGCCGAAAAATTGTTTAAAAAAGCCTTAACCATCGGGTTATCAATGAACCATGATAAAGCGATGGCAAAATTGCAATTGGCAGGCATCGCTATGACCAAACGCCGAAAACGTGAAGCGACTTTATTGCTTGCCGAAGCCAAAAAATTAGACAAACACAATATGATGGCAGAGCAAGTAAAACTACTAAAACAACAATTAAAAAAGATTTAATAAAGTTAAATTTAATGCATAAAAAAGCCCTCGATTATCAAATAATCGAGGGCTTTTTATGTGGTGATGCTTAAATATTATTTGCTAAACTTAGCATATTTTGTTTTGAACTTGTCAATTCTACCGGCGGTGTCAACTAATTTAGTTTTGCCTGTAAAATAAGGATGAGAAGTTCTTGAAATTTCTAATTTGATTAATGGATAAGAAGTGCCTTCAAAATCAATAGTTTCATTTGATTTTGCGGTTGAACGGTTTAAAAAAACATCGCCATTTGACATGTCTTTAAATGCTACCACTCTATAATTTTCTGGATGTATTCCTTTTCTCATTTTAAATAATTTATATTATTATTAAAGTACAATTTGTTATGATTGTAATTCAAAATCTGTTACTTTCGTTTGTCAATCAATTATAGCTAGGCTATTTTTGAGTGTGCAAATTTAACGATATTTTTCTATTTTCAAACAATTAAAATACTTATTTTGCATTAAATTTAAATTAGTGTTTTTCAATATGAAAAAATTACCATTTTTTGTTGCCTTTATTATTTTGTTTTCCCTGGGTTCTTGTGGCGATAAGTACCGTTTAAAATTAAATACACCCGATAAAATAACTGTCAATACACCCTTAAACATCAGTGTAACCGAAAAAAATAAACTTCCAATTGATTCTGTCGCTTATTTTATTGATGGCATTAGGTTTAGCAATGTTGAAGCAATTGATATTTCAACTCAAAAACTAGGTAAACACGCCATTAAAGCACGGGTTTTTTACCATACCAAACAAAAAGAATTAACCAATACCATTTATTTTTTGGCAAGCGTTACACCCACAATCTATGGTTATAAAATAGTGAACACCTATCCTCACGATGCATCGGCTTTTACACAAGGGCTGGAATATTATAATGGATTTTTATATGAAAGCACTGGTCAATATGGCAAGTCTAGCATTAGAAAAGTGGATTTAAAAACAGGTAAGGTTTTGCAAAATAAAGATTTAGATAAACAATATTTTGGAGAAGGACTCACTATTTTTGACTCAAAACTTTTCAATTTATCTTGGAAAAAGAAAATAGGCTTTATTTTTAATTTAAATGACTTTTCGTTGATAAAAACCTTCCCTTATGGTCAAAGCCTTGAAGGTTGGGGGCTTACTCATAATGAAAGTGAATTGGTAAAATCGGATGGAACAGAACGAATTTGGTTTTTAGACCCAAAAACACAAAGTGAAACCCATTTCATTGAAGCTTATACCAATACCCGAAAAGTTGAAGAGTTAAATGAACTTGAATATATCAATGGAAAAATTTATGCCAATGTTTGGCAAAAAAACACCATTCTTATCATCAACCCATCCAACGGAACGATTGAAGGAATTATTGATTTTGAAGGTTTAGATAAGTTGGTGAAAAAAGTTGATGATGGCTCTGTTTTAAACGGCATTGCTTATGATAAAAACGCCAAACGAATTTTTGTTACCGGAAAAAATTGGGATAAATTATTTGAAATTGAAATTTTTATAAAAAAATAACGTTGTTAATTCTACTAATCAGCTTTTTATGAATTGTTTAAAACGTCGCTTTATCTTTAGTCTTAGCTTATTATTTGTATTTTTTTATACTGCTTGTCGAAAGGATTTTAGTACGGTTTTAAGTTCTGGCAAGCTCACTTTTTCTAAAGACACCATATTTTTAGACACTATTTTTACTAATATTGGTTCAAGCACGCGACAATTTAAGGTTTATAATAAAAGCAATCAAGCCATTACCATTTCTAAAATTGCTTTAGAGCGCGGCGCAACCTCATTTTACAGATTAAATATTGATGGTGTTGCTGGTCAAGATTTTCAAAATATAGACATCTTGGCACATGATAGCATTTTTGTTTTTGTAGAAGCTACCATCGATTTTAATGCGGTTACAAATCCTCTTTATACCGACAAAATTTTATTTGATTCGGGAAACAATGCACAAGCGGTCAATTTGGTAACGTTGGTTCAAGATGCCCATTTTTTATTTCCTTCGCGTGATGCCAATGGTATTAAAGAAACCATCACACTTGGAATTGACGAAAAGGGCGCGCCTATTCAAGTTAACGGTTTTTTTCTTAACGGAAATACAACTTTTACAGATGATAAACCTTATGTTATTTATGGATATCTCGGTGTTCCAGAAAATGCGACTTTAACAATAAATCAAGGCGTTCAACTTCATTTTCATGAAAATTCCGGCATCATTGTCAGCAAAAATGCGAGTTTAAAAGTCACTGGAAGTCTTAATAATAAAGTTGTTTTTCAAAGTGATCGGCTAGAGCCTTCCTTCAAAAATACCGCTGGTCAGTGGGGAACAATTTGGCTGAGAGCCGGAAGTAAAGATAACGACATAACTAACGCCCAAATTAAAAATAGCATCATTGGCATTTTAGTTGATTCAATTAGTGGCAATACGTCTCCGACTTTAACAATTAAAAATACCGAAATTTACAACACAACTAATTTTGGAATCTTAGGGCGCGAAACCAATATTGAAGGTGAAAATGTGGTCATTGCTAATAATGGTCAATCATCATTGGCTTGCACCATTGGAGGAACTTATAAATTTACCCATTGTACGTTTGCCAATTTTTATACGAGTGGTTTTAGACAATTTCCAACCTTACTTATCAATAATTTTTTTAGTTTTAGGGAGGCTAATGGTGCTGAAACGTTCCAAACTAGAGATTTAAACCAAGCGCTATTTATCAATTGTATGATCGATGGCAATCAAAATATTGAAATGGTTTTAGATAAAAAGGATGGCAGCGCGTTCAATTATCAATTTGAAAGCAATTTGATAAAATTTAATGACCTTAATAAAACATTCATTTCAAACCCCTTATACGATTTTAATAATACTACATTTTTTAATCAAAATATCCTTAATGGCGAGGCTAAATTTAAGGACGTGGTTACCAATCAATTAATTATTGGCAAGGATGCCGATGTTATTAATAAAGCTAATGCCAACGGAGCGTTACAGGTTCCTTTTGATATTTTGGGAATAGACAGAACTCAAAATCCTGATATTGGGGCTTATCAACATTCTAATGATTTTTAGATTGCGCTAATATCCAGTTAAGAATTTTATTCAACAATTACCTTTTTGTAGCTCATTGAACCAAGATTGCTCGTTAAACGGATAAAATAAACACCTTTTACTACATTTTTTAAATTTAAGGAACTAATTGAAGTTGTTGAACTATTCGACATTAAAACACGTTTACCTAAAATATCAAACAATTCAGCTTTTAAAATTTTTTGATTCGCATTGTTTTTAATGTTTAGGTTAGTGTTTACGGGATTTGGGTATATAAATGTTTGATTTGAAAATGTTACATCTTCAATGCTAAGAACGCTGTTATTCCAAAAAGGCAAACCATTTTCAGCACCATTACCATGATAAAAATAAGGGCCTGTAGTTGCAATAAAATTACCGGTAGTCCAAATACCTTTTGCATTAGCGACCGATTCTCTTCCGTTACCACTTGAACCCCATTGTAAAAAATCTAACATTGAAGTTGTAGATGTAAAATTTGAATCTTGATATAAACCTAAATCAGAATTTGTTACATCTAGTGAAGCATTACTTAAAGTTACATCACTACCGGCTTGCAAAATAAGAGTGCCTGAATTTAACGTAAGCTGGTTTAATGCTTTGTATTGAAATTTTTTACAAATTTGATAATTTGAAACATCAATCATAGTATTACCAAAATTATGAATGGTTATGATATCGGTTACAGGATCAACTTTTGTAAAGCGAATTTGGCTAATTATGGTTAAATGAAAAGATAAAAAAAAGAAGCATGAGAGGGTTACAATGTAGTTTTTTTTCATAATAACTTTAATTTATATTGGTGGGATGGTCGGAATATATTTTATAACCTTACAATTTGATCCGTATTATTTATCTAAACTTACTATTTGTATCTAGTTTAAAAAAAAAGAGACCTTTTTTTGAGGTCTCTTTCAATTTAACTTACTAAAATTTACTAATCATCTTACAATCAATTTTTTTGTTCCAACTTTAGAATCTGTTTGAATTCTCACAAAGTAGATTCCTGCTGTTAAATTACTAATATCTAAAGTGTTATTAGATTTATTTATCGATTTTTGCAATAGGGTTTTTCCTAAATAGTCAAAAATACGCACCTTTGCTTGATTGGCATCAGACGGTAATTGCAAAGTTACTTGTCCGTCGCTAGGGTTTGGAAACATACTAAAATTTAATAATTGTGCTTCGTTAATGCCTAAAACGCCTCCTACATGATAGGTAGCTAATTTCATTTCGGTTCCAATCGTTGTAGTGCCACCACTAACATTTTCTACTCCCGTAACACCTGCTATATAAAAAGTAACATCACCAACATCGGTAGCAGGGGCAGTCCAATTAAAAGTCCAATTTGTAATGTGTTCGTGTCCTACAAATGTATGTGTAAGGTATTTACCAAGAAAGTCTGTCCAAGTGTTGGCATCTGTTGAGGTAAATACACCAACTTTTGAAGCTAAGGCATTTTCGGCTGTTATTTGAAATCCGAATTCTGTTGCGCCACTCGAAGCTGTTGGTGTAATGGTTATTTGATAAGTTGTACCTTTTACGTAGCCACCTTGAGGGATATTAGTGGTAACATTTAAAGATAAATCATAAGTTGTAACCAAATCAGCTCCTACATGACAGGCGGTACAGGTTCTGCCCATATCACCTGGAGATCCGGTAACGCCGATAAAGGAAGCGCCGTTGCCATTAGATAATAATAGAAATGCCATAAAAGGTGCTGCAAATAAGCTGAGATAAAAGGGGATGTGTTTTTTCATGGTTTTTGATTTTTAAGGGTTTTTCTTTTAGTCTTGTTAATAGGACAGCAAGGTATTAAACAATAAAAAAAAATACATTAGTAAAAACTAGTAATTTTAAATCACCTCAATTTTACTTAAATAAAACAATCAAATATAAAAATAAATTAAATAGTTACTTTAAAATTCATATTAAAAGCAATTTATCAAGGGAATTATTGATTTAATTTAGAATAATTATTAAAAAAACAATCTGTTTTTAGGTTAAAATAAAACAAGCTCTAGATGTCGAGAGCTTGTTTAAATATTAGCTGATTGATTATCTAAGGATTAATTTTTTAGTACCGACTTTTGTATCGGTTTCAATTCTAACAAAATAAATTCCGGAATTTAAATTTGAAACATCAATTGTGTTGTTTAAAGAACTAACAGATTTTTGCATCAGTAATTTACCTAAATAATCAAAAACACTCACTTTTGCTTGGTTGGTATCGGTAGGCAATTGCAAAGTTACTTGACCATTACTAGGATTTGGAAACATACTAAAACCTAATAATTTAGATTGATTGATGCCTAAAACACCTCCAATTAAATAAGTTGCCGTTGCCATTTGTGAGTTGGTAGTTGTAGTGCCGTTGCCATTAGGGTTTCCGGCTATTGTTGCTGCATAAAATGTAATGATACCATTATCGGTTAGTGGTGCGGTCCAATTAAAACTCCAAGAAATTTCATCATCACCTGCTTTTGTATGAGTAACGTAGTGATTAAAAGATTGTACTTGTGTGTGAACGGCATCTGTAACGGCAAAAGTACCCGCTTTTGAAGCCACCGAATTTTCGGCGGTAATTTGAAAACCATGCTCTGAAGCACCGGTTGAAGTTTGATTAACGGTAATGGCATAAGTTTGTCCTAAGGCGTAACCATTTGTTGGCGTAGGTGTGATTATAATTTCTAAACCCGTATTGTAATTCCCTGAATTTGCATGACACATCAAGCAATCACCCGATGCACCACTAGGGGCGCCCGCCACATCTCCCGGCGAACCTGTTGCACCACCACTAGTTGCACCGCCACTTTGAGCCATAAATGCTATTGCTATAAGTGGTATTGAAAGTAAAATTAGATAATATTTTAAAGTTGTTTTCATAATACATAGATTTTAAGGGATTAAAATACTTGTTTATAATACATTGTAAAATTAGTGTCATAAATTTAATTTGTCATTAGTAAAATCTGGTATTTTTTAAAATTTGATGTCATCTTAGGAATCTTTTTTAAAGAAAAAAATGATTAAAAATAAAATTGTAAAGCATTTAATAACAATTAGTTGTGAATTTTTTTTAAAAAATAAAAACACCAAAAAAATAATTACTGTTAAAGTTTTAAAAATGGACTAAAATATTTAATTAATTAAAACGTATAGAAGTTTCCATTTACTATTAAAATTCAGCCATTTAATTTAGAATAAGTAACTTAAGTAGGCGTGCTAATTTGATTTATAGGAACTTTATTTTATGTTTAATAGTTGGTGTATTGATATTGATATTTAATAGATT
>PFPU01000184.1:0-477 GCA_002793215.1 Flavobacteriales bacterium CG_4_10_14_0_2_um_filter_35_18
CAACTAGGTGTTAAAATTGAAACCAATCAAAATGTTACAAAAATTGTTGTTGAAAATGGCATTGTTAAAGGTGTTCAGGTAAATGAGCAGTTTATGACAGCCGATTTTGTGGTGAGCGGCGTAGATTATCACCATTCAGAAACCTTGTTAGATGAACAATACCGAATGTATTCTGAAAAATATTGGAATAGAAAAACTTTTGCGCCTTCGGCTTTGTTGTTCTATGTTGGCTTCAGCAAAAAGCTAAAAAACGTTTCGCACCATACCTTGTTTTTTGATTCAAATTTTGACCAGCATGCTGTTGAGATTTATGACAGGCCACAATGGCCAAAAAATCCACTGTTTTATGGAAGTTTTCCAAGCATGACTGACAGTAGTTTTGCTCCAGATGCTCATGAAGCGGCTACTTTTTTAATTCCAATTGCCCCAGGATTAAGCGATATCCCCGAAATACGCGAAGAATATTTCTTGAAAATT
>PFPU01000184.1:637-3543 GCA_002793215.1 Flavobacteriales bacterium CG_4_10_14_0_2_um_filter_35_18
AAATCCAAAGCAAAAAAGTGAAGAATTTATTTTTTACGGGGCAATTAACCGTTCCCGGTCCCGGCGTTCCTCCAGCAATTATATCTGGAAAAATTGTGTCAGAATTATTAATGAAAAGCCGTTTATAAAATGAAACAACTTTTTGATGAAACTTCATTTAATTGTAGCAAAATTGTTACCAAAAAATACAGCACCTCTTTTTCATTAGCGGTAAAAATGCTATCACCTAAAATTAGGGAAGCCATTTTTAGCATTTATGCCTTTGTGAGGTTTGCCGACGAAATTGTAGATTCATTTCACGATTATGATAAAAATGACTTGATAAACGAGTTTGAGCATGATTATAATAAAGCCTACAAAACCGGAATCAGTTTGAACCCGATTTTAAATGGCTTTCAATTAACGGTAAAAAAATATAATATAGATGACGTGTTAATTCAGACCTTTTTAAAAAGTATGAAACTGGATTTAAATAAAACTAAATATAACACCAAAGAAGAATACAATTCATATATTTATGGATCGGCCGATGTTGTTGGATTGATGTGTTTAAAGGTTTTTGTTGATGGCGATAATGATAAGTATGAAAAACTTAAAAATTATGCCATGAGCTTGGGTTCGGCCTTTCAAAAGGTAAATTTTTTGCGCGATTTAAAAGATGATTATGAGCTATTAAACCGCTCTTATTTTCCCGAAATCAATTTAAAATCATTAGATTTAAATTCTAAAAATAAAATTATTGAAGAGATAGAACATGATTTTAAGGAAGCCTATAAAGGCATTAAATTATTGCCCATTGAAGCAAAGTTTGGGGTTTATACGGCCTATATTTATTACAAAGGTTTGTTAAAGAGACTAAAAAAAACACCCTCAGAAAAAATATTGAACACGCGAATCAGAATTTCTAATCCAGTTAAAATTAGTTTACTGGCACGTTCATTTGTCGTTTTTAAACTAAATTTGATGTAATTTTACTGAATGAAACTAATCATTTTCCTCTTCATTACTAACTCCCTTTTTGCATCTGTTTTAGATGATATTAGAAATCAATTTCCACAAATTAAGTCTTTAAAGGAAGCTGATTTATATTTAAACTTATTAGAAAAAGAAAATAATGCTGAATCAAAAGCCTATTTTGGGGCAATGCTGTTAATGAAATCAAGGTATGCAAAATTTCCCTTAACCAAGTATAGCTATTTTAAAAAAGGAAAATTGGTTTTAGATAACTGTATTAAAAATTATAAAATGAACCTAGAAATGAGGTATTTGCGCTTTGTTTTTCAAAATCAAATTCCTGATTTTTTAAACTACCACGCCAATATTGATGAAGATTTTTCGGTAATTGTAAAAGGTATTGAAAAAGCTGATTTAAATAAGGATTTTAAAATTAAAATATTAAATAATATGCTGATAGTAAAAAAATTAACTCCAAATCAAGGAACGCAAATAAAACTTTTGTTAGCTAAAATATGATTTTTTTTCTGGTTACAATTTTTACGTTTTTATTGATGGAATGCGTGACTTGGTTAACGCATAAATTTGTGATGCACGGATTTTTGTGGTATTTTCACGAAGACCATCACCAGCCCAGATATCAACATTGGTTTGAACGGAATGACGTGTTTTTCGTCATTTTTGCGATTCCCAGCATCGTGCTGTTTTATCTTGGCTTGGAAGGTGGCTTAAACTATAAATTTTTTATCGGTTTGGGAATCTTATTATATGGGTTGGCTTATTTTTTGGTGCACGACGTGCTCATTCACAGGCGTTTTAAATGGTTTTCAAAAACAAATAACCCCTATTTAACAGGCTTGCGAAAAGCGCATAAGGTGCATCACAAGCATTTAGGCAAAAAAGAAGGAGAATGTTTTGGAATGCTATTTGTCCCTTACAAATACTTCAACCTATAATGAGTCTTTATTTAGTTTTAAATATCGCCTCTTTTATTGTTCCGTTTGCTTACAGTTTTGAAAAAAAAATGCATTTCATTCGACTTTGGAAATCTGTTTTTCTTTCCATTTTTATTGTAGGCATTTTTTTTATTTTTTGGGATATTATTTTTACGCAGCAAGGTGTTTGGGGCTTCAATCCGGATTATCACATCGGTTTAAATTTAGCGGGTTTGCCCATTGAGGAAATTTTATTTTTCGTCTGCATTCCTTACGCAAGTATTTTTACGCATTATGCTTTCATTTATTTTTTTGAGAATACAAGGTTTTCTGATAAATTAACCAAATATATTAGTATAGGTTTGTTGATTATCGCAATTTTTATCTTGTTTTATGCCTTTCCAAAAAAATATACAACCGTTACTTTTAGTATTTTTATTTTATTGATGGCATTTTCATTGTGGAAAAACACAGCAATTTTATCTCAGTTCTATATTACCTTTATGATTATTTTAATTCCATTTTTCATGGTGAACGGTATTTTAACCGGCAGTTTTATTGAAAATGAAGTTGTTTGGTATAATAATGATGAAAATTTAAACATCCGATTGTTCACCATTCCTGTTGAAGATGCTGTTTACGCTTTTAATATGTTGTATCCCAGTTTGTTTTTGATAGCATTTTTCAAAAAGAAATTCAACAAAGAATTTAATTTTTAAGATGAATAAAGAAGAAGTTTCTGTTTTTTGGTTTCGACGTGATTTAAGATTAGAAGACAACTGCGCCTTGTTTCATGCGTTAAATTCCAATTATAAAGTGCTTCCAATATTCATTTTTGATGAAGCTATTTTAAATGAATTGTCAAAAGATGATCTACGGGTGAATTTTATTTATGATTCCTTAAAAAACATCAATATAGAATTGGTAAAATACAATGCTTCGTTGTATGTTAAAAAAGGAAATCCTGTTGATATTTGGGCTGCTATTTTTGAAGAATTTAATGTAAAAAATGTATTT